>DATFLO010000034.1:0-23009 GCA_035267605.1 Gammaproteobacteria bacterium
GCACCTGGATGTCCATCGACACCCTGGCCGACCTGCCCTACGCCGCCACCCACGGCAAGGCCGAGCAGCCCGCGGACATCACCGTCGGCGTCACCGGTCACCAGTGGTACTGGGATATGGACCGCACCGAGATCCCCGCGGGCAAGCTGGTGGCCTTCCGCGTCACCTCGGCCGACGTCAACCACGGCTTCGCCATCTACAACGCCGACCACCAGGTGGTGGCCCAGACCCAGGCCATGCCGGGCTACACCAACGTGGTGCGCCACACCTTCCGCCGGCCGGGCACCTACACCGTCAGGTGCCTGGAGTACTGCGGCCTGGCCCACCACAACATGACCAAGAAGATCACCGTGACGCCGGCGGAAACCGCCGCGGCGCCGCACTCCCACGCCCCCTCCGCGACCTGAGCCGGGAGGCCAACGCCATGAGCAATCCGTATCAGCCCGATTCCGCCATCGGCCGCCCCGAGCGGCAGGTGGTGCTCGCCTACATGGCCACCGCCGGCGCGGTCCTGGTCCTGATGATGCTGCTGGGCCTGATCATGCGCCTGAGCCAGGGCGAGCTTCTGGGGGTGCCGCCGCAGTGGTTCTACCGCATCCTCACCCTGCACGGCACCGGCATGGTGGGCATCGCCGGCCTCGCCGGCGCGGGGATCATGTGGTACTTCCTGCGCCAGTACGTGGAACTGTCGCTGGGCGTGGCCTGGGCCAACCTGGGCCTGTTCCTGACCGGGGTGGTGCTGATCATCCTCGGCATCGCCGTGGGCGGCTACGCCGGCGCCTGGACCTTCCTCTACCCGCTGCCGGCCCATCCCATGGGCATGTGGTCCACCTGGGGCGCGGCCAGCTTCCTGTTCGGCCTGCTGCTGGTGGGCGTGGGCTTCCTGCTGCTGCACCTGGACACCGCGCGCGCCATCATCGGGCGCTACGGCAGCCTGGGCAAGGGCCTCGGCTGGCCGCAGCTGTTCGGCCACAACGACGGCAACGCCCCGCCGCCGGCGGTGGTGGCCTCCACCATGGTGCTCATCGTCAACATCTTAGGCCTGGTGTCGGGCGCGGCCATCGTCGTCATGTCGCTGGTCAACCTGTACTTCCCGGCCTTCGAGGTGGACGCGCTGCTGGCCAAGAACATGATCTACTTCTTCGGCCACGTGTTCATCAACGCCACCATCTACATGGCCATCATCGCCGTCTACCACCTGCTGCCGCGCTATACCGGCCGGCCCTGGCCGTCGAGCAACAAGGCCTTCCTGGGGGCGTGGACCGCCTCCACCCTCATGGTGATCATCGTCTATCCCCACCACATCCTCATGGACTTCGCCATGCCGGAGTGGATGAACGTGATGGGGCAGATCATCAGCTACACCTCGGGCCTGCCGGTGCTGGTGGTGACCGCCTACGGCGCCATCACCAACGTCCACCGCTCCAACATCCGGTGGGACCTGGCCTCGGCGCTGCTGGTGCTGTCCACCTTCGGCTGGGCCGCCGGCATCATCCCGGCCATGGTCGACGCCACCATCGTGATCAACCAGGTGATGCACAACACCACCTGGGTCCCCGGGCACTTCCACTTCTACCTGCTGCTGGGGATGATCGCCATGGCGCTGGGCTTCATGAGCTGGCTGGTGAAGACCTACGCCGGCAGCACCGACACCGCCACCGACCGCGTGGCCTTCTGGGTCTACGCCCTGGGCGGCCTGGGCTTCGTGGGCATGTTCCTGATGGGCGGCCGTGACGGCGAGCCCCGCCGCTACGCCCAGCACCTGGCGGAGTGGGTGCCCTACGACCAGGCCGCGTCGGCCTTCGCGGTGCTGGTGATCGCCGCCACCGCGGTGTTCATGTGGCGCTTCTTCGCCGGCCTCCGGCGTGCCGCCACGGCGCCCGTGCCGGCCTGATGCGCACCTGGCTGGCGGCCATCGGCGCGGCCGTCCTGGGGACGGCCGCCCTGGCCTGGGCCACCGACGGCGGTCGCGCCTTCACGGCGGAGACCGCCCGCCGGCTGGCCGTGTCCGAGCACCCGCGCGCGGTGCCGGACCTGCGCCTCCAGCTGCAGACGGGGGCGGAGGTCCGGCTCCGCGACCTGCGGGGCCGGCTGGTGGTGGCCACCTTCATCTACACCCGCTGCCAGACCATGTGCCCCATGCTCGGCATCCGCATGGCCCGCATCCGCGACCAATTGCCGGCGTCGGCGGTGGGCGGCGAGGTGCGCTTCCTGAGCCTGAGCTTCGACCCGGCCCACGACGATCCCGACCGGCTGCGGGCCTACGGCGGCCACTACGGCGCCGATCCCGCCAGCTGGTGGGTGGCCCGGCCGCGGTCGGGGCTGGAGAAGGTGCTGAAGCGGCTGGGCGTGGTGGTGCTGCCCGATGGCCACGGCGGCTTTAGCCACAACGCCGCCTTCTACCTCATCGACCGCGATGGCCGGCTGGTGGCCATCATCGACGACGCCCGCCCGGCCCGCGTGGTGCAGGCCGTAGAGGCCCGGCTGTGAGCGCCCGCCAACCGCGGATCCCGCGCAGGAGCGGCTTCCTGGCCGTATTCGGCCTGGTCCCCTCCTCCCCCTGGCGGCCGGGAGGCCGCTCCTGCGCCGGAACCGACGGAGCCCATTTCGGGAGATCGCTTCGCTGCGCTCGCGATGACAAATTCGGGGTTCGGAGGCCGTCATTGCGAGGCCCCGCCGGGGGACGCGGCAATCCCCCGGAAGCGAGCCCCTGTCGCCGTCCCGACCGCGGCGGCGGCCGCCGCTTCCCGGGAGGGCAACGACGACCGGACGGCCGCGAGCCGCTTGCGGGTCGCCGTTGCGGGAGCGGCGGCCCCCGCCGCGGGGGAGGCCGGCCCCTCGCCGTACCGTCATTGCGAGGCCCCGCCAGGGGACGCGGCAATCTCCCGGACCCGGTCTCCCGCCCCCGCCCCACCCCACCGGGCGGGTGGCCATGACCCGCCGCGGCCTGGCCGCCGGCGTCGGCCTGTGGGCCCTGCTGGCGCTGCCGCCGGCGCGCACCCTGCTGGAGGCCACCCTGGCCGGCCACATGGTGGGCCAGATCGGTCTGCTGGCGGTGGCCGGCTGGTGGCTGGGGCGCGGCCTGGGCCCGGTGCGCCCCGGCGAGGCGGGCGGCTTCAACCGCTTCGGCGCCGCCGGGGTGGTGGTGGCGCTATTCACCCTGGTGTTCTGGATGCTGCCGGTGAGCCTGGACCGGGCGCTGCAGGAGCCGGCCTGGGAGGCGGCCAAGTTCGCCTCGGTGCCGCTGCTGCTGGGGCTGCCGCTGGCGCGCAGCTGGCCGCGGCTGCCGGGGCTGGCGCGCGGGGCGCTGTGGGCCAACGCGGTGTCCATGCTGGTGGTGATGGGCTGGGTCTACTACGAGGCGCCGGTGCGCCTGTGCAACAACTACCTGCTCGACCAGCAGCTGCTGCTGGGCGGCGCCATGTGGGGGCTGGCGGCGGCGGTGGCGCTGTACTGGACGGTGCGGGCGTTCGTCGGCGGCGGGGCGGGGGCGTCACGGCCCGTCGGCGGGCAGGCGGAGCGCAGCCCGTAGGGGGCCAACGCCAAGCGGGGCCGCCGCAGCGGCCCCGCTCGGGTCCGACCGGAAGCGCACCCGCTAGAAGTGCACCAGCACCCCGCCATTGAGGTGGTCGAGGGTCGAGGACACGCGGGTGTAGTCGACGAAGGCCGAGAGCCCGCTGGAGATGCGGTACTCCCCGCCCAGGCCCCAGCTGATCCGGGTGTCGCTGTCGCTGCCGCCGTTGTCGGGATCGGCGTTCACCCACACCAGGCCCAGCCGCCCGCGCAGGGACACGCGGCGATCGGGCAGGGGTGCGGTGTAGACGGCGTAGCCGCCGAGGGTGGTGAAGGTGATGTCGTTGTTGCCGGCGGTCTGCGGGTCCACCAGGCTGCGGCTGACCTCGCCCTCCACGGCGAAGCCCGGCAGGACGTTGTCCATCTTCACGCCGAAGCGGCCCATGGCGGCGAAGCCGTCGTCGCCGCTGTTGATCCCCTCCACCGACACGCCGCCGCCCGCGTACAGCGGGTTCTCGGCGGCTGCGGCCGGGCCGGCGAAGCCGGCGGCGGCCAGGGCCATCAGCCCGATGATGCGGCCTTGCATGCGCAAAAGATCCCCCCTTCCTAGTTGATCGAGGCCAAGGGCGCTACCCTGCTCCCAGAGGCGGCGCAGGGGCGCGCCCGTACAGGCGGCCCATGATGCCACCAAGCGTCCGCCGCGTGTATACCGTCCTACCCTGATATTTTCGTGCGCCAGCCCCGGGAGGTACCGCGAGCCATGGCCGCCTACGCCGACATGCTGCTGTTCCGGGCCATCGAGGTGATGTCCGCGGTGTTCGTGTTCGTCATCGGGGTGGGGGCGCTGGCCCTGGTCCTGGTGTTCATCCGCGACATCACCCAGAACCGCCACGCCGTCATCCGCAACTACCCGGTCATCGGCCACTTCCGCTACCTGTTCGAGTTCCTCGGCCGCTTCTTCCGCCAGTACTTCTTCGCCATGGACCGCGAGGAGCTGCCCTTCAACCGCGCCGAGCGCTCGTGGGTGTACAGCTCGGCCAAGGACCAGCAGACCACCGCCGCCTTCGGCTCCACCAAGAACATCCGCGCCGAGGGCAGCATCGCCTTCAACAACTGCCCCTTCCCGTCCCTGGGCACCGACGCCAGCAGCGCCGCCGCGGTCACCGTCGGACCGGACTGCGCCGAGCCCTACGTGACGCACGGCTTCTTCCACGTCTCCGGGATGAGCTACGGCGCGCTGTCGAAACCGGCGGTGCAGGCCCTGTCCCACGGCGCCGCCATGGCCGGCTGCTGGCTCAACACCGGCGAGGGCGGGCTGGCGCCCTACCACCTGGAAGGCGGCGGCGACGTGGTGCTCCAGATCGGCACCGCCAAGTACGGCGTGCGCGACGAGGCCGGCAACCTGGACGAGGAGCGGCTGCGGGAGGTGGCGGGACAGCCGCAGGTGCGCATGGTGGAGATCAAGCTGGCCCAGGGCGCCAAGCCGGGCAAGGGCGGCATCCTGCCGGGGGTCAAGGTGACCCCGGAGATCGCCCGCATTCGCGGCATCCCGCAGTACACCGACTCCATCAGCCCCAACCGCCACCCGGACATCAACAGCGCCGCCGAGCTCCTCGACCAGGTGGCGCGCATCCGCGACATCACCGGCAAGCCCACCGGCTTCAAGATGGTCATGGGCGACCCCGGCTGGATCGACACCCTGGCCGCCGAGATCCACCGCCGGGGCGCCGGGCACGCCCCCGACTTCATCACCCTCGACGGCGCCGAGGGCGGCTCCGGCGCCGCCCCCATGAGCCTCATGGACAACATGGGCATGTCGCGCTTCGAGGCCCTGCCCCTGCTGACCGCCAGGCTGGACGACCACGGCCTGCGCGAGCGCATCCGGGTGATCGTCTCCGGCAAGATGGTCACCCCGGAGTCGGTGGCCTGGGGCCTGGCCCTGGGCGCCGACTTCGTCACCTCCGCCCGCGGCTTCATGTTCGCCCTCGGCTGCATCCAGTCCCTGCGCTGCAACAAGGACACCTGCCCCACCGGCGTCACCACCCACAACCCGCGCCTGCAGAAGGGGCTCGACCCCGCCGACAAGAAGGTGCGGGTGGCCAACTACGTCCGCCACATCACCCGCGAGGTCGGCGTCATCGCCCACGCCTGCGGCGTCGACGACCCGCGCGCCCTCAAGCCCAAGCACGTCCGCCTGATCGACGGCCCCGGCCGGTCCGACAGCTACGAGGCCCTGCGGGAGGCGCGGGAAGGATCGGGGTAGGGAGGGGAATGCAGCCGGTCGCGGCGGGGGCCGCCGCTCCTACAACAGGCCCGGAGTTACCCGTAGGAGCGGCGGTCCCCGCCGCGACCAGCCCGATGCGGGAACGAAGAAGAGGGGGGTTCCATGCCTACGTCAGCGAACGGGGGCGGTCAGCATCGCCTCCGCAGGGGGCGGTTCAGCGAACCGGGCCGACCTTATCTGCTTACCACGGTCACCGCGGGCCGGGCCCCAATCTTCCACGACTTCTGGAAGGCCCGGACGGTAATCCGCGTCCTCCGGGGGGAGCATGAGGCCGGCCGGGCCGTCTCCCATGCCTTTGTCCTCATGCCCGATCACCTGCACTGGCTGGTTACCCTGGCGGCCGGCAACACCCTGGACAATCTGATGCGGTCGATAAAGGGCTATTCGGCGCGGCAGCTGAATCGCAGGTGGCCGGATTGCAAAGGCGATATCTGGCAGAAGGGCTTCCACGACCGGGGCTTACGGAAAGAGGAGGATCTGCGGGAAGCGGCCCGTTATCTCGTTGCCAACCCGTTGCGGGCCGGACTGGTTAGGGCGATCGGGGATTACCCCCATTGGGACGCGGAGTGGCTGGAACCGGGGAGGGATTTAGCCCGCTCCCTCGATTAGGGGGTATTCAGGCAGGTCGCGGCGGGGGCCGCCGCGCCTACAACAAGCCCGGAATTACCCGTAGGAGCGGCGGTCCCCCGCCGCGACCGGCCTAACCCTCGGCAATCCCGTCCAATGCCTCCAGCAGGGCGTCGTTCTCCTCGGCCGCGCCCACGGTGATGCGCAGGCCCTCGGCCAGCTCCTCGGGCTCGGGGAAGTGGCGCACCAGGATGCCCTTCGCCTTGAGGGCCTCGTACCAGGGGGCGCCGTCGCCGTCGGGGACGCGCGCGAAGACGAAGTTGGCCTGGCTGTCGGCGACGCCGAAGCCGCGCTCCCTGAGGGCCGCCGTCAGGCGGCCACGCTCGCGCACCACGGCCTCGGTGTTGGGGCGGAAGGCGTCGAGGTGGTCGAGGGCGGCCACGGCGCCGGCCTGGGCCAGGGCATCGACGTTGTAGGAGTCGCGCACCTTGTGCAGCTCGGCGGCGGCCTCCGGGTGGGCGAAGCCCAGGCCCAGGCGCAGCCCGGCCAGCGAGAAGCCCTTGGAGAAGGTGCGCAGGACGATCAGGTTGGGGTGGTCGGCGAGCAGGGCCAGGGCGCTGTCGGCGGCGAAGTCGGCGTAGGCCTCGTCCACCACCACCGGGGCGTCCACCGCCCGGCACAGGGCGGCCACCTGGTCCAGGCCGCAGGCGAAGCCGAAGGGGGCGTTGGGCCGGGTGACGAACACCAGGGCCGGGCCGGCGTCGGCGATGGCGCGGACCAGCAGCGAGCCGCCCACGCCCCAGGGCACCTCGCGGTAGACCCCGCCCTGGATGCGGGTGAGGGTGTCGTACAGGGAGTAGGTGGGCGCCGGCGCCACCACCGCCGCGCCGGGGGCGACGAAGGTGCGCAGCAGCATGGTGAGCAGGTCGTCGGAGCCGTTGCCCACCACCACCTGGGCCGGGTCCAGGCCGTAGGCGCGGCCGGCGGCCTCGCGCACCGGGCGGGCGTCGGGCACGGGATAGCGGCGCAGGGTCTCGGCCGCGGCGGCCTCGCGGATGGCCTCCACCACCTCGGTGGGCGCGGGGTGGGGGTTCTCGTTGGTGTTGAGCTTGATCACCCGCTGCCCGGGGGCCGGCTGCTCACCGGGCTGGTAGCCGGTCATGGCCCGGATCTCGGGCCGGACCCAGTGGGAAATTGACATGACGCGTCCGCCGTTGGCTAAACTTGCGTGGATTTTTTACCGCGCCCCGCCGCCGACCGCCAAGCCGCACCAACCCGAACCGCGAAAGGAGCCGACATGGCGGAGATCCAGGTTCGCCGGCCCAGCGAGGCCGAGCTCGAGGAGATGGGCGTTTTCGACTGGCCGATCTGGGAGAAGGGCGAGTCCCGCTTCCCGTGGACCTACGGCGAGCAGGAGGTGTGCTATCTACTGCAGGGCCGGGTCACGGTGGAGCCCGGGGAGGGCGAGGCGGTCACCTTCGGCGCCGGCGACCTGGTGACCTTCCCGGCGGGGATGGACTGCACCTGGGACATCCACGAGGCCGTGCGCAAGCACTACCGTCTGGGGGACTAGGGGCGCGGGCCGGCCTCAGCCCTGCTGTTGCTGCCGCTCGACCTCGGCCATGTGCTCATTCAGCTCGGGGACGTCGCAGGTCTCCGGCACCCGCAGACGGTTCTCGCGGGCGAAGCTGACGAGCTGCCGGAACAGCTCGGGGCGGGCGTCGCGCAGGCGGGGGTCCACCAGCAGCCCCTTGACGCCGTTATGGACGGTGGGCTTGATATAGGGCGAGTAGTGGAGCCGGTTGTCCGCACCGAAGGAAGCGGCATTGCCGGCGAAGCGCTCGACCCAGTCGCTGGGCCGGAACTTGCCTCCGCTCTGTGTCACACCTTCGACGATGATCATGCAGGTGACTTCAGCCTCGCCCTCGTGAGTGCCCTCGTGCTCGCTCATGGCCAGCATTTTTCCTGTTCGATCGGCGGGTCCCCGGGTAACGGTCGGCGCAATCGCTGGGGGCCGCCGGGCGGTAAGACCGTCTGAGAAAGGGAAGGAAGCGGGACGGTGCAGCTGGGGTTATGATCCCACAACCGCGCCGATCCCTTCAATCGCCCGCCCCGGCCTTCTTCCGGTATACGCCCCGCGGCGGGCGCCGTCCACAACCGCGGCGGGGGCCCGTCCCCCCAGACTTTCCGGATGGCCTGTCCGGATCGCCTTGTCCCGGAGCCGGCGAAGCGGTACAACTCCCGGCCCCGCCCAACCCTCGTACCTGACCGACATCCGCCAAGGAGCAGTCCGTCATGCGCTACAACCGTCTCGGCGAAAGCGACCTCGAGGTCTCCGAGATCTGCCTCGGCACCATGACCTTCGGCGACCAGAACAGCGAGGCCGACGCCCACGCCCAGATCGAGCGGGCGCTGGAGCGCGGCGTCAACTTCATCGATACCGCCGAGCTGTACCCGGTGCCGCCCAAGGCAGAAACCCACACCCGCACCGAGACCTACATCGGCAACTGGATCGCGGCCAACCCCTCGCGCCGGGACGAATTCGTGCTGGCCACCAAGGTGGCCGGGCGCTCCACCGTGCTGCCGTGGATGCGCGGCGACGCAGGCGAGCTGCCGCGGGTGGACCGCTCCAACATCGAGCGCGCCGTCGAGGGCAGCCTCAAGCGCCTGGGCACCGACTACGTGGACCTCTACCAGATCCACTGGCCGGAGCGGAACGTGCCCAAGTTCGGCGAGGCCCGCTTCGATCCGTCCCGGGAGTGGGACCCGACCCCGGTGCACGAGCAGCTGGAGGTCCTCAAGGATCTGGTGGACGCCGGCAAGGTGCGCTACATCGGCCTGTCCAACGAGACGCCCTGGGGCGTCATGGAGTTCACCCGCCTGGCCGACGAGCACGACCTGCCGCGGGTGGTGTCCATCCAGAACGCCTACAACCTGATCAACCGCGGCTTCGAGAAGGGCCTGGACGAGATCGCCTACCGCGAGAACGTGCCGCTGCTGGTGTACTCGCCGCTGGCCTTCGGCCACCTCACCGGCAAGTACCTGGACGGCGGCGCCCCGGCCGGCGCCCGCCTGACCGTCTACCCCGAGTTCGGCAACCGCTACGCCAAGCCGGGCGTGGAGCCGGCCTGCCGCGCCTACGTGGAGCTGGCGCGCGAGGCCGGCCTGGACCCGGCGCAGATGGCCCTGGCCTTCTGCCGCCAGCAGCCGTTCACCGCCAGCACCATCATCGGCGCCACCAGCCTGGAGCAGCTGGAGGCGGACCTGGACAGCGCCGAGGTCACGCTGGACGACGACCTGCTGGCCAGGATCGACGACATCCACCGCCAGTACACCGACCCGGCGCTGTAGGGCCGGCCCGCCAGGGGAGGGGCGCTAGCCCGGTGCCGTGCCGGGTTGGGCCCACAACCGTCGCGGCGCGGGACCGCCGCTCCTGCGCCAGACCTGGACCATGGCGGGAGCGGCGCCCCCCGCCGTCATTGCGAGTCCCGCCCCTTAGCCTGCCCGGGGAGCGGGCTGGGGCCCAACTGGGGGGAGGCTTAGGGGCGGGACGCGGCAATCTGCCGGATTGGGCTCCGCCACGGAGGTCGCCACGCTTCGCTCGCGACGACGGCCAACGGCGGCGGGGCCGGCCGCCTCTCCCCCGCCGTCATGGCGAGTCCCGCCCCTTAGCCTGCCCGGGGAGCGGGCTGGGGCCCAACTGGGTGGAGGCTTAGGGGCGGGACGCGGCAATCTGCCGGATTGGGCTCCGCCACGGAGGTCGCCACGCTTCGCTCGCGACGACGGCCAACGGCGGCGGGACCGGCCGCCTCTCCCCCCGCCGTCATGGCGAGGGCCCTGGCGGGACCCGGACTGACGGCAGGGCCGGCCCTGCCGTCAGTCCGGGTGCGGATACAGCGGGAAGGTGGGCGCCGGCGGGTTGAGCACGCGGTGCAGGCGCCGGCGGGGGGTGCCGGGGTGGGGCCGGGCGCGGCCGATGCGGGCGGCCAGCTGGGGCTGGTCCACGCGCAGGATGCGGCCGGTTTCGGCGCGCGCCTCCTCGCCGGCGGTCAGCGCCGCCTCCGGGCCCAGGGCATGGCCGGCGTGGGCCAGCTCCAGGCCGATGCGCTGGTACGCCCGGCCCACCGCCAGCCACTGCCGGCGGCCGTCGCCGCCGGGGGTGGACAGCACGATCAGGGCGGAGGCCCGGCGGATGCGGCGGCCGGTCTTGCGCCTGGGGTCGAACAGGGCCGGCAGGTGGTCCATGGTCCGGCGCACACCCCGCGCCAGCCAGCCCGGGAAGCGCCGGAAGCGGGTCAGGGCCAGGCCGTCGCGGCGCTCCTCCAGCTCGCCCTGGTCCTTGCGCAGCCAGGCCAGGAGCTCGCGGCGGAAGGCGGGATCCCGCCACTGGCGCGAGGCGGTGGCGGCGGCGTGGCCAGCCAGGCCGTCCTGCCAGTGGTCCTCGGCCCAGGACAGCGCAACCTCGCCCAGGTCCAGGGCCTCCAGGGCGTCGCGCACCGCCGGCTCCACCGGGCCGGTGAGCGGGCCGTGGGCGGTGCGCCGGCGCGCCTGCAGGTCCACCCGGGGGTCGGGCTCGGGCAGCTCGCCGGGCTCGCCGAGGGCGATGCGCACCGCGGTGGGGCCCTCCTCGCCGTCGGGGAACCACTCCAGCTCCGGGGCGTAGCCCAGATCGCGGGCGGCGATCAGGAAGTTCTCCAGGGCCGCGCCCAGGGCGATGAACAGCAGCCGCCCGGAGGGATCGGCGCGGCTCAGCCGGCGGCTGGGGTCCCACTGCAGGTCCGCCACCGCCGGGTCCTTGGCGCGGAAGCGCCAGGGCTGGGTATTGTAGGGCGACGGCGCCATGGCCGCCCGGCCCACCAGGTAGTCCAGCCGGCGCTGGGGCTCGGCCTCGCGCAGGAAGGCGCGCGGGTCGGTGGCCGGCATGTCCCCCGCTTCCTCAGCCATGCCGGGCCTCGCTTTCGGTCCAGGCGGCGTGCAGGCGGATCAGGGTGTCCAGGTCCACCGCGCCGTGGGCGGGCAGCTCCACCTCGCCGCGGACCACCCGCGCCGGCTCGGCATCGGGCTCGCCGAAGCCGTCGAATACCGCCAGCGCGCCGGGGAAGTCGTGGCTGCCGGTGTACTCGCTGGTGGTCACCACCACCGGCAGGTGCGCCGCCACCGCGGCCTCCACGCCCGGCCGGGAGTCCTCCACCGCCAGGCAGGCCCCGGGCGCCAGCCCCAGATCGGCCAGCGCCTTGTCGTAGGCATCCGGCGAGGGCTTCTTCGCCGCCACCTCGTCGCCGGCCACGATCACCTCGAACCACTCCGCCGCCTCCGGGGCCAGGGTGTGGCGCAGCAGCTCCATCAGCGGCGCGCGCGTGGTGGTGGTGGCGATGGCCAGGCGGATGCCGGCCTCGCGCGCCTCGCGCAGCAGGCGCAGGATGCCCGAGC
The DNA here is from genome assembly GCA_035267605.1 of Gammaproteobacteria bacterium. GTDB lineage: Bacteria > Pseudomonadota > Gammaproteobacteria > Thiohalorhabdales > Thiohalorhabdaceae > Thiohalorhabdus. Next base: position 11,795 of record DATFLO010000034.1, read on the forward strand.
GCGGCGGCACCAGCCCGGCGCGGATGCGCTCGGTGTAGACCTCGGCCTTGCGCTGGTGCAGGCCCTTGACCCACTCCCAGTCGGGCTCGGGCTCGCCCTTGTGCTCGGTCCAGTAGTGGCGGATGCGCTCCTTGCCGCCGGGCACGGCCAGCAGCTGGCCGTAGAGCTCGGGGCTCCAGCGGTCTTCCAGGCCGGCCTCCTCGAAGGCCACGTTGAAGCCGGCGCGGTGGGCGTCGCGCTCGGTCTCGGCCAGGGTGCCGTCGACGTCGAAGATCATGGCCTGCAGGCGGCTCATCGTGGGTGGTCCTCCATGGTCCAATCTATGCCGTCTGCCCCGGGGCGAACAAGCCGAAAACCCAGCCGATGTAGCCGGCATAGGCCGCCAGCAGCAGCGCGCCCTCGAGGCGGTTGATGTGATAGCTCCCGCGGGGGCCGTTGAGGAAGATGGGGCCGAGCACCAGGGTCAGGGCCAGCAGCACCGGCAGGTCCCGCCACACCGCCTCGCTTCCGGCCGGCAGGCCGCCGAGCATGGCCGGCAGCCCCAGCACCAGCAGGATGTTGAGCAGGCAGGAGCCCACCACGTTGCCCACCACCAGGTCGTCCTCGCGCTTGGCCACCGCCGCCAGGCTGGCGGCGAGCTCGGGCAGGCTGGTGCCGAAGGCGACCACGGTGAGGCCGATGACCAGGTCGGAGAGGCCGAAGTAGACGGCGATGTCGGCGGCGCTGGCCACCAGCAGGCGGCTGCCCGCCACCAGGCCGGCCAGCCCCACCGCGATCCAGATGGCGGCGCGGCCGCCGCTCAGCTCGGTGGGCACCTCCTCCGAGGCCTCGGCCAGGAACGGATCCTCGGCCCCGGCGCGGGCGCTGCGCACGGTCCATACCGCGTAGGCCACAAGCCCCAGGGTCAGCAGCACGCCGTCCACCCCGCCCAGGCGGCCGTCCAGCACCATCAGCAGCAGCACCACGGTGGCGCCCACCAGCACCGGGAACTCGCGGCGCAGCACCCGGGAGTGCACCCCCAGCGGCAGCAGCAGCGCGGACAGCCCCAGGACCAGGCCGATGTTGGCCACATTGCTGCCCACCACGTTGCCGAAGGCCATGGCCGGCGTGCCCTGGTACTGGGCGGCGAGGTTGACCAGCAGCTCCGGCGTGCTGGTGCCCAGGGACACCACGGTCAGGCCCACCACCAGAGTGGAGACCCCGAGATGGCGGGCCAGGCCGGCGGCGCCGCGCACGAAGCCCTCCGCGCCCCAGACCAGGAGCAGCAGGCCGGCCAGCGCCAGGCCGACGTCGAAAATGAAGTCCATGGGCCCTCCGTTGTGGGGACGGGGCTGTTAGGCTAACGGCCATGAACAAGGCCATCACCAGCCCCTGGATCCTGCCGGTTCTGCTGCTGGGCGCGGCCATCGCCCTGCTGATCGGGCTGCAGCAGCTGATCGGGGGCCGCGAGGCGCCCGAGCACGGCCCGGGCATCCCGCGCGACGCCGCCGTCGAGGCGGTGCGCAAGGCGCCCGCCGACCCCTTCCGCTACGGCGGCCGCACCATCGGCACGGTACTCAACCAGCTGGAGCCGCCGCCGGGATGGACCGATACCGGCTGGCGGGTGACCGCCGATGCGGACGGCGGCTACCGCACCGCCCGGCGCTACGTCAGTCCCGACGGCGCGGAGCGGGTCTACGCCTTCACCGTGGGCGACGACCTGGACAGCGTCTGGCCCGCCAACGGCCGGGCGCGCGCCCTCATGCACAAGGGGCCGCGGCCGCGCGACTGACCGGGGCGCCCGCCCGCGGGCAGGATACCAGGGCGAGCCGCCGCTTTGGGTGGCCAACCGCTTTCCGGTATCCTATGGCGCTGCTGGCGCTGCCGCCGGCACCCCGCCTCCCCGGCCTCGCCGGCCGGGGCCCGCAGCTTACGGAGACCCCCTTGCAAGCCCGACTCGCCGAGCTCCTCGAGCACGCCCTCGCCAGCCTCCGCGACCGGGGCGTGATCCCCGCCGACAGCGAGGCCGTGATCCAGCTGGAGCGCCCGCGCGAGGAGGGCCACGGCGATTTCGCCTGTAACCTCGCCATGCGCCTGGCCAAGACCGCCGGCCGCAAGCCGCGCGAGCTGGCCGAGGAGATCGTGGCCGCCCTGCCCGAGGCCGAGGAGATCGCGCGCGTGGAGGTGGCCGGCCCGGGCTTCATCAACCTGCACCTGGCCGAGTCCGTGTTCCAGGCGGTGGTGCCCGAGGCGCTGCGCGCCGGCGAGTCGTTCGGGCAAGGCGACGCCGGCGGCGGCGAGCGGGTGCAGATCGAGTTCGTCTCCGCCAACCCCACCGGCCCGCTGCACGTGGGCCACGGCCGCGGCGCCGCCTACGGCGACGCCCTGGCGCGGGTCATGCGGGCGGCCGGCTACGACGTGGAGACCGAGTACTACGTCAACGACGCCGGCCGCCAGATGGACATCCTCGCCGCCAGCGTCATGAGCCGCTACCGCCAGCAGGTCCGCGGCGAGTCCGAGCCCTTCCCGGGCAAGGGCTACCAGGGCGACTACATCCGCGACATCGCCGGCGCGGTGCGCGCGCGCTTCGGCGACGAGCTGGACTTCGACGCCGGCGTCCTGGCCGCCGAGGAGGATCCGGAAAAGGCCATCGACGCCCTCATCCGCGCCATCCGCGCCGGCATCGGCGAGGAGGCCTTCGCCGGGGTCCGCGCCATGGCCCTCGACCACATCCTGGGCGAGATCCGGGCCGACCTCGATGCCTTCGGCGTCGCCTTCGACAGCTGGGCCCGCGAGAGCGAGGCGGTGGCCGCCGGCACGGTGGGCCAGGCCCTTGCCCAACTGCGCGAGGCCGGCTACGTCTACGAGGCCGACGGCGCCACCTGGTTCGCCAGCTCCGAATTCGGCGACGAGAAGGACCGCGTGGTGACCCGCGCCGACGGCGTGGCCACCTACTTCGCCAACGACATCGGCTACCACCGGGCCAAGTACGGCCGGGACTTCGACCACCTCATCGACATCTGGGGGGCCGACCACCACGGCTACGTGCCGCGGGTGAAGGCAGCCATGCAGGCGCTGGGCCTGGACGCCGAGCGCCTGGAGATCCTGCTGGTGCAGTTCGCCAACCTGTTCCGCGCCGGCGAGAAAGTGGCCATGTCGACGCGCTCGGGCGAGTACGTGACCCTGCGCCAGCTGGTGGACGAGGTGGGCCGCGACGCCGCCCGCTTCATCTACGTCCTGCGCCGCTCCGACCAGCACATGGACTTCGACCTGGAGGTGGCCAAGCAGGAGACCGAGGACAACCCGGTCTACTACATCCACTACGCCCACGTGCGCATCAGCAGCATCCACGCCAAGCTGGCCGACGCCGGCCAGGGCCAGCCGTCCGCCGCGGAGCTGGCCGAGGCGGACACCGCGCTGCTCGCCGAGGACAAGGAGCGCCGGCTGCTGCGCAAGCTGCAGCGCTACCCGGAGACGGTGGCCGGCGCCGCGGTCGCCCGCGAGCCCCACCGCGTGGCGCGCTACCTGCAGGAGCTGGCCACCGAGTTCCACGGCTTCTACAACGCCCACCGCGTGCTGGTGGACGACGCCGAGCTGCGCCGCGCCCGCCTGGCCCTGGTGGAGGCGGTGCGCCAGGTGCTGGCCAACGGCTTGGACCTGCTCGGCGTTGCCGCGCCGGAGCGGATGTAGCCGTGGCCGCCCGGGGCCGCAGCCGCCGGCGGCGCAAGGACAGCCGCAAGGAGGCGCTGCAGGCGCTGGTTTGGTTCATCATCGGCCTGGGCCTGGGCCTGGCGGTGCTGCTGCCCCTGCTGTTCGGCGGCGACGGCGGCGGCGAGTCCCCGGAGCCCCCCGCCGACCAGCCGGCACCCTCCCGCAGCCAATCCGCCCCCGCCTCCCAGGCCGACCGGCCGGAGAGCTCCGCCGCCCCGGCAGCCGAGCCCCCGGAGCAGTCCGCCGGGACCGGCGGAGGCACCGCGACCAGCCGGCCGGCCGACTCCGGCGACGCCGGCGGGGAACGCCGGACCGGCCGGGACAAGCGCGACGAGGTGGACGGCTACCGCTTCTACACCCTGCTCCCCAAGATGGAGGTCCAGGTGCCCGGCGGGGACGGGGACGGCAGCGGCGGCGAGCAGGGCCGGGCCGACGGCGAGGGCCGGGCCGCCTCCGCCCCGCAGCCCCAACCGCAATCGGGCGAGACGCCCGAGGCCCGCTCCGGGGGGCGCTTCCTGGTGCAGGTGGCCGCCTTCCGCACCCGCAAGGCGGCGGAGAAGCTCAAGGCGCGGCTGGCCCTGAAGGGACTGCAGGCGCGCGTGGTCAGCGCCGACCTCGATGCCAAGGGCACCTGGCACCGGGTGCGGCTGGGGCCCTACAGCGGCCGCGCCGACGCCGAGCGCATCCGCGACCGCCTGGAGGGCGACGGCATGCGGGGCATGATCCTGCGCCGCTAGCCGCCGCGGCGGCCAACCAAAAACGCCGGGCCCGTTCAGGGCCCGGCGTTTTCTTGGGCGGCCTGCGGCGCCGGGCTCAGTCGCCGGCCTCCTCCAGGGCGTCGGTCACCTCTTGTTCCGGGAAGCCGCGATAGACCTTGCCGTCGAAGTAGACGGTGGGCACCGAGTGCAGGCCGATCTTGTCCGCCTGCTTGCGGAAGCGCTTGAGCAGGCCGTCGGCCTGACCGGAGGCGACGCAGCCGCGCACCTTGCGCGGGACCTCGACGCCCTTGTGCTTGAGCACCTCATAGACGTCGGCGACCTTGTCCGGCTTGCTGCCCTTGAGGGCGTCGAACAGATCCGACTGGCGGTCGGCCGCGGTGCAGGCGAGCACCTTGGCCTTGGGCCGGGAGTGCTTGTGCATGTCCAGCGGCAGCCACAGCAGGTAGCCGGCGAGCTGATCGCCGTGCTTGTCCATGAGCTTGTCGATGCGGCCCTTGGCGGCCTGGCAGGCGGGGCAGTCGGGATCGGTGAACATGGCGAACTCCACCGGCGCGCCGGCGTCGCCATAGACCGGTTTGAGGCCGTCGGTCAGGGCCTTCCAGGAGATCAGGCTGCCGCGCCAGCTGCGCTTGGAGGCCTCGGTCAGGTTCTGGTTGTCCGGGCCGTACATCTGGCCCACCAGGGCGAAGTCCTGGCCGGTGTAGACGCCCACGGCCTGGGGCCCGCGGCGCGGGATGCGGACCTCGAACAGGAACTCGCGCAGGCCCTCCATGCCGGTGGCCCGCTCGTGGATGATGCTGCGCTCGAACTTGTCGGGTACGCGCTCGGCCATGGCCTCCTTGGCCCGCTGGCGGGGCTTGGTTCCGGCATCCTGGGGATAGAGCTTGCCCACCAGGGCGTAGTCGCCGCCCTGGTGCACGTAGATATCCAGCGGCACCCAGCCGCGGCGCGACTTGGCCTGGTAGGAGGCCTTCACCCAGCCGGACACCTTGGCCTTCTCGACGCCCTTGTCGCGGGTCTCCACGCCGCTCGGCACGATCTGGTCCAGGACGCGGAGGGCCTTCTCCCCCACCACCAGGTCGTCGTAGGCGACCGCCGGCCCGGCGGCCAGGAGGGCAAGGAGGGCGGCGGCCAGGATGGGGCCGAGCCTCGTGAGCTTGTGCAAGGGTTCCTCCCGCAGCGAATGGGGTGATTGGGAAACGCGTCCGGGGCCCGGCAAGGGGGCACCGGGCGAACAGGCTACCAGAGGCGGGCCGGAGCCGGGGCGGGGGGCGTCAGCCCTCCTCGTCCTGGGCCAGGCGGCGCAGGGCCTCGAGGTCGTGGATCTGGACCTGCTTGCTCTTGACCGTCACCAGGCCCTTGTCCCGGAAGCGCCGGTACAGGCGGCTGACCGTCTCGGGCGCCAGGCCCAGGTAGCTGGCCAGGTCCTGGTTGGAGATCTTGAGCCGAAAGTCGTTGGGGGAATAGCCGAGCTTGCCGAAGCGCCGCGAGACATCCAACAGGAAGCTCGCCAGGCGGGGATCGGCGGCGGCCTGGGACTGGCTGCGGCGCTCGCGGTCGTCCTTGTGGATCTCCTGGCTCATGAGCTTGAACAGCTGCTTGCGCAGCCCGGGCAGCTTGCCGGCCAGGTCGTCCAGACCCTCGAAGGGGATCTCGCACAGGCTGGTGGTGTCCAGGGCCCGGGCCGAGCAGGAGTGGGAACCCTCGGCGATGGCATCCAGCCCCACCAGCTCCCCCGGGAAGTGGAAGCCGGTGATGTGCTCGTCACCGTCCTCCTCGAGGACGAAGGTCTTGACCACCCCCGAGCGCACGGCGAACAGGGTGCGGAAGGCGTCGCCGGTGCGATAGGCGTAATCGCCCGCTTGCAGGGGGCGCTTGCGCTCGATGATGGTATCCAGCCGCTCCAGATCCTCCTTGCCCAGGCCGTAGGGCAGACACAGGTCGTGGATGCTGCAGCGCTCGCAGACGGCGCGAACGGTATCGAGATCGACAACCGGAGACGTGTTCCGGGAGGTCATAGACCCATCCGATATCCAAACCGGGGAATTTCGGGAAGGGGGGCGGGCGAGGACAAGCCCAGCCCCGCTTTCCCCCGAACTCCATAGTTGCCTGATACGCTCTTTGATTCAAGGGGACAAAAAGTAGGGGCATCCCCAACGGCCAAGGAAGGAACCGGAATGAGCGACGAATACGCCCGCTTCGGCATCGGTCAGGTGGTCCACCACCGGCGTTTCGGCTACCGCGGGGTAGTGGTGGGGATGGACCCCGAGTTCCGGGGCACCGAGGCCTGGTATCAGCTCATGGCCACCAGCCAGCCGCCCAAGGACCGGCCGTGGTACCAGGTGCTGCCCCACGGCGCGGCCCATCGCACCTACGTGGCCGAGCGCAACCTGGAGCCGGACCGCAGCGGCGAGCAGATCGACCATCCCGAGCTGGGCGAGTTCTTCCGCGCCTTCGACGGCTCGCGGTATGTTCCCCGGGAGGGGTCCGAGCCATGAGGAGACCACCCATGCTGCGCCCGATCGCCTGCGCCCTGCTGCTCCTGGCGGCCGCCCCCGCGGCCGCGGCCGCGGACCCGGCCGCCGCGGTGGCCGGCTGGCTGGAAGAGGCCCGCGACCACGTGCCCCAGATTGACGCCGCCACATTGCACGAATGGGTCAGCAGCGAGCGCGACTTCGTGCTGCTGGACGTCCGCCTGCCCGCGGAGCGCTCCGCCCAGGGCAGCATCGACCCCTTCCGCGAGGTGGACATCCCGCGCGGCTACCTGGAGCTCAAGGCCCCGGACAAGCTCGCGGACACCGAGGCCGCGGTCGTGGTCTACTGCGGAACCGGCAAGCGCAGCCTGCTCGCGGCCCGCACCCTGCAGCGCATGGGCTACAGCGACGTGACCAACCTCAGCGGGGGCGTCCACGCCTGGCAAGAGGCCGGCTACGAGCTGGCGCCCTGAGCGCCTCCGGACCCCGCCCCACTGACCGGAGCCACCATGGAGCATCATCTGGAACTGGCCATCACGCTGGTGGTGGCCATCGGCCTGGCCGCCCAGTGGCTGGCCTGGCGCTTCAACCTGCCCGCCATTGTCCTGCTCACCGCCGCCGGTCTGGCGGTGGGCCCGGGGCTCGGACTGGTGGACCCCGCCCGCGACTTCGGCGGCCTGCTGCGGCCGCTGGTGGCGCTGGCGGTGGGGGTGATCCTGTTCGAGGGGGGATTCAGCCTCCACATCCACGAGGTGCGCCATACCGCCCGCGCCATTCTGCGCCTGATCACCCTGGGCGTGGCCCTGGCCTGGGTCCTGGGCGCGGCCGCCGGCCACTGGATCGCCGGGCTGTCGTGGCCGGTGGCGGCGGTGCTGGGCGCCATCCTGGTGATCACCGGGCCCACCGTGATCGGCCCCCTGCTGCGCCAGGCCCGGCTGCAGGCCCGGCCCGCCTCCTTCCTCAAGTGGGAGGGCATCATCAACGACCCGGTGGGCGCCCTGCTGGCCATCCTCACTTTCGAATACCTGGTCCATTCCGGCCCGGCCTCGCCCCTGTGGCAGGTGGCCGGGGGCCTGCTGCTGGCGGCGGGCATCGCAGCGGCGCTCGGCGGGGGCGGCGGCTACCTGCTGGGACGCGCCTTCGACCGGGGCGTGGTGCCGGAATTCCTCAAGGCCCCGGTGCTGTTCGCCACCATCCTGCTGGTCTACGCCCTGGCCAACCTGGTGCAGGCCGAGTCCGGGCTGCTGGCCACCACCGCCATGGGCCTGGTCATGGGCAACATGCGCCTGGCCTCGAGCCTGGAGCTGCGCCGGTTCAAGGAGCACATCGTGGTGATCCTGATCTCGGTGCTGTTCGTGGTGCTGGCGGCGGACCTGCAGCCGGGCCTGCTGGCCGCCCTGGACTGGCGCGCCGGGGCCTTCGTGCTCGCCATGCTGCTGGCGGTGCGGCCGCTGGCGGCGGGGCTGGCCACGGTGGGGGCCTACATGACCTGGCGCGAGCGCCTGCTGGTGGCCGGCGTGGCGCCGCGCGGCGTGGTCACCGCGGCCATGGCCGGTGTCCTCGGCCCCGCCTTGGTGGAGCAGGGCTACGCCGACGGCCGCCTGCTGCTGCCGCTGGTGTTCGGCGTGATCCTGCTGACGGTGTCCGTGCACGGCTTCACCATTCGCCCGCTGGCGCGCTGGCTGGGCCTGGTGGCGGCGCGCCGCGACGGCGTGCTGATCGTCGGCGCCCAGGGCTGGACCGTCGAGCTGGCCAAGGTCCTGGACAAGCTGGACATCCCGGTGACCGTGGCCGATTCCTCCTGGCACCGCCTGCGCCCGGCGCGCATGGCCGGGCTCACCACCCAGTCGGGCGAGCTGCTGTCCGAGCTCGGCCAGCAGCGCCTGGACCTGTCGGGCATCGGCTACCTGCTGGCGGCCACCGACAACGACGCCTACAACGCCCTGGTGTGCACCCGCTTCGCCCCGGAGCTGGGGCGCGACCGGGTGTTCCAACTGCCCACCGCGGAGGCGGAGGAGGGCCAGAACCGCGCTTTCAGTCACACCCTGCGCGGCCGCGTGGCCTTCTCCGAGGAGGCCACCTTCGACCGCATGATGCAGCGCCACTACCTGGGCTGGACCTTCCAGCTCACCCGCCTCACCGACGAGTTCACCTATGACGACTTCCTCCAGCACTGTCCGGTGAACGCGGAGAACCTGCTGCTGGTGCGCGACAGCGGCGAGGTGGTGTTCCAGTCGCCGGAGGCGCCGCTGGAGCCGGCCAACGGCGACTCCATCGTGTGCTACCGCCCTGCCCGCTCCGAGCGCGAGCGCGCCGCCGGCTCCACACAGCAGCAGCCGACCTCCTGAGCCTTCCCCGGACCCTGCCCGGCGGGCGTATGCTGGAAGCGGGAGGACGACAGAGGAGGCCGCCATGGCCGACCGCCTGGCCATCGCCCGCGACTGGCTGCCGCGCTACACCGGCCTGCCGCTGGAGGCGTTCGGCGATCACATCCTGCTCACCAACTTCCACCACTACCTGGAGACCTACGCCGAGGAGACCGGGGCCACCATCCACGGCCTCGACCGCCCCATGCAGGCCATCAGCGGCGGCGACGGCCTGACCCTGATCAACTTCGGCATCGGCACCGCCAACGCCGCCACCGTCATGGACCTGCTCACCGCCATCCACCCCCGGGGCGTGCTGTTCCTGGGCAAGTGCGGCGGGCTCAAGGAGTCCACCGAGATCGGCCATTTCATCCTGCCCATCGCCGCCATTCGCGGCGAAGGCACCAGCGATGACTACTTCCCGCCCCAGGTGCCCGCCCTGCCCTCGTTCAAGCTGCACAAGTTCGTATCCGAGAAGATCCTGGAGCGCGGCCATGACTACCGCACCGGCGTGGTCTACACCACCAACCGCCGCCTGTGGGAGCACGACCCCGAGTTCATCGCCCGGCTGGAGCGCATGACGCCCATCGCCGTGGACATGGAGACGGCCACCCTGTTCATCGTCGGCCACGCCAACGAGATCGCGCGCGGCGCCCTGCTGCTGGTCTCGGACATGCCGCTGACCCCCGACGGCATCAAGACCGAGGCCTCCGACCGCCGGGTAACCGGCCGCTGGGCGCGCGATCACCTGGAGATCGGCATCGCCGCCCTGCGCGAGATCGGCGCCAGCGGCGAGAAGATCAAGCATTTCCGGTATTAGGGTATTGCCGTCATCGCGAGGCCCCGCATCGCGAGGCCCCGCAGGGGCCGCGGCGATCTCCGCGGGCGGAGACTGTGGTCCGGGAACTTGCTTCCCAGCTAGCCGAAAGCTCGGCCCTGGCGAGCGATCGGGGGTTGTCCAGGCGGCGCGTCTTCGCCAAGGAGGTTGCTTCGTCGCTTCGCTCCTCGCAATGACCTGCTTCTTCGGGATGGGAGACGGTGGTGCCTAGAACAACCCCCGATCCCAATACGGCTGCCCGGCGAAGGTCTCCACCAGGAAATCGACGAAGGCGCGCACCTTGGCCGGCAGGTGGCGGCGCTCCGGATAGACGGCGTAGATGGACAGCTCGCGGGTGCGGTAGCCGGGCAGCAGGGGCCGGAGGCGGCCGGCGCGGAGGTCGTCACCGGCGATGAAGGTGGGCAGCAGGGCGATGCCGAGGCCGGCCACGGCGGCAGCGCGCAGGCCGTCGCCGTGGTTGACCTGGAGGTTGCCGCCGACGCGCACGGTCTCCGGGCCGCCCGGGCCGTCGAAGGGCCACTCCGGGCCCTGGCGCGAATAGGCGTAGGTCAGGCCATTGTGGCGGGCGAGGTCGGCCGGGGTGCGCGGCTCCCCGAAGCGCGCCAGGTAGGCGGGGGCGGCGCACACGACGTGGCGGGCCGGGGCCAGGCGCCGGGCGATGAGGCTGGAGTCGGGCAGCTCGGCGATGCGCACGGCGACGTCGAAGCCGGACTCCACCAGGTCCAGGACGCGGTCGTCCACGGTCATGTCCACGGACACCTCGGGATAGCGGGCCAGGAAGTCCGAGATCACCGGCGCCAGGTGGAGACTGCCGAAGGACACCGGGGCGTTCACCGTCAGCACGCCGCGCGGACGCTCCTGCAGCCGGGCCACCGCCTCCTCCCCGGCCTGGGCGGCGGCCACCGCCTGGCGGGCATGCTGGTAGAGGGTCCGGCCGGCCTCGGACAGGCTCAGGCGGCGGGTGGTGCGGTGCAGCAGGCGCACCCCCAGCCGGTCCTCGAGCCGGCGAATCTGCTTGCTGACGGCCGAGGGCGTGCGGTCGAGCTCGCGCGCGGCCGCGGAGAAGCTGCCCGCCTGCACGACCCGGGCGAAGAGCGCCATCTCGCCGATCCGGTCCACGTCGGTCCC
>DATFLO010000035.1:0-16706 GCA_035267605.1 Gammaproteobacteria bacterium
GCTGTAGACGATGTTGGCGCGGGCCAGGGTCGCCTCGCCCAGGCGCTCGATGAGCACGAAAAAGGCGAACCAGCGCAGCGACTCCACCAGGGCGTCGGCGGACACCGGGGCGGACAGGGTCAGCAGCCGCCGGGCCAGGGCCCCGTCCCAGCGGCCGGGCCGGAACAGGGCGTGGGAGCGCAGGTAGCCCCGGCGCGCGGCGTCGGCCAGCAGCCAGGCGAAGGCGGCCGCCTCCGCCGCCACCGAGGCCAGCGCCGCCCCCTGCATGCCCAGCTCCGGCAGGCCCAGCCGCCCGAAGATCAGGCCGTAGTCCAGCACGATGTTGGTCACCGCCAGGGCGGCGGTGGCCCCGATCAGCACCCGGGTACGGGCGATGGCCACGTAGAAGGCGGACAGGGCCAGGCCCAGGGCGTGGAAGGGCAGGCCCAGGATGGCAATGGTCAGGTAGTCGTCCACCGCCGCGTGAACCGCCGGCAAGGTGAACAGGCCGGCCGTGGCCGGGCCCAGGCCCAGCACCACCAGGGCGATCAGCAGCAGCGCGGCGGCCAGCAGGAGGCCGGCGCCCTGGTTGAAGGCCTGCCCGAGGGCGCGCGGCCGCTCCTCTCCGGCGCGCCGGCCCACCGTGATCTGGATGCCGTCCACCAGGCCGACGACGGGAAACAGGGCCACCGCGTACAGGGCCCCGGCCAGGCCGATGGCGGCCAGCTCGGTGAGGCCGTAGCGGGCCAGGAAGGCGGTATCCGTGACCTCCACCACCGTCTCGCTGACGGCGGCCACGATCAGGGGGTAGGAGAGCCCCCAGATGCCGCGGTAGGTGGGCTTGAAGGCCACGGGCGGCGGGCCCTACACCAGCACCAGATCGTAGGACTTGCGGTTGAGGTGCATCACCATGCAGGAGAGCAGGGCGCCGCTCTTGAGGAACTCGCTGAGGTTGAAGAAGTAGGCCTCGAAGCCGTAGCGCGCGGCCAGGTCCTCGAGGGTCCGGTTCTTGTGCAGCTCGCCGGCGTACTCCTCGTCCCGGGGCTTGAGCTCGAACAGGTGGGAGGCGTTGACCAGGGTGTTGCCCACCCGCACCGAGTTGCAGATCCCCGAGTAGCAGTCGTCCACGGACACGTCGATGATGTTGGTGACCCGCTCCAGGGCGCGCACCTCCGCCTCGGTGAACATCTCGGTGCACACCAGGGTGTCCTCGCGGGTGAGCGGGAACACCGTGCAGTCCAGGTGGTAGAGGTAGGGATCGGTCTCAGTCAGGGACACGATCTCCATGCCCAGCTGCTCCGCCATCCAGTCGTAGGCGCGCGGGTCGGAGCGGACGCCGTGGCCGCCGGCATAGACGCTGCCGTGCAGATGCTTGAGCTCCGCCTCGCCTTCCCAGTAATACGGCGGCACCAGCACCTGGTAGCCCATGGTCTCGAAGAAGGTCCGCCCCACCTCGGTCTCCGGCCGCCGCACCTCGGTGCGGAAATTGGACAGGATCACCGTGTCGCCGCCTTCCAGGTGCGCGGGAACGATCCCCAGGTTGCCGGTGTAGACCAGGTCCTGGAGCGCCGGCTCCGCCGGCGTGGGCAGCAGGTAGACCAGGGTCTCCGCCGCCAGGAAGTGGTAGAGCTGGAGGAACTGGTTGATCGCCCGGTGCAGGTCCACCACCCGCTCCTCCCGCGCCATGTCGGCCATCCAGGCGTTGTTGGCCACCTCGCCCGCCAGCGAGAAGGGCACGTTCAGCAGGAACGCGGGCTTGTCCAGGCCGGAGGGGGTCAGCCTCGGGGAGTGCTCGGTGGTGTCCGGGGCCACCTCGCTGTGCGTCGGGCCGTGTGCCATGGATGTCCCTTCCTTGAGGGGTTTGGTGGTTCAGCGCTCGTCGATGCGGATCAGGGGGTCGACCCCGGCCTCCACGTGCATGCCCGGTTGGAGCAGCGGGGTCAAGGTAACGTGCTCGCACAGCGGGATGATCAGGTCCACCTGCGAGCCGTAGCGGATCTGCGAGAAGCGCTGGTTCTGATCGAAGGCCTGGTTCTGGCGCAGCCGGAAGGGCGTGATGGAGTCCACGTCGTAATCGGCCACCTGGAGGATGTAGTAGGTCTGGGCCAGGTCGATGCTGAACACCCGGTTGAGGACCCGCTGGTTGGTGAACAGGTAGCCGGCCTGGGCGGTGTAGGGCGCCAGCTCCGCCAGCAGGTCCTTCTCCACGTACAGCATGGGGTGGTTGTAGGTTTCCAGGGTCTCCAGCTCGCGGTAGGACAGCCGGCCTGGGAAGGGGACGCGGTTCACGTGGACGTCGTAGAAGGTCATGAAGATGCCCACCACCAGGCAGCGGCGGTGGAAATCCGGGTCGCGCATGGCGGTCTGCAGCGAGTAGGGCCGGCCCTTGATGTCCACGATGGGCTCGTCCGGATCCACCTCCCTGGCGTAGAGGATGATGCCGTCGGCCGGCGGGAAGAAGTAGCGCAGGTCCGAGTACACCGCGCGGCTGGGATCGCGGAAGAAATGGCTCTCCGCCAGCCAGCGCAGCGGCTGGTCGCGGACCGGCGCCACGTCGGTCTCCAGCCATTCATGCAGGGTCTTGGCCACGGCTCGCCCTCGGTCGTCAGGTATCCCTGGAGGTCATCCTACAATGCCGCGTGAAACGGCGGCCTGGGGCCGCGTCTTTACCTCGCCGCCCGATCCCGGTGTAATTGATGCCCCCGATCACGGCAAGCGAACGATCGCACCCCGCTCCCCGCAACCCCCACCGAGGAGACCGGCATGGCCGACCTTTCCATGGACTCCCTGCTGAAGAACATGGTGCAGAACCAGGGCAGCGACCTGTTCCTGAGCGTGGGCGCCCCCCCGGCCATGAAGATCGACGGCGAGATCAAGCGCTTCAAGGCCGCCAACCTGTCGCCCGAGGACACCGACCGCCTGGCCCACGAGGTCATCGACACCGACCAGGCCTGGGAGGAGTTCCGCACCAAGGGCGGCGCCAATCTGGCCATCTCGCGCGAGTCCGTGGGCCGTTTCCGGATCAACGTGTTCCGCCAGCGCCACAGCATCGGCATGGTCATCCGCCGCATCAACACCACCGTTCCCGGCTTCGAGGAGCTGGGGCTGCCGGATGTGCTCAAGGACGTCGTCTCCTACAAGCGCGGCCTGGTGTTCGTGGTGGGCTCCACCGGCTCCGGCAAGTCCACCACGCTGGCCTCCATGATCGACCACCGCAACCGCACCGCCGCCGGCCACATCCTCACCCTCGAGGACCCCATCGAGTTCATCCACGACCACCAGAAGTCGCTGGTGAATCAGCGCGAGATCGGCCTCGACGCCGAGGACTGGGAGTCGGCCCTCAATGACGCCCTGCGCCAGGCCCCGGACGTGGTGCTGGTGGGCGAGATCCGCAACCGCGAGTCCATGGAGCACGCCCTCCACCTCGCCGACACCGGCCACCTGACCCTGGCCACCCTGCACTCCACCAACGCCGCGCAGACCCTCGACCGCATCCGCAACCTGTTCCCGGAGGACCGCCACACCCAGATCCTCCAGGACCTGTCGCTCAACCTGCGCGCCATCGTCGGCCAGCGCCTGCCGCGCCGTCCCGGGGGCGGGCGCGCCGCGGCCGTCGAGGTGTTCGTCAACACCCCGCGCGCGGCGGACTTCATCATGGGCGAGCAGTTCGGGGCGCTGAAGGACGTCATGGAGGACGACCAGCAGTTCGGCATGCAGAGCTTCGACGAGGCCTGCGTCGATCTCTACAAGGCGGGCAAGATCGACGCCCAGGAGGCCATGTTCAGCGCCGACTCGCCCAACAACGTGCGCATCGCCATCAAGAACTTCGAGCGCGAGCGCGGCGGCCAGATGCCGGACCTCGGCGAGGAGGGCGGCGGCGACGCCGGCGGCGTGCCCGACTTCGAGCTGCAGGACCACGGGGGCGAAGAGGGCTGAGCGCCTCCGGTGCGGTCACGGCGAGCAAGGCCCCGGGGCCTGCCGCCGGGGGCCTTGCGCCGCGGCGTCTGGCTTGATCGCGGCTTCTAGCCCCACTCCACCCGGTCGCGTCCCGCCGCCTTGGCCCGGTAGAGGGCGTCGTCCACGCGCTTGGTCAGGTCCCGGCGACGCTCGCCCGCCCGGTAGGCGATCACGCCCAGGCTGATGGTGACCCGTCCGGGCCCCGGGAAGTCGGCCTCCGCCACCCCGCGGCGCAGGGCCTCGGCCAGCTTCACGGCCCCGTCTCCATCCGTTTCCGGCAGCAGCACCATGAATTCCTCGCCGCCCCAGCGGGCCGCGGTGTCCGCGGCCCGGATCCGGGCCCGCACCAGCTCGCCCAAACCGGCCAGGATGCGGTCGCCGACATCGTGGCCGTGGTTGTCGTTGACCGCCTTGAAGCGGTCCACGTCGAACATCACCAGCGAAAAGGCATTGCCGTAGCGCTCGGCGCGCTCCAGCTCCTGCTCCAGCAGCTCCTCGAACCGTCGGCGGTTGAGCAGGCCGGTGAGCGGATCGTTGGTGGCCCGGAAGGCCAGCTCCTCCTCCATGCGCCGCTGCTCGGTGATGTCCTCGCCCGAGGACAGCACCCCCGGCACCCCGCCGCCGGTGAGGACGGTATTGCGGAAGGACAGCAGGCGCGGGCTGCCGTCGGCCGCGATCACCTGGTACTCCAGGTTGCCGCCGGGCTGAACCTCGCCGCTGACGAAGCCGGCATAGACCTGGCGCATGCGCTCTCCCTCCGCGGCCGGCAGGAAGTCGGCGAACCAGTCCCGGCCGAGCAGGGCCTCCCGGTCCCGGCCCAGCAGCTCGCGGCCGCGGCGGTTGATGGCCTGGATGCGGCCGTCCGGGTCGATCACCAGATTCACCACCCGCGCCGCGTCGAAGTACTGCTCGGCGCGGTTGCGCGCCATCTCCAGCTCGCGCCGGGCCGCCTTCGCCTCCGAGACGTCGCGCACCATGGCCTGCAGGATGGGACCGTCGGCGAGGTCCACGCGGCTCAGCAGCACCTCCGCCGGGAAGGTGCGCCCGCCCAGGGTCTGGTGGGTCCACTCGAAGAAGGCGCTGCCTTCGGCGAAGGCCTGGCGCATGCGCGCATCCGCCGCCTCCCGGGACAGGGCCCCGTCGGGCTGGGTGGCCGGGGACAGGTCGCCCGGATGACGGCTGATGAGGTCGTCCCGGCCGGTCGCCTCGAACAGCGCCACGGTGGCCGGGTTGCAGTCCAGGAAGCCGTCATGGCCGGTGAGCATGACGGCGTCGCGGGAGGCCTCGAAGGCGGCCCGGAAGCGCGCCAGCTCCTGCTCCTGCGCCTCCCGCCGGGTCACGTCGCGGAAGGTGACCACGGCGCCGACGACCGCGTCCTCCCGGTCGCGCAGGGGGCTGGCGTACACCTCCACCGGGAAGCTGGTGCCGTCGCGGCGCCAGAACAGGTCGCGCCAGGCCTCCAGCGGCTCGCCGGTGTCCATGACCCGATAGATGCGGCACTCGGAGGCGGGCAGCGGAGCGCCCGCGGCGTCGGTGTGGTGGGTCAGCTCGTGGCTGTTGGCGCCGAGGGCGGCTGCCTCGCCGGAGAAGCCGAACAGGCGGACCGCGGAGGGATTGAGGAAGGTGAAGCAGCCGTCCCGGTCCACGCCGAAGGCCCCCTCCCCGAGGCTCTCGAGCAGGGTCCGGTGGAAGCTTGGGGAGGGCGTGAACGGGCCGGGGCGGGCCGAGCCCGGCGGGTCCCCCCGGTCTTCGCTCATGGTGGTGTCCCCGGGCTGCACTGGCAGTCCGTCCAGAGTACCCCCTCCGGGGGGATCGGGACAGGCCGGGTTAGCGCAGCGCCTCCCGGCTGCGGTCCCGCATGGTCAGCAGGGTGACAAACGCCACCACCGCCATCGCCACCAGGTAAAGCGCCGGCGCGGCGGCGTAGCCGGAAACCTGGATCAGCCAGGTGGAGATCATGGGGGTGGTGCCGCCGACCACGCCCAGGCCCAGGTTGTAGGCCACCGAGTAGCCGGACAGGCGGTCGCGGGCGGGGAACAGCTCCACGAACATGGCCGGCGCCGAGCCCAGCGGCGCGGCCACCAGCAGGATCAGGATGCCCTGCACCGCAGTGGCGGCGACCACGCCGTCGCTGCCGAGCCAGTGGTACAGCGGCCAGCCGCTCAGCGCCAGCAGGCCCATGGCCCAGGCGATGAGGTGGGTGCGGCGCACCACGTGGTCGCCCAGCCAGCCGGACACCGGGATCAGGAAGAACAGCCCGGCGGTGGCGGCGGTGTTGATGCGCAGGGCCAGGTCGCGCGCCATGCCGGTCTGCGAGTGGAGCCACTCGGGCAGGTAGACGATGGGCAGATAGAACAGCACGCCGTAGGCGGAGGCGAACACCACCGCCTGGATCATCTCGCGGCGGTTGGTGGTGAACGCCTGCAACAGCGGCGAGGTCTCCTCCCGCTCGGCGTGGTGCTTCTGGAAGTGGGGCGAGCGCGGCAGGTGGCGGCGCAGCAGGATGGAGATGACGCCGATCACGCCCCCGAACAGGAAGGGCAGGCGCCAGGCGCCGCCGTGAATGGTCCCGTGGCTCGTGACCGAGGTCACCAGCGCGGCCACCCCGGCGCCCAGCAGCATGCCGAAGATGCTGCCGGTGTTGGCCCAGCTGCCGGCCAGGCCGCGGCGGCCGCCGGGGGCGGTCTCCACCAGGTAGGTGACCGAGCTGGAGAACTCGCCGCCCACGGACAGGCCCTGCACCAGGCGGATGAGCACCAGCAGCGCCGGCGCCCACAGACCGGCCTGGGCGTGGGTGGGCAGGCAGCCCAGCAGGAAGGTGGGCAGCGCCATGAGCACCACCGAGATGAGCATGGTACGGCTGCGGCCGACGGTGTCGCCGAGCCAGCCGAACAGGCCCGAGCCCAGCGGGCGCATGACGAAGCCGGCGGCGAACACGCCGTAGGTGGCGATCAGGGAGGCGAGGGGATCCTCGCTGGGGAAGAACAGGCCGGAGAGGATGCCGGCCATGTAGCCGTAGACGGCGAAGTCGTACCACTCCACCACATTGCCGATGAAGCCGGCCAGCACCAGCGTGCGGCGGTGGCCGATGACCGGGCCCTGCGTGTCCATGCGTTTCCTCGCTGCGGTGGTGGGCGAGCCACTCTTCCCCCAGGATGCCGGCGTGGGCGGGCGCGGGGCAAACCTCCCGCAGGCGCCCGCTTCAGGACGCCTGGATCCGCGCCGCTCCGGGACGCAGGATCACGCTCACCTCGTCCGCCTCGGCGGGGCTGCGCGGGCGAACCAGCAGCGCCCAGTAGCCCCGGCGCACGGCGGTGGCCACCGCCAGCGGGACGCGGCTGCGCTCCCAGCCGCGCTTGCCCAGGCTCCATACCGCGCCCAGGACGCTGACGGCCGCCAGCGCCGACAGGCTGGCCTCCACCGGCAAGGCGGTCAGCACGTGGTCGCGCTCCGCCGCAACGCTGGTGATGCCGGTGGCCCCCAGCAACAGGAAGCTGGCGGAGGGCCCGGGCAGGAAGCGGGGGGGACGCGGCCGCCGGGGTTCCAGCTTGAAGGTGGCATGCACGGGCGCGGCCCGCGGCGCCACCATCCGGATGCGGGCGCGCGGCACGCCCAGGTCGCGCAGGCGCAGCTCGGCGGCGCGCACGCGGGTCTCGTTGGGGTAGATGGCGACAATCCGTTTCACCGTCAGGCCTCCCATCGGCAAGGGGTACCGCCCTCCCCGCATAAAGGGTGCCAGGTACAGGCCCTTGATTCGCGGGCGGTTGCCCATGAGGGGGAGGGGCGCGCGCTGGGCAAATGGCCCGGGCATGGGGGAAATCCCCCGCGGGCCGGGCGCAAAAAAGGCCGGAATTGCCCTGCGCGGGGAGTCAGGGGTTCCGGCCGGGGAGGGAGGGCCATGGGGCCCCAGGGGACGGGGCCACGGCCAACCGTGGGCAGGGGCGGGACCCCTCGGAGGGTTTCGGGCATGTCGAGCAGCCCCTGCCTACGGCCCTGCCCCCTAATAAGCACAAAGGATGCCAACCCGGAGGGGCGGGGAATCGGGGGTTGGGCGCGGGCGGGGCGGGACCGCTGGTGGTGGATTCGCCCCGGAGCGGGGGAAATCCCCCGCTCAGTCGTTGTTGTCCAGGCCGTACTTGTGGATGCGGTAGCGCAGGGTTTCGCGGGTGGTGCCCAGGGCGCGGGCGGCGGCGGTGGCGTTGAAGCCGTTGCGCTCTAGGGCGGTGCGGATGATGGTGCGGTCCATGTCCTCCAGCGACAGGCTGCCGTCCAGGGGCAGCTGCAGCACGTCGGCCGGCGGCGCCTCGCCGCCGCCCGGGATGGGCTCGAGCTGCAGCCAGCGCTCGGGCAGCACCTCGCCCTCGGCGAACAGCACGCAGCGCTCGAGCACGTTGCGCAGCTCCCGCACGTTGCCGGGCCAGTCGTGGCGCCGCAGGCGCTGCCAGACGCTGTCCGGGACGGTGCGCACCTGGCGGTCGGCAAGGGTGTTGAACTCGGCGATGAAGTGGGGCACCAGGTCGGCGAGATCGGCGCGCCGCTCGCGCAACGGCGGCAGGTGCAGGCGGAAGGCGGTGAGCCGGTGGTAGAGATCGCTGCGGAAGCCGCCGTCGGCCACCAGCGTCTCCAGGTCGCGGTTGGAGGCGGCCACGATGCGCACGTCCACCTTGATCTCGCGGTCGCTGCCCAGGCGCCGGATGGTCTGGTCCTCGATGGCCTTGAGCAGCTTGGTCTGCAGCTGGGCGTCGAGCTCGGCCAGCTCGTCCAGGAACAGGGTGCCGCCGTGGGCCTGCTCCATCAGCCCTCGGCGGCGGCCGCGGGCGCCGGTGAAGGCGCCGGCCTCGTGGCCGAACAGCTCCGACTCCATGAGGTCGCGCGGCAGGGCGGCGCAGTTGACTTCCACCAGCGGCCCGTCGGAGCGGGGCCCGGAGTGGTGCAGGACGCGCGCGGCCAGGCCCTTGCCGGTGCCGGTCTCGCCGGTGATCACCAGCGCGCTGAAGGGCACGGCGGCCAGCCGGGCCAGCATCTCGCGCACCCCGGCGGCGGCCTCGCTGTGGCCCAGGAAGGCCTCCGGCGAATAGCGCCGCGAGCGCGACACCGCCTGATCCTGGAGGCGCCGCTGGGCGCGGCTGTTGCGGGCGGCGCCGGCGATCACCACGTCCAGCCGCTCCATGTCGCAGGGCTTCTCCTGGAAGTCCAGGGCGCCGAGCTGCATGGCCCGCACCGAGTCGGGGACGCTGCCGTAGGCGGTGAGGATCACCCACTCCCCGCCCACGCCCCGGCCGCGCGCCTCCTCCAGCAGGTCCAGGGCGTTGCCGTCAGGCAGGCTCATGTCGGCCAGCACCACCAGCGGCTCGATGGCCTGGTCGAACAGCACCGCACGGCCCTCCTCCAGGCTGGCCACATGCACCACCTCCCAGTCGTGGCCGCGGTAGTGGCGGGCCAGCTCCCGGCCGAGCAGGGATTCGTCCTCGAGGATCAGCAGGGTCTCAGTCATCGGGTCTCCGGCAGGGCACCGACAGCGTCACGCAGCCGCCGCCGGTGTCCGGGTTGAACAGGTGGACCTCGCCGCCGAGGTCGCGCGCGAAGCGCCGGACCATGGCCAGCCCCAGGCCGGTGCCGCCCTCGCGCTGGGTGGCGAAGTGCTGGATGCCCTGGGCCAGGAGCCGTTCCGGGAAGCCCGGGCCGCTGTCGCAGACCGTCAGCCGCAGCCGGCCGCCGGACGCCCCGGCGCTGAGCCGGATCTCGCCGGGTCCCTCGCCGATGGCCTGGGCGCTGTTCAGGGTCAGGTTGAGCAGGGCGTGGTGGAGGCCGTTCTCGGGGAGGCGGCAGCGCAGGTCCGCCTCCGCCTCGGGTACCAGCGTCACGCCCTCGGGCACCTGGTAGCGGGCCAGGGCCACGAACTCCGCCAGGGTGTCGGCGAGGTCCACCTCGCGCGCGGCCTCGGGGCTGTGCCGGGCACCCTCGAGCAGGTCGTTGAGCAGGCGCACCAGCCGGTTGAGCTCGCCGTTGATCAGGTCCAGGCGCTCGATGTGGCCGGGATCGGTGGTCTCCTTGCGCAGGTTGGTCACCGCCACCTGCAGCCCGGACAGCGGGTTGCGCAGCTCGTGCGCCAGCCCGGCGGACAGCTCGCCCACCGCCGCCAGCCGCTCGGCGCGGGCCAGCGCCTGCTGCTGCTGGAGCAGGCGCTCGGTGACCGCGCGCACCTCCCCCTCCAGGGACTGCCGGCGCTCCTCGTGCTCGCGCTCCAGCGCCGAAAGCCGTCCCACCATGCGGTTGAAGTTGGCGAACAGCGGCTCCAGCAGGGGCGTGGTCCCCGAGCTCGGGATGGAGCGGTACTCCTGGCGGGCGATGCAGCCGATCAGGCGGTTGAGGTCGCGCAGCGGCAGCAGGATGCGCCGCCGGAAAAGCAGCACCAGCAAGGCCAAAAGCACCAGCACGCCGGCCACCAGGGCGGTGGCCGCGCCAAGCTCGACGCGGCTGTTGGCATCCACCTCCGCCAGCAGGTCCTCGTAGGCCCCGGACTCGGCCTGCATGGCCTGGCGCAGCACCGCCAGGGCCTGGCTGAAGGAGTGGGCCGGGTCCGGCCCGGGATAGGCCAAAAGCTTGCGCACCCCCGCCAGCCGCCGGCGGGTGGCCGGGGCCAGGTAGTTGGAGCGCGTGGCCAGGCGGTCGATCAGGGTGCGCACCCGGTCCAGCGCGGCGCCGTCGGTGACCCGGCCGTGGCGCAGGGTCTGGGTGAGCAGGCCCTGCACCTGGCCGGTGGCCCGCTGCAGCTGGGAGACATGGGCGTGATGGACCAGGATCGGCTTGAGCCGCGCCTGGTTGCGCCAGGCGGAGGTGGCCAGCAGGACGATGGCCCCCACCAGGGCCAGGGCCAGCAGCACCGCGCCGGCGCGCACCGGCCAGTCGAGCAGGGATCCCAGGGTGCGCGGACCGCTTCTGGTCTCGTTGCCGCTGTCGGCGGGGTGGTCTCCGGCCAGACGGCCGGTGTCTTCGCTCATTCCAGTGCTCCGGTGGCGGGGAACGGCCCCGGAAGGCCCGGGCCGGGCAAGGCAAGCCGTGTGCCAGGGCCGGGCGTCCGCCGGAGGCCGCCACGGCCCGGTGCCGGCGGCTCCGGCCATGGTGGATTTGCCCCGCAATCGGGGCAAATCCACCGCCCGGGTTCAGGCCGCCTCGGTCCGGTGGGCCAGGCGGTAGACCGCCGGGATCAGTACCAGGGTGATGGCGGTGGACACCAGCAGGCCGCCGATCACCGCGCGCGCCAGCGGGGCCTGGGTCTCGCCGCCCTCGCCGGCGCCGATGGCCAGCGGCATAAGGGCCAGGATGGTGGTGGTGGCGGTCATCAGGATGGGGCGCAGGCGGCGCCGGCCGGCCTCCATGAGGGCGGGCTCCAGCGCCCGGCCCTCGGCGCGCAGCCGGTTGGCCTGATCCACCAGCAGGATGGCGTTGTTGACCACGATCCCCACCAGGATGACGCAGCCGATCAGGGACTGGGCGTTGAGGGTGGTGCCGGTGGCCAGCAGCGCCGCCACCACGCCGATGCCGGCCAGGGGCACCGCGCCCATGACGATGAGCGGGTCGCGCAGCGACTCGTAGAGGCTGGCCATGACCATGAAGACCAGCACCAGCGCCAGCGCCAGCCCCAGGTAGAGGCTGGTGAAGGCCTGCTGCTGCTCCTCGTATTCGCCGCCGATGTAGAGGTCGTAGTTGTCCGGCACCGGGATCCCGCCCAGAGCGGCGCGCACGTCGCCCACCACCGAGCCCAGGTCGCGCCCGGCCACGGTGGCGTCGACGCTGACCATGCGGCTCTGGTCCTTGCGGTCGATGACCACCGGCCCCGAGCCCCGCTCCAGGTGGGCCACGTTGCCCAGGCGCACCAGACCGCCGTCCTCCGCGGGCACCCGCAGGTCGAGCAGGGCCCGCGGCGGCAGGGTCTTGTTGCCCAGGTACTGGACGCGGATGTCCACCTCGTTGCCCGCGTCCAGGAAGCGCGAGGAGATGCGCCCGGCCACCGCGGTCTCCACCGTCTCGGCGATGGCCTCCATGGTCACCCCCTGGTCGGCGGCGCGCTGGCGGTCCACCCGCACCAGCTGCTGCGGGTCGCCGCCGCGCCGCGACAGGCGGGTGCTGGTGATGCCGTCGATATCGCGGACGCGCCGCTGGACCTCGCCGGCCAGGGTGTCGAGGGTGGCGAAGTCATGGCCGTGGACCTCCACCGCCAGTGACTCCTCGCCCGAGGACAGCATGCGCAGGTAGAACGGCCGCGGCGTGGATACGTACACCTCGGCCGCCGGGATGGACGGCATGGCGGCGCGCAGGTCGGCCGCCACCCGGGCGCTGGAGCGCTGGCGCTGGTCCCGGGGCGGCAGGCCGATGCGCACGTCGCCTACTGCCGAGGCGCTCGGCCGGTAGTTGGAGGTGCCCACGCTGGTGACGGTCACCTCCCGCTCGGGCACCCGGTCGAAGACCACCGAGCGCGCCATCAGGGTGGCCCGTTCCACGGTGGACAGGCGGGTCCCGGGCGGCAGCTCCAGGTCCACCCGCACCTCGCCCTCGTCGCTCTGGGGCATGAACTCGGTGCCGATCAGCGGTAGCGCGGCCACGGCCGCGGCCAGCAGGGCGCAAGCGCCCAGGATCACCGTCCAGGGCCGGGCCAGGGTGCCGCGCAGCACGCACTCATAGCCGGACTCGAGGCCCTTGAGGCCGCGGCCGATAGCCGCCCCCAGCCGCGGCAGCGGGCCGGGGGCGGGGCGGGCGGTGCGCGCCAGCAGCCGCGAGCCCAGCATGGGGATCAGCGACAGGGCAGCCAGCAGGGCGCACAGCAGGGCGAAGGCCACCACCCAGGCCAGCTGCTTGAACAGCTGGCCGGCCAGCTCCTCGGCGAAGAAGAACGGCACGAAGATGGCCAGGGTGGTCAGCGTGCCCGCCACCACCGGCGCCGCCACCTCGCCGGTGCCTTCCACTGCCGCCTGGTCGGGGTCCAGGTGGTCGGACTCCCGCCGGCGCACCATGTTCTCCAGGACCACGATGGCGCTGTCCACCATCAGCCCCACCCCCAGGGCCAGGCCGCCGATGGTCATGAGGTTGAGGGTGAAGCCGGCGAAGTAGACCAGGGCGAAGGTGGTGATCACCGCTACCGGGATGGTCACCGCGATCACCGCCGTCACCCGCAGGCTGCGCAGGAATACCAGCAGCACCGCCACCGCCAGCAGGGCGCCGCCGATCATGGAGCGGGTGGCGTTGTCGATGGCGCTGCGGATGTACTCGGCGTTGTCGAAGATGGGGGTGAAGCGCAGCTGCGGGAAGCGGCTGCGCAGACGGTCGATCTCGCGGTGGAGGCGGTCGGCCACCTCCACCGTGTTGGCCCCGGATTGCTTGCGCACCGCCAGCCGCACGCCGGGCTCGCCGTTGATGTAGATGAGGCGGGTGGGGTCGGCCTGGGTGTTGCGGAGCTCGGCGATCTGGCGCAGCTCGATGGGGGCGCCGCCGCGGCGGGTCACCACCAGGCGGCCCATCTGCCGGATGTCGGTGAGCCGCCCCGGCACGCGCACGGTGAACTGGGTGTGGCCGCGCTCGATGGTGCCGCCGGGGCGGTTGAGGTTGGCCGCCGCGATGGCGCTGCGGACCTGGGCCAGGGACAGGCCGAGGGCCTGGATGCGCTGGGGCTTGAGGCGCACCTGCACCTCGCGCTGGGGCTCGCCCCACGGGTCCACGTGGGCCACCCCGGGAACCTGCTGGATGGCCGGGCTCAGGCGGTCGTCGATCAACCGCCGCAGGGCCACCGGGTCGATGCCGGTGCCGATGCCGAGAAGCATGATCGGCATGTCCGCGGTGTCGAACTTGCGGATGCGGGGCCGGTCGGAGCCCTCCGGCGGGTCCTCGAACTCCTCCTCGAGGGCGTCGCGCACATCGTTGGAGGCCACGTCGAGGTCGGTGCCCCAGTCGAACTTGAGGCGCACATTGGCGACGCCCTCGGCGGAGCTGGAGGTGATCTCCTCCAGGCCCGGAACGGTCGCCACCGCCCGCTCCACCGGGCGGGCCACCAGCTCCTCCATGGTCTCCGGGCTGGCGTTGGCGTAGGTCACCGAGACCGTCAGATAGGGATACTCGATGTCCGGCATGAGGTCGATGGGCAGGCGGGTCAGCGAGACCGCGCCCAGGAGGGTGGCGATCAGGGTCACCATGACCGTGAGCACCGGCCGGCGGACGCTGAAGGCGGGCAGGTTCACGGCGCCGGCAGCTCCGCCACGGTCACCGGGGCGCCGTCCTCGAGCAGCTGCTGGCCGAGGCGGACCACGCGCCCGGAAAGGTCCTCCGGCGCCAGGATCTGCACCCGTTCATCGCCCTCGATGCCCACCGTGACCGGGGTCCAGGCCACGCTCGGCGGGTCGTCGTCGGACAGGCGGTAGACCCCGCGCTGCTCGCGGCGGCGCACCACCGCCTCGGCCGGCACCAGGGTGGCGCCGGCGGCTTCGCCCACGGTCACCGCCACGTCCACGAACATGCCCGGCTTGAGGTGGCGGTCGGGGTTGGGCACCGCGATCTCCACCCGGGCGCGGCGGCTGTCCTCGGCAAAGCGCGGCGCCAGGCGCGCAATGCGGCCGGCGAAGCGCTGCCCCGGAAGGGACTCGGAGGTGACCATGGCCGCCTGGCCGGCGGCCAGCCGGGGGTAGTCCTCCTCGGGCACCTGGATGACGGCGGTCAGGGGCCGGACGTGGACCACGTCCAGCAGCGGTTGGTGGGCGCTCACCGTATCGCCGGGGTCTACCATGCGCGCCGCCACCAGCCGGGTGTCGCCGCTCCCGGTCCAGTTTGCGCGCACGCGGGTGTAGCCCAGCTGCACCCGGGCCCGGCGCAGCGCGGCCGCGCGCTGCTGGACCCGGGCCTCGGCCACGGCCACGGCGGCGCGTTTGGCCTCGGCGCCGGCCTCGGCGGTGTCCAGCTGCGAGGCCGAGGCCATGTCGCGCCCCGCCAGGCGGCGGGTGCGCTCCAGCTCGCGCTGGGCCAGGCGGGCATCGGCCCGGGCCTGATCGCGCTCGGCGCGGGCCACGGCCAGGGCGGCCCCGGCCTCCGCCACCGCCTGGCGGGCCTCCTCGTCGTCCAGCGCCACCACCACCTGGCCCCGTTCCACCCGCTCGCCGATGTCCACCGCTACTTCCTCCACCTGCCCGGCGATCTTGGGGGCCACGGTGAACGCCTGTTCGGCCTCCAGGGTGCCGGTGAAGGAGCGCACGTCGCGGATGGTGCCGGTGGTCACCGAGGCCGCCTCCACCGCCACCCGGCGGCCGGCGTCGCCGTCCGGGGCGGGGCCCGGCGAGCGCCCCACCTGGTACCACCAGGCGGCGCCGGCGGCCACCACGATCAGGGCGAGGATGCCGAGGCGGACAGCGGCTCTCATGGGGGTGGTGGTTCCTGTGTGGGGGAGCGGGCGGCCGCTTACCGCCCTTGGCCGGCGGCTGCGGGCCCGGGTTCCGGGGGGCGGCGCGGTCAGGGTTCCGCGGCCGGCTCGCTGGCCAGGAGCTCCACTCCGAGGTGGAAGGCCGACTCGCCGCGGGCCAGGCAGAATACCACCTCCGCCAGGTGGCGCTCGTCGGCGGTGGTGCCGTCGATGGCCAGGCGCACCAGCTCGTGGGGCTCCAGCGGTTCCTCGGCCAGCAGGCCCAGACCCAGCGGTGAGCGGTCCACCACCAGCACCGTCAGCTCGCGTCCGTCGGCGCGCTCCACCCGGGCCGCCTGGTCCTCCCGGAAGCGCGGCGCCAGGCGCTGATCGGAGCCGGTGCCGCCGGCATCCAGCTCGCTGGAAAGGCGCATGTGGGCGGTTGCCAGGAGGTTGCCGGCCCAGGCCGGCAGGTCCCCCTGCATGGCCCCTTCCACCAGGCGGGCGAAGGCCGCGGACAGGTCTTCGGCGCAGGCCACTTGCGGCGGCGGTCGCTCCGCCCCCGCCGGGACGTCGGCGGCGGTGCCCTGGAGGTAGCGGATGCGCTCGCGGGTGCGCTCCACTACGGCAATGGCCTCCACCGGGGCGCCCACCGCCCTGCCGGAGCGGGCCAGTCCCTCCAGATCGGCCAGCACGCCGGCGATCAGCGCCTGCTCATTGCCCCCCATACCCCCTCACCCCCTGATCAGGCGGGACCGTGGCGATGGGCCGCGGCCTCGGGCCGCCCTTCGGAGCATCGTACTGGAAGCGAGCGTGGCTGGGGAAGCCGCTCAGCGGGGCTGGCGGCGGGAGTCAGGTGCCCAGGCGGTGCTCCCGGCGGAATGGGGTGCGGGAGCCGCCGGCGGCTTTCTTGCGGGCGGCCAGCAGGGTGCTCAGGCGCGAATGCGCCGCGCGCAGGAGGTCGGTGGCCCACGGCGGCGCGTCGGCGTCGGCCGCCTCCCGGATCAGGCGGGCCAGGGCGTCGGCCAGCTCCTCCGGGGTGGTGACGTTGAGCTCCGGCGGCGGGGAATAGGCGGCCGGAGGCCGGAAGGATTTGTCCATCAGGAAGCGCAGGCGCTCACGGGCGAGCATCAGCTCGTCAAGCGCCTCCGGCGGAATGCCCAGTCGCCAACCGGCCTGGGTCAGAGCCCGCAGCCGGAGGACCAAGTCGGAAACGACGCCGTCGTTGTCTTCGGGCATGGCGACCCCCCCGAGCCATAACCGATCCCTCCTGGGATGGTACTGGAAAGCGGCGCCGGCAGGGAAGTGGGGGGCGCGTGGCGGGGACCGGGGCCCCTAGCCGCCGAAGATCTCGGCCCCCAGCCCCCAGTTGGCGGCCAGGGTCTCGGTGCTG
>DATFLO010000036.1:0-2535 GCA_035267605.1 Gammaproteobacteria bacterium
CTCCTTGCGATGCGGCCCCGTCACCTGGCGCCGCTCTTTAAATTTAGCAAACCAAATAAAAGCCGAAGCGTGAAATCCTCTCCGGGAGAATTGCCAGCGGCGTCCTGCCCTCCAACCACGGCCTGCCTCCCCCGCTACCACTGGGCCCGGAGGGACTAAGCCGATTTCCGGGACTGCGCCTCCTTCGGGAGATCGCTTCGCTGGGCTCGCGATGACCGCCTCGGGATGGCCTATTGCGCAACTGGCGAGTTTCCCTTTAGCCGGCGTCTTCGCTGAGAAGGCCGGGCGTTCCGTCTCCGGCCTGCCCGGGCTTCATGATTCCAGGCGATATATTTAGCTAGCTAACTTCAGGGGAGGGACGCCGGCCTGCCCGCCGCCGGCAGCGAGGCCGAGCAGCCGTCCTAAACGCGCGAAGGCCCCGCCGGAGCGGGGCCTTCGCGCATCATTTACCGTGACCTCAACCGAGACCTCCTAAGGTCTCCCCGGGCCGCCGTGCCCGCCGACATCGGGCGATTCCTCCGGGACGGCTTCCGGGCTTTCGGCCAGCCGCTCGGCGGTTTCCGAGAGCGCCACCATGGCCTCCAGGCGCTGCCGCGGGGTAAGGCGAAGCCCGCGTCGCACCTGCGCGCGGCGGCTGCCTTCCCAGGTGGCCGCTTCCCAGCCCGGCTCGGGTTGGTCAGTCATTCGTACCTCCTCCGCTGCCTTCCTCCAGGAGCCACTCCAGGTGCTGGATATCGTCCCAATCCCGCCCGCGGCCCACCGCGCGCTTCATGGCGATCAAGGCCTCGGGCCGGACCGCGGCGACATCCACCCCGGGGGCGATCTCGAAACGGTCGGCCAGACGGTATTCCTCCTCAAAAGCGAAGGGCTCGGTGACGAAGACATCCACCGTGGTTCCGGGATGGAAATCGCTTACCACGGAAAAGACCTCCATCCCCTTGTTCTCGACCCAGTCGCGCCGTTTTACCGGATCGGCGAAGTCCTCCATGGCGACGGGAACTTGCGGGCGATAGCCCAGGGCGGCCAGTGCCCGCATGGCGGCCAGGGCATTGTCGCCCGCAAGCCCCACCACCAGATCCAGATCCTGGGTGGCGCGGAGATAGCCGTGGAGATTGACGGCCACCCCGCCGGCCACGAGGAAGCGGGAGCCGGCCTCGTTCAGGGCGCTTACCACAGCCACCAAGCTCTCGAGCTTCAACCCGACCGCCCCCTCGCAGCGGAGCCTTCTGCCAATCCTTGAAGAGGACAGAATAACGCGGGCCCTGTTTGGCCACCACTCCCCCGCGGGATGGGCCTTTTTCGGGGCTTCCTGGGGGCCGGGGGCTGCCTGGCGGGACCGGCCTGTCGCGGCGAGGGGGCGCGACTCCTACCCGGGGCGGAGGGCCGCTCGGTCCATGGGCCTTCCACCCGTCCGAAGCGCGGCCGCTCAGCCGTCGCCGTGGACCATGCGGCCGGTGCGCAGGCGCAGGGCGTTCAATTTGATGAAGCCCTCGGCGTCTGCCTGGTCGTAGACCGTCTCCTCCTCGAAGGTGGCCAGGTCCGGGTTGTACAGGCTCTTGTCGGAGCTGCGGCCGACCACGCTGACGTTGCCCTTGTACAGCTTGAGGCGGACGCTGCCGGAGACGTCGCGCTGGCTCTCGTCGATGGCGGCCTGCAGCATCCTGCGCTCGGGCGACCACCAGAAGCCGTTGTAGATGAGCTCGGCGTAGCGCGGCATGAGCTCGTCCTTGAGGTGGGCGGCCTCGCGGTCGAGGGTGATGGATTCCATGCCGCGGTGGGCCTCCAGCAGGATGGTGCCGCCGGGGGTCTCGTAGACGCCGCGCGACTTCATGCCGACGAAGCGGTTCTCGACGATGTCGAGGCGGCCGATGCCGTTGGTCATGCCCAGCTGGTTGAGGCGCGACAGCAGGTCGTGGGGGGCGAGCACCTCGCCGTTGATGGTCACCGGGTCGCCGCCGTCGAAGCCGATCTCCACGTAGGTGGGCGAATCGGGGGCCTGCTCCGGGCTCACCGACCAGCGGTACATGGCCTCCTCGGGCTCGGCCGCCGGGTCCTCGAGGATGCCGCCCTCGTAGGAGATGTGCAGCAGGTTGGCGTCCATGGAGTAGGGCGAGCCGCCGCCCTCCTGCTTGCCCTCCACCGGGATGCCGTGGGCCTCGGCGTAGCTCATCAGCTTCTCGCGCGAGTTGAGGTCCCACTCGCGCCACGGGGCGATCACCCGGATGTCGGGGGCCAGGCCGTAGTAGCCCAGCTCGAAGCGCACCTGGTCGTTGCCCTTGCCGGTGGCGCCGTGGGCCACGGCGTCGGCGCCGGTGGCGCGCGCGATCTCGATCTGGCGCTTGGCGATCAGCGGCCGGGCGATGGAGGTGCCGAGCAGGTAGCGGCCCTCGTAGACGGTGTTGGCCCGGAACATGGGGAACACGAAGTCGCGCGCGAACTCCTCGCGCAGGTCGTCGATGAAGATCTCGGAGACGCCGAACTGCTTGGCCTTCTCGCGCGCCGGCTCGACCTCCTCGCCCTGGCCGATGTCGGCGG
>DATFLO010000037.1:0-12027 GCA_035267605.1 Gammaproteobacteria bacterium
TATCCGCCGGAGAGGTGAGCCTGCGCCCGCTGACGGAGGCGGCGCCGTGAGCTGGATCCTGGCGGTGGACGTGGGCAATACCGTGACCCGGCTGGGCGTGGTGGCGGCTGGCGAGGTGCAGGCGGGACTGCGTGTGCCCACCGCGGCGGCCGACTACGCCGACCTGTTGCGCCGCGGGCTCGCCCGGCTGGCCCCGTCGGAGCCTCCGGCGGCGGCAGGGGTCTGCAGCGTGGTCCCGGGGCGCCAGGGGCTGGTCGAGGAAACCGTGGCGGGGCTGGGTGCCCCGCCGGTGGTGGTGGGGCCGGAGGCCGCCGGGGGTCTGACCATCGCCTACGAGGCCCCGGAGACCCTGGGTCCGGACCGCATCGCCAACGCCCTGGCGGCATGGGAGCGTTTCCGCGGGGCGTGCATCGCGGTGGACCTGGGAACCGCTTTGAGCTTGGAGGCGGTTGACGGTCGCGGGGCCCTCCTGGGCGGGGCCCTGTTCCCCGGCATCCGCGCCGCCCGGGCCGCGCTCGAGGGCGCCGCCGCGCGTCCCATCCCGGCACCGCGGGGCCGGACCTGGCGGGCCATCGGCCGCGACACCGGGGAGGCCGTCGCCGCCGGCTCGGGGTTCGGTTTCCCCGGCCTGATCGAGGGCTTGGTGGCCGCCACTCGCGAGGAGCTGGGTGTGCCGGCACCGGCCGTGCTGACCGGCGGCGGCGTGCGCGGGCTGGCACGGTGGCCGGTATCCATCGATGCCTGCGATCGCCACCTTACGCTCCGCGGCACGGCCCTCGCCGCCGCCCGCTCGGCCGGGAAAAATTGCCGCCATCCCGGGGCTTGAGTCGGGATGCCGGGCTCCCGTATGCTGGCCCGCCGCGCTGGCGTAGCTCAGTCGGTAGAGCAGCTGATTTGTAATCAGCCGGTCGGCGGTTCGACTCCGTCCGCCAGCACCAAGTCTTGACACACGGTCCCCGGGCCGGTAATTTCCCACGCTTCCCGCCGCTGGAGGGGTACCCAAGTGGCCAAAGGGAGCAGACTGTAAATCTGCCGGCTTACGCCTTCGGAGGTTCGAATCCTCCCCCCTCCACCAGACACCGGGTCCGGCCCCGCCTCTCCCAGTAAGCCGGAGGCGGCGCGCCCAGCAGGGAAAGCCAGGCGACCTTCCGGGTTCACCGCGGAAGGTCGCTTGCACTTCGCCTGCCCACGTAGCTCAGCCGGTAGAGCACACCCTTGGTAAGGGTGAGGCCGCTGGTTCAAATCCAGCCGTGGGCACCATTTTACGTTTTGGCGTTCGTAGTCGAGACCGGCGCACGTTCCTGTAAGGGGAGTTAGTCGATGTCCAAGGAGAAGTTTGAGCGTACCAAGCCGCACGTCAACGTGGGCACCATCGGCCACGTGGACCACGGCAAGACCACGCTGACGGCAGCCATGACCAAGGTGCTGTCCAGCTCCTATGGCGGCGAGAGCCGGGAGTTCTCGGACATCGATAACGCCCCCGAGGAGCGCGAGCGCGGCATCACCATCGCCACCGCGCACGTGGAGTACGAGACCTCCAACCGCCACTACGCCCACGTGGACTGCCCGGGCCACGCCGACTACGTGAAGAACATGATCACCGGCGCGGCGCAGATGGACGGCGCCATCCTGGTGGTTTCGGCGGCGGACGGCCCCATGCCGCAGACCCGGGAGCACATCCTGCTGGCGCGCCAGGTGGGCGTGCCGCAGATCGTGGTGTTCCTGAACAAGGCGGACATGGTGGACGACGAGGAGCTGCTCGAGCTGGTGGAGATGGAGGTGCGCGAGCTGCTCGACGAGTACGATTTCGACGGCGACAACACGCCGGTGATCGTGGGCTCGGCGCTGAAGGCGCTGGAGGGCGACACCGGCGAGTACGGCGAGGAGGCCATCAACAAGCTGGCCACCGCCATGGATGACTACATCCCCACCCCGGACCGGCCGGTGGACCAGGACTTCCTGATGCCCATCGAGGACGTGTTCTCCATCTCCGGCCGCGGCACCGTGGTGACCGGCCGGGTGGAGCGGGGCAAGATCCACACCGGGGACGAGGTGGAGATCGTCGGCATCAAGGACACCGTCAAGACCACGGTCACCGGCGTCGAGATGTTCCGCAAGCTGCTCGACCAGGGCGAGGCGGGCGACAACGTCGGCTGCCTGCTGCGGGGCACCAAGCGCGAGGACGTCGAGCGCGGCCAGGTGCTGGCCAAGCCCGGCTCCATTACCCCGCACACCCGCTTCAAGGGCGAGGTCTACATCCTCAAGAAGGAGGAGGGTGGCCGTCACACCCCCTTCTTCCAGGGCTACCGTCCGCAGTTCTACTTCCGGACCACCGACGTGACCGGCACCTGCCAGCTGCCCGAGGGTACCGAGATGGTGATGCCGGGCGACAACGTGACCCTGGAAGTCAACCTGATCGCTCCGATCGCCATGGAGGACGGGCTGCGCTTCGCCATCCGCGAGGGCGGCCGCACCGTCGGTGCCGGCGTGGTCGCCGAGATCCTGGAGTAAACGGTTTATGGCCGTCGTACAGCAACAGAAGATTCGCATCCGGCTGAAGGCGTACGATCACAAGCTGCTCGATCACTCGGCCGGCGAGATCGTCAACACCGCCAAGCGTACCGGCGCCCGGGTCAAGGGACCGGTGCCGCTGCCGACGCGGATCGAGAAGTTCACGGTGCTGCGCTCGCCGCATGTCGACAAGAAGGGCATGGACCAGTTCGAGTGCCGCACGCACAAGCGGCTGCTCGACATCATGGACCCCACCGACCAGACCGTGGACGCCCTCATGAAGCTCGACCTGCCGGCGGGTGTGGACGTCCAGATTAAGCTTTGAGCGGGATGGACCAATGGCAATCGGCGTAATCGGCAAGAAGAAGGGAATGTCCCGCGTGTTCACCGAATCCGGGGAGAGCATCCCGGTGACGGTGATCGAGGTGACCCCCAACCGGGTCACCCAGGTCAAGAACAGCGAGACCGACGGCTACGAGGCCGTCCAGGTGACCACCGGCAGCCGCAAGCCGGGGCGGACCGTCAAGCCCATGGCCGGCCACGTGGCCAAGGCCGGGGTGGAGGCCGGACGGACCTTCCGCGAGTTCCGCCTCGGCGACGGCGATGAGGCCCCGGCGACCGGCGGCGACATCACCGCCGACCGGTTCGAGGCCGGCCAGAAGGTGGACGTCACCGGGCTGACCAAGGGCCGCGGCTACGCGGGCACCATGAAGCGCTGGAATTTCGGCGGCGGGCCCGCCTCCCACGGCGCCCACAAGATCCACCGCAAGCCCGGGTCCGTCGGCCAGATGCAGGACCCCGGGCGGGTGTTCAAGGGCAAGAAGATGTCCGGCCAGATGGGCGGCCGCCAGACCACCCAGCAGAACCTCGAAGTGGTCCGCGTCGACACCGAGCGCAACCTGCTGCTGGTGAAGGGGGCCGTGCCGGGGGCCAAGGAGTCCGACGTCATGGTCCGCCCCGCGGTCAAGGGCCCCGCTAACCAGGGACAGGCAGGGTAGAAAATGCAGATCCCAGTGAAGACCCCGACCAATCAGGAAAAGGGCGCCGCTGACGTCAGCGACGCGGTGTTCGGCGCCGACTTCCGCGAGGGCTTGGTGCATCAGGTGGTCAACGCCACCCTGGCCGGCCAGCGGGCCGGCACCAGCGCCGCCAAGTCCCGTGGCGAGGTGGCCGGCGGCGGCAAGAAGCCCTGGCGCCAGAAGGGCACCGGCCGCGCCCGCGCCGGCACCATCCGCAGCCCGCTGTGGCGTGGCGGCGGCATCATCTTCGGTCCCTCGCCGCGTTCTTACGCGCAGAAGGTCAACCGCAAGATGCGCCTGGGCGCCATGCGCTCGCTGCTGTCCGAGCTGGCGCGGCGCGATGAGCTGGTGGCCATGGCCGACCTCGGCGTCAGCGAGGGCCGGACCCGCGAGCTGGCCGCCACCCTCAAGGCGCTTGAGGTGGACGACGCCCTGGTGGTCACTGCCAGCGGCGACACCGCCACCGCCCGCGCCGGCCGCAACATCCCCCGCGTCACGGTGATGGCCGCCGCCAACGTCGGCCCCCTGGCCCTGGTGCAGCACGCCAAGGTGCTGATCACCGAGGACGCCCTGCGCGAGCTGGAGGAGCGCCTGGCATGAACCATGAACGACTGACGCAGGTGCTGCGGCGTCCGCTGGTTACGGAGAAGTCCACACGGGTGCGCGCCGAGGCCAATCAGCTGGCCTTCGAGGTGGCCACCGACGCCAGCAAGCGCGAGATCAAGAAGGCCGTGGAGGACCGCTTCGGCGTCCGGGTTGAGAAGGTGACCACCGCCAACGTCAAGGGCAAGCCCAAGCGCTTCGGTCGCATCCAGGGCCGGCGCAGCGACTGGAAGAAGGCCTACGTGCGCCTGGCCGAGGGCCAGGACATCGACTTCTTCGGCGCGGAATAAGGAGCAGGAGCCGACCATGGCGACCAAGAAACGCAAGCCGACCAGCCCGGGCAGCCGCTACCGCGTGACGGTGGCGTCGCCCGAGCTGTACAAGGGCGCGCCGGAGAAGGGCCTGCTGGCCAAGGGCAAGCGCATCAGCGCGCGCAACAACGCCGGCCACATCTCCGTGCGCCGCCGCGGCGGCGGCCACAAGCGCCGCATGCGGGTGGTGGACTTCAAGCGCAACAAGGACGGTGTGCCCGCCCGGGTCGAGCGCCTGGAGTACGATCCCAACCGCACCGCGCACCTGGCCCTGCTGGTGTACGCGGACGGCGAAAAGCGGTATATTGTCGCGCCCCGCAACCTGAAGGTAGGCGCCCAGGTCCTGTCCGGCGAGGAAGCCCCCGTTCGCCCGGCCAACTGCCTGCCGATCCGGAATATCCCCACCGGGACCGTGATCCACAACGTCGAGCTCAAGCCCGGCAAGGGCGGGCAGATCGCGCGCTCGGCCGGCACCAGCGCCCAGCTGCTGGCGCGCGAGGGACGCGAGGCGCAGATCCGCATGGCCTCCGGCGAGGTGCGGCGGGTGAGCGTCGACTGCCGCGCCGTGATCGGCGAGGTCAGCAACCCGGACCACGCCAACCAGGTGATCGGCAAGGCCGGCGCCGCCCGCTGGCGGGGACACCGTCCCAAGGTCCGCGGCGTGTCCATGAACCCGGTGGACCATC
The DNA here is from genome assembly GCA_035267605.1 of Gammaproteobacteria bacterium. Classification (GTDB taxonomy): domain Bacteria; phylum Pseudomonadota; class Gammaproteobacteria; order Thiohalorhabdales; family Thiohalorhabdaceae; genus Thiohalorhabdus. The sequence continues at coordinate 5,131 of DATFLO010000037.1, forward strand.
CCCACGGCGGCGGTGAGGGGCATACCAAGGGCGGACGCCACCCGGTGACCCCCTGGGGTCAGCCCACCAAGGGCCACCGTACCCGGAACAACAAGCGGACCGACAAGCTGATCGTCCGGCGCCGCAAGAAGTAGCAGGGAGTCGCGAGAATGCCTCGTTCGATCAAGAAGGGCCCGTTCATCGACGACCACCTCGTCAAGAAGGTCGAGGCGGCTTCGGTGGCGGGCGACAAAAAGCCGATCAAGACCTGGTCGCGGCGTTCGACCATCACGCCCGAGATGATCGGCCTGACCATCGCGGTGCACAACGGCCGACAGCACGTGCCGGTGGCCGTGAACGAGAACATGGTCGGCCACAAGCTCGGGGAGTTCGCCCCCACCCGGCTGTTCCGCGGGCACAAGGTAGACAAGAAGGCGCGTCGGTAATGAGTGAGGAACAACTCCAAGCGCGGGCCTCGACCAAGTCCGTCCGGCTGTCGCCGCGCAAGGCCCGCCTCGTGGTCGATCAGATCCGGGGCAAGCCGGTCGAGCAGGCCCTCGAGTACCTGACCTTCGAGCGCCGCAAGCCGGCCCATTACATCCGCAAGACCCTGGACTCGGCCATTTCCAACGCCGAGCACAACGTGGGCATGGATGTGGACCGGCTGGTGGTCAAGGAGGCCTACGTGGACGAGGGTCCGACCCTCAAGCGCTTCCGGCCGCGGGCCATGGGCCGGGCGACCCCGATCAACAAGCCCACGAGCCACATCACCATCGTCGTGGCGCAGGCATAAAAGGGATCGAGCATGGGACAGAAAGTCCACCCCGTCGGCATGCGCCTGGGCATCGTCAGGGATTGGGAATCCCGCTGGCTGGCCGAGCGCGGTGAATACGCCGGGCAGCTGGCCGAGGACATCCGCATCCGCAACTACATCGAGAAGCGCCTCAAGCACGCGGCGGTCTCCAAGGTTGTGATCGAGCGCCCGGCCCGCAATGCGCGCATCAGCATCTACACCGCCCGCCCCGGCATGGTTATCGGCAAGAAGGGCGAGGACATCGAGAAGCTGCGGCGCGAAGTGCAAAAGCTCTCCTCGGAGCAGATCCACATCAATATCGAGGAGATCCGCAAGCCCGAGACCGATGCCCGGCTGGTGGCCGAGAACGTGGCCCAGCAGCTGGAGCGCCGCGTTTCCTTCCGCCGCGCCATGAAGCGCGCCGTGGGCAACGCCATGCGCCTGGGCGCCCAGGGCATCAAGATCTCCGCCGGCGGCCGCCTGGGCGGCGCCGAGATCGCCCGCACCGAGTGGTACCGCGAGGGCCGCGTGCCCCTGCACACCCTGCGGGCGGACATTGATTACGGGCTGGCCGAGGCCAAGACCACCTACGGCGTCATCGGCGTCAAGGTGTGGATCTTCAAGGGCGAGGTGCTGGAGGAGCAGGAGGTCGCTCCCCAGGCCCAGGGCGAATCCCAGGCCCAGGCCGGGTAAGGGCGGACAGGAGCGCAAGGCATGCTACAGCCCAACAAGACCAAGTACCGCAAGCAGCAGAAGGGCAAGAACCGCGGCCTGGCCACCCGTGGCGACAAGGTGAGCTTCGGCTCCTTTGCCCTCAAGGCCACCGGCCGCGGGCGCCTGACCAGCCGGCAGATCGAGGCGGCGCGTATCGCCATCACCCGGCACATCAAGCGCCGCGGCAAGGTCTGGATCCGGGTCTTCCCGGACAAGCCGGTGTCCAAGAAGCCGGCCGAAGTGCGCATGGGCAAGGGCAAGGGCAACCCCGAGTACTGGGTGGCCCAGATCCAGCCCGGCCGGGTGCTCTACGAGCTGGAGGGAGTGCCCGAGGACGTGGCCGCCGAGGCCATGCGCCGGGCGGCGGCCAAGCTGCCCATGAAGACCCGCTTCATCACCCGCGGCGGCGGCAACTAGGAGAATCGGACCATGGCGGAAAAGGCCAAGGAGCTTCGGGGCCAGGGCATGGCCGATCTGGAGCAGCAGCTCAAGGACCTGCGCGACGAGCAGTTCAATCTGCGCTTCCAGCACGCCACCGGGCAGCTGGAGAACACCGCCCGGATGCGGCAGGTGCGCCGGACCATCGCCCGGATCAAGACCGTGATGAACGAGCAGCGTGAGGCGGCGGAATAATGGCACAGGAAACCAACAAGCGCCGCATGAACGGCGTAGTGGTCAGCACCAAGGCCGACAGGACCGCGGTGGTGCGCGTCGACTACCGGCGGCCGGATCCCCTGTACGGGAAGTATGTTCGGCGCTCGAGCAAGGTGCATGTGCACGACCCGGACAACGCCTGCGAGGAAGGCGACTTCGTCAGCGTGGAAGAGTGCCGTCGCGTATCCAAGACCAAGTCCTGGCGCCTGGTGGAAGTCCTGGAGAAGGCTGTCCAGGTCTGAGCTCAGAGCACAGCCAGGCCCCCGGGGCGAGCCCCCGGAACGGACCTGTAGGGAGAGACATCGATGATCCAGATGCAGACCCGGCTGGGGATCGCGGACAACAGCGGGGCCCGCGAAGTCCAGGCGATTAAGGTCTTGGGCGGGTCCAAGCGGCGGTTCGCCAACATCGGCGACATCATCAAGGTGACCGTCAAGGAAGCCGCGCCGCGGGGCCGCGTCAAGAAGGGCGGCGTTTACAACGCCGTGGTGGTGCGCTCCGCCAAGGGCGTGCGCCGCCCCGACGGCTCGGTCATCCGTTTCGACCGCAATGCCGCGGTCCTGCTGAACGACTCGCTGGAGCCCATCGGCACCCGGATCTTTGGTCCGGTGACGCGTGAGCTCCGCGCCAAGAATTTCATGAAGATCATTTCCCTGGCACCGGAAGTCCTGTAACGGGAACGCCCTGTTCCAGCCGCGGGAGAGGCTTAAGCGATGCAACGAATCAAGAAAGGCGACGACGTCGTCGTCCGCAGCGGGAAGGACGCCGGCAAACGGGGTACCGTCCAGCGCGTGCTGCCCGGCGAGAACGGGGTGGTCGTGGCCGGCGCCAACATGGTCAAGCGCCACGTGCGCCCCAACCCCCACGCGGGTGTGGCCGGCGGCATTCAAGAGCGCGAAGCCACCATGGACCTGTCCAAGGTGAATCCCTTCTGCAAGTCCTGCAATAAGGGTGTTCGGGTTGGCTTCAAGACCCTCGATGACGGTCGCAAGGTGCGGGTCTGCCGCACTTGCGGCGAGTCCCTGGACAGCTAGGAGAGCAGCAGTCATGGAAGCCCGGCTGCAACAGCGCTATCAAGATGAGGTCGCCCCCACCCTGCAGAAGGAGTTCGCCTACGGGACTCCCATGCAGGTGCCGCGGCTGACCAAGATCGTCCTGAACATGGGCATCGGCGACGCCGCGCGCGACCGCAGCGCCCTCGACAACGCCATCGCCGACCTGACCGCCATCACCGGCCAGAAGCCGATGATCACCAAGGCGCGCAAGTCGGTGGCCGGGTTCAAGATCCGCGAGGGCATGCCGGTGGGCTGCAAGGTGACCCTGCGCCGCGAGCGCATGTACGAGTTCCTGGACCGCTTCATCCAGGTCGCCCTGCCGCGCATCCGCGATTTCCGCGGTCTGAACCCGAACTCCTTCGACGGCCAGGGCAATTACTCCATGGGCGTCACGGAGCAGATCATCTTCCCCGAGGTGGACTACGAGAAGGTCGATCGCATCCGGGGAATGGACATCATCTTTTCCACCACGGCAGCCACCGACGAGGAGGCCAAGGCCCTTCTCGAAGGCTTCGGCATGCCGTTCCGCAGTTAAGCCAAGGAGCGAGTAGGCCGTGCCACGCAAATCCCTAATCGCCAAGGCCAAGCGCAAGCAGAAATTCAAGGTGCGGGAGTACAACCGCTGCAGCAACTGCGGTCGTGCGCGCGGCTATTATCGAAAGTTCGGCTTGTGCCGGCTGTGCCTCCGCAAGCACGCCCTGCAGGGAGAAGTCCCGGGCGTCGTGAAGTCCAGCTGGTAGGTAAGGACGACCCATGAGCATGACCGATCCGATTGCCGACATGCTGACCCGGATCCGCAACGGCCAGATGGCCGAGAAGCGGACCGTGTCCATGCCCGGCTCCAAGCAGAAGGCCGCCATCGCCCGCATCCTCGCCGAGGAGGGCTTCATCGCCGGGTACGAGGAGTCCGCGGGCGAGGGCGGCAAGAAGACCCTCACCGTCGAGCTCAAGTACTTCAACGGTGAGCCGGTCATCTCCGAGCTGCAGCGCGCCAGCCGCCCCGGTCTGCGCCGCTATGCCAAGGCCGACGACATCCCCAAGGTCCTCAACGGCCTGGGCGTGGTCATCCTGACCACCTCCAAGGGGGTTATGAGCGACCGGCAGGCGCGCGCGGAGAACATCGGCGGCGAGCCCCTCTGCACCGTCTACTAAGGGGAACCGAGCCATGTCCCGAATCGCAAACGCCTCGGTTCGGCTGCCCGAGAAGGTGGAGCTCAGCGTCGACGGCGGTGCCGTCCGCGTCAAGGGCCCCCAGGGCGAGCTGGAACAGGAGATCCATCCCACCGTCGAGGTGGCGCAGGAGGACGGCGTCGTTCGCTGCCGGCCCCTTGAGGACAGCCGCAAGGCGGTGGCCTTCGCCGGCACCATGCGCTCCATCGTGGACAACATGGTGCACGGGGTGAGCCAGGGCTTCGAGCGCCGCCTGGAGATCACCGGTGTGGGGTACCGGGCCGACGCCAAGGGCGCGACTCTCAACCTCCAGTTGGGCTACTCCCATCCGATCGCCTACGCCATTCCCGAGGGGGTGACGGTGGAGGTCGAGGGCCAGACCAACGTGGTGGTCCGCGGCGCCAACAAGGAGCTGGTTGGCCAGGTGGCGGCGGACATCCGCGCCATGCGGCCGCCCGAGCCCTACAAGGGCAAGGGCATCAAGTACGCCGACGAGCGCATCATCCGCAAGGAAGCCAAGAAGAAGTAGGCGGAGCCATGAGCAAGATCAACAAATTCAGCCGGCGTCACCGTCGGGCCAAGAAGGCCCGGATGCAGATTCGGGAGCAGGGCAAGGCCCGGCTCGCCGTGTTCCGCTCCGGGAACCACATCTACGCCCAGATTATCGACGATGCGCAGGGCCACACCGTGGTCAGCGCGTCGACCCTGGACAAGAACGTGGCCGGCGAGGTCAGCCACGGCGGCAACACCGACGCCGCCAAGAAGGTGGGCGAGACCATCGCCTCCCGGGCCAAGGAGGCCGGCGTCGAGGACGTGGCCTTCGATCGCGGCGGCTACCGGTACCACGGCCGGGTCAAGGCCCTGGCCGAGGCCGCCCGCGAGAACGGCCTCAAGTTCTAAAAAGGAGACGGCAGTGGCAGGCGCGAACCCGAGAGCCGATTCCCCGGCGGACGATCTGCAGGAAAAGCTGGTCAACATCAACCGAGTGGCCAAGGCCGTCAAGGGCGGCCGGCAGTTCGGCTTCGCCGCGCTGGCGGTGGTCGGCGACGGCGAGGGCAAGGTAGGCTTCGGCCGGGGCAAGGCCCGCGAGGTGCCCGACGGCATCGCCAAGGCCATGGACCAGGGCCGCAAGCACATGCGCAAGTATCACCTCAACGGCGATACCCTCCACCACACGGTGGAGGGCACCCACGCCGGCGCCCGCGTACTGCTCAAGCCGGCCAGCCCCGGTACCGGCATCATCGCCGGCGGCCCGGTGCGCGCGGTGATGGAGGTGATGGGCATCAAGGACGTGCTGGCCAAGTCGCACGGTTCCTCCAACCCCATCAACGTGGTGCGGGCCACCTTCGACGCCCTCGACCAGATGGTCAGCCCCGAGCAGATGGCGGCCAAGCGCGGCAAGCCCGTCGACGAGATCTGGAGCTAGCGACCATGGCGGCAACCCTGCGGATTACGCTCAAGAAGAGCCTGATCGGCGCCCAGGCCAAGCATCGCGCCACCGTGCGCGGTCTGGGCCTGCGCCGGCTCAACCATACCGTGGAGCGCGAGGACACCCCCCAGACCCGGGGCATGGTCAAGTCCGTCGCCCATCTCGTGGATTGCGAGGAAGCGAAATGAAGCTGAACGAGCTCAAGCCCGCCGAGGGCAGCCGCAAGCGGCGCCACCGGGTCGGCCGGGGCGAGTCCACCGGCTGGGGCAAGACCGCCGGCAAGGGCCACAAGGGCCAGAAGGCCCGCTCCGGCGGTTCCATCGGGGCCGGCTTCGAGGGCGGTCAGATGCCGCTTCAGCGCCGGGTGCCCAAGCGCGGCTTCCACAACAGGTTTGCCGAGCGCTATGCCGAGGTCCGGCTTGACCACCTCAACCGCTTCAGTGACGGCACCGAGGTGACCGAGGCCGCCCTGCGCGAGGCCGGCCTCATGAACGGCGCCGACAAGTGGGCCAAGCTGCTCGGCTCCGGTGAGCTGCAGCGCAAGCTCACGGTCAAGCTGACCAAGGTCACCGGCGGCGCCCGCAAGGCGGTTGAGGCGGCCGGCGGTAGCGTGGAAGAGCAGTAGACCGTGGCGGTGGGGAGCAACCTTGGCGGGCTGGCCCAGGTAGGCAACCTGGCCAAGATAAGCGAACTCAAGCGCCGCATCCTGTACGTGCTGGGCGCCCTGATCGTGTACCGCATCGGCGCCCACATCCCCACGCCGGGGATCGATCCGCAGGCCCTGTCCCAGTTCTTCGCCCAGCAGCAGGGCTCCATGCTGGGCATGTTCGACATGTTCTCCGGCGGCGCCCTGTCGCGCCTGACGGTGTTCGCCCTGGGCATCATGCCCTACATCTCGGCCTCCATCATCCTGCAGCTGGGCACCGTGGTGTCGCCCAAGCTGGAAGAGCTCAAGAAGGAAGGCCAGGCCGGGCAGCGCAAGATCAACGTCTGGACCCGCTACCTGACTGTGGGGCTGGCGGCCTTCCAGGGGCTGGGCGTGTCGGTTGCCCTGGAGAGCATGCAGGCCGGCGGCGCGGAGGTGGTGCTCAATCCCGGCTGGA
>DATFLO010000038.1:0-15220 GCA_035267605.1 Gammaproteobacteria bacterium
GCCCGCAAGCGGGGACTGAAGGCCGCCAACGGCCTTGGTATGCTGGTTCGACAGGGGGCCATCAGCTTCGAGCTCTGGAACGGCCTGCAGCCGACGGTGGAACCCATCATCAAGATGTTGGAAAACCAAGGGGCCTCATCCGGCGGAGCCGGCTGACCACCACTTACGTTGCCTTTGGCGCTTCCCGGGAAGGATGGGCACATGGCCGAGAAAGCCGCGAAAAAAGCCGAACCGGTCGAATTCCAGTGGAAGGGACGCGACCGCCAGGGGCGGGCCCAGAAGGGGGAGATCGAGGCGGTTTCCTCCGAGGCGGCCGCCGCGGCCCTGCGCCAGAAGGGCATCATCCCCTCGCGGGTAAAGAAGAAGCCGCAGCCTCTGTTCCAGAAGCGGGCCAAGATCAAGACCCACGACGTGGTGGTGATGACCCGGCAGCTGTCCACCATGATCAACGCCGGCCTGCCCCTGGTGGAGGCCTTCAAGCTGATCGCCCGCGGCAGCGACAACGCGACCATGCGCAAGGTGGTGGACCAGGTCGCCTCCGATCTGGAGAGCGGCCAGCCCCTGCAGGAGGCCCTGTCTGCCCACCCCCAGGTGTTCGACGAGCTCTACGTGAACATGGTCCGGGCCGGCGAGAAGGGCGGCATCCTGGACACCGTGCTCGACCGCATGGCCACCTACCTGGAGAAGACCGAGGCCCTGCGCGCCAAGGTCAAGTCGGCCCTGTTCTACCCGGTGGCGGTGATCGTGGTGGCCTTCGGCGTGACCACCGTCCTGATGGTCTTCGTGATTCCCAAGTTCGAGGACATCTTCGCCGGCTTCAACACCGCGCTGCCCGCGCCCACCCAGTTCGTGATCGAGCTGTCCCGCGCCTTCCGGGCCAACTGGTACTGGATCTTCGGCGGCATCATCGGGGCCTTCTTCGCCTTCCGCACGGCCTACCGGCGCTCGGTCGGCTTCAAGCGCCAGGTGGACAAGTACGTGCTGCGCCTGCCCGTGTTCGGCGACATCGCCCTCAAGGCCTCGGTGGCCCGCATGACCCGCACCTTCGCCACCCTGAGCGCCGCCGGCGTGCCCATGCTGGAGATCCTGGACACGGTCAGCCGCACCGCCGGCAACAAGATCATCGAGGAGGCCCTGCAGAGCACCCAGGAGGCGGTGGAGCAGGGCCAGCGCCTGTCGGATCCGCTGGAGGAGGCGGGCGTGTTCCCGCCCATGGTCACCCAGATGATCGCCATCGGCGAGGAATCCGGCAGCCTGGAGACCATGCTGGCCAAGATCGCGGACTTCTACGAGCAGGAGGTGGACACCGCCGTCGACGGCCTCACCGACCTGCTCGAGCCGGTGATCATGGTGGTCCTCGGCGTCGTCCTCGGCGGCCTGGTGATCTCCATGTACCTGCCGATCTTCAAGATGGGTCAGGCCATCGGCAACGGCTAGTCTTTTGCTGACCCCGGGCTGGACGCCGACCCTCGCCACCCTGCGCCGGGCGGTCCTGTACCGCACCGGCCTGGGCTTCCTCCTGGCCGCGCTGGCCGCAGGCTGGGGCGGGCACCCGCCGCTGGACCAGCTCCGCTTCGTCGACATCATCGCCGCCATCGCCATCGTGGTGGTGGTGGGCCTGTGGGTGCTGTACCGCCTGCGCACCGGCGGGCATCCGGTCCGCCTGGCCCTGGCCCTGCTTACCGGCGATTTCGTGGCCGCCACCCTGCTGGTGTGGTTCTCCGGCCCCATCGCCGGCCCCCTGGTGTTCCTCTACCCGCTGGCCGTGGTCTCGGCCAGCTTCCTGCTGGGGCCGGGGGCCTCCTATTACGCCGCCGCGGCCGCCTTCCTGCTCGACGGCCTGGGCTACCTGATCATGGGCGGCCCGGATACGCAGACCGCATCCCAAGGACTGGTGCTCACCGGCCTGCTGGTGGTGGCCCTGGCCGCGCTGTCCGACGGCCTGGCCAGCCGCCTCCACCGCCATGAGCTCCGCGCCCAGCGGCGCGAGCGGGACGTGCGCACGCTGACCGCCCTGGCCGAGGAGATCCTGGAGCGGGTGGACACCGGCCTGGTGGTGGTGGACCGGCGCAGCCGCATCCGCCTCATCAACCCCGAGGCCGAGCACCTGATCGGCCCCGGCGATTGGTCCACCCTGGACCTGCGGCTCCCGCTCCTGGACCGGCTGTTCCAGCGCTGGCTCGCCGGAGACGGCCCCGGGAGCGGCCAGCTCGAGACCGGTGGCCGCCGGGGGCAGGAGCCTCCCCACCTGCTGGCCTACCGCTTCACCCCCCTGGGCACCCACGAGCGCGGGGCCACCCTCATCCACCTCTACGACCTGACCGAGGCCCGGGAGCGCCAGCGCGAACAGGAGCTCACCGAGCGCCTGGCGGCCATGGGTCGGCTGTCCGCCAACCTTGCTCACGAGATCCGCAACCCGCTCTCGTCCATCCAGCATGCCGGCCAGCTGCTCGCCGAGCAGGGCGCGGACGGCCGCATGACCCGCATCATTCGGGACGAGTCGGAGCGCCTGAACGAATGGGTGGAGACCCTGCTGCGCCACCTGCGCCCTCCCAGCGGGCAGGCGCAGACGCTGGAGCTGGCTCCGCTAGCGGCCAACGCCACCCGCCTCCTGGGCAGCGAGGGCTGCCCGGAAGGCGGCGGCTGCTTCCGGCTGGAGGTGCCCGCTGATCTCACCGCCTGCATTGACGAGGGCCACCTCCAGCAGATTCTCTGGAACCTGGGCGTCAACGCCATCCGCCACGGCGGCGTGGGCCAGGACCACGCCGGCACCATCCGCGGGCTGGCGACGGACGACGGCCACACCCGGATCGAGGTCCTGGACCGGGGGCCGGGCATCGAGGCCGACCACCGTGAGCAGGTGTTCGAGCCCTTCTACACCACCGCCGCCCGCGGCACCGGGCTGGGGCTGGGCCTGGTGCGCGAGCTGGTTGAGGCCAATCACGGTACAATCACGCTCGAGAATCGGCCCGGGGGCGGCACCTGCGTCGCCGTGGAGCTGCCCAGCCATTGCGAGCCTAGGAGGGGCGAGGGTTGAATCCGAGCCTGCTGATCGTCGACGACGAGCCGTCCATTCGCGAGCTCATCGCCCTGACGGTGGAGCCGCTGGGCTTCGAGGCCTGCCAGTCAGGCAGCCTGGAGGAGGCCCAGCGGATCCTGGCCGAGGAGCCGCCCGACCTGATCGTCACCGACCTGCGCCTGCCCGACGGGGACGGCATGCACGTGGTCCGCGCCGCCTCGGAGCTGGATCCGCCGCGCCCGGTGGCGGTGATCACGGCCTACGGCACGCCGGAGAGCGCGGTGGAGGCCATGCGCGCCGGCGCCTTCGACTACCTGTCCAAGCCCATCGATACCAACCGGCTGCGATCCCTGGTCCAGCACGGCCGCAACCTGGTGGGCAGCGGCGGCGGCAAGCCCAACGACCTGGATGCCGATCTGGTGGGGCAGAGCTCCTCCATGCAGCGGGTCCGGACCCAGGTGGCGCGGGTGGCGCGCAGCGAGGCCCCGGTTCTGATCACCGGCGAGAGCGGCACCGGCAAGGAGCTGGCGGCGCGCGCTGTGCACAAGGCCAGCCCGCGCTCCGGCGGGCCGTTCGTGCCGGTGAACTGCGCCGCCATCCCCGAGCACCTGATCGAGAGCGAGCTTTTCGGCTACCGCAAGGGCGCCTTCACCGGCGCCTCCGCCGACAAGAAGGGCCTGTTCCAGGAAGCCGAGGGGGGCACCCTGTTCCTGGACGAGGTGGGCGACCTGGCGCTGTCGGTTCAGGCTAACCTGCTGCGCGCCCTGCAGGAGCGCGCCATCCGGCCGCTGGGCGCCACCCGCGAGGTGGCCATCGACACCCGCATCCTGGCCGCCACCCACCGCGACCTGACTGAAGAAGTGGCCGCCGGGCGCTTCCGCGAGGACCTCTTCTACCGCCTGGACGTCCTCCAGGTCCACGTCCCGCCGCTGCGGGACCATCCCGAGGACATCCCGGAGATCGCCACCACCCTCCTGGCCCGGCGCCACCGGCGGCGGGACGATCCGCCGCCGCCGACCCTCAGCCAGGGCGCCCTGGACCGCCTGCGCCAGCTGCCCCTGCGCGGCAACGTCCGCGAGCTCGAGAACATCCTGGAGCGGGCCCTCAGCCAGACCGAGGGCGCCATCATTCTGGGCGAGGCCATCTGCGGCAGCCGCGAATCCGGCCCCGACAACTGTCCGGAGGAGGGCGACGAGGAGCCGCCCGAGTCCGGCGAGTTCCAGCTCGACCGCCACCTCGCGGACACCGAACGGGGCCTGATCCGGGAGGCCCTCAAGGCCACCGGGGGCAACAAGACCGCCGCCGCCCGGCGCCTCGGCGTGAGCCTGCGCTCCCTGCGCTACCGCATCCAGAAACTGGGCATGGAATGAGCCCCGCCCTCCTCCTGACGGTGGCCGGGGCGGTCGTCCTCGGCCTGATCGTCGGCAGCTTCCTCAACGTAGTGGCCCACCGCCTGCCGCGCGGCCTGTCCGTGGTCCATCCGCCCTCCGCCTGCCCGGGGTGCGGTCACCGCCTGCGGCCCTGGGAGAACATCCCGGTGGTGAGCTACCTCTTCCTGCGGGGCCGCTGCCGGGCCTGCGGCGCCCCCATCGGGCCCCACTACCCCCTGACCGAGGCGGCCACCGGGTGCTTCAGCGGCATCACCGCGGCCGTCGTCGGCCCCGCCGTCTTCCTGCTGCCGGCGCTGATTTTCACCTGGTTCCTGGTGGCCCTGACCCGCATCGACCTGGACCTGCAGCTGCTGCCCGACCGTCTCACCTGGCCCCTGGCCGGTCTGGGCCTCGCCTTGAGCCTCCTGGGGGTGTGGGTGCCCGGCCTGATCGGCTGGGACGGCCCCGGCCTGCCGCCGCCGCTCGGCTCCCTGCTGGGGTTCGCCATCGGCTACGGCCTGCTTTTCGCCGCCGGCTGGACCTACGCCTTCGCCACCGGGCGCGAGGGCCTCGGCGGCGGCGACCTCAAGCTGCTCGGGGCCATGGGCGCCTGGATCGGGCCGGTCGCGGTCCTGCTCGCCTTGTTCCTGGCCGCCCTCCTGGGTAGCCTAATCGGGGGATTCCTGATCCTCCTCCGGGGCGGCCACCGCCACCTCGCCATCCCTTTCGGGCCCTTTCTCGCCGCCGGCGGCTGGGCCCTGCTGCTGTGGAAGGACACCCTGATCCAATGGTATTTCGGCTTGTCGGGCTTATCGGGCTGATCCTCCTTCCGGCCTGGGCGGGGGCCGCCGAGCCTGCCGTGCACCAGGCCCTGGGCGCCTGGCTCGCGGACGGCGGCACCGGCTCCACCCGCTACCGGCCGGTGGGCTCGCTGTTCGCCCCCGGCGATCAGCCCCAGTGGCTCCTCCACCCCTCGGGGGCGGACGCCCTCAGCCGTCGCTTCCTCGACCGCAGCCTGTATCCCGAGGCCGTGAGCCTGGACTGGCGGGAAGGCGTGGGCGCGGTCCTGGTGTTCGGCGCCCGCCACCCCGGGAGCGGCTTCCGCCTGGTGGTGGACCGCGGCCGGCAGCGGCCGGTGGCGCTGGAGACCGCGGCCGGGGTGCGCTGGGAGCTGCTCGACTACCACTCCGAGGCCGGCCGGCGCACCGGGCTGCCGGGGAGGCTTGTCCGCCACGGTCCCGACGGCGACCGTACCGTCTACACCCCCCGTCCCTAGCCATGCTCCACGTGGGCCTCACCGGCGGCATCGGCGCCGGCAAGAGCGCGGTCAGCCGGTGCTTCCGGGAGCACGGCGCGCACATCATCGACGCCGACCGGCTGGCCCGGGAGCTGCTGGCCCCGGGCTCGGACCTTCTCGAGGAGGTCGCCGCCGCCTTCGGCGGCGACCTCCTCGACGAGGACGGCCGCCTGCGGCGCGGTCTCCTGGCCGAGCGAGTCTTCGCCGACCCCGATGCCCGCCGGCGGCTGGACGCCCTCCTCCATCCCCGCATCAATGCCCTGGAGCGCGAGCGCGCAGCCGCCATCGGCGCGCGCCTGCCGGCGGCCGTGGTCATCTACGCGGCCCCCCTGCTGCTGGAGTCCGGCGCCGCCGACGGGGTGGACCGGGTGCTTGTGGTGGACCTCCCCGAGACCCTCCAGCGGCAGCGCGCCATCGCCCGCGGCGATCGCGGACCGGAGCAGGTGCGCGCCATCATGGAGGCCCAGTGGCCCCGGGAGGAGCGCCTCGCCCACGCCGACGACGTCATCGACAATAGCGGCCCCTGGCCGGCCACCGCGGAACAGATTGAGGCCCTCATGGAACGCTACCGCGCCCTCGCCGGCGAGGGCGCGGTCCCGTGACCGCCCTGGCCATGGCCGCGGTGGAGGAGGGGCCCCTGGCCGGCGTGGACCTCGAGCTGGCGCCCGGGCAGATCGCCTGGCTCCGAGGGCCCTCCGGCAGCGGCAAGACCCTTCTGCTGTATGTGGCCGCCGGCCTGCGCGTCCCGGCCGCCGGCTCGGTGACCGTGAACGGCTCCCAGCCCGGGCCCGGCCGGGCGGCCATGCTCTTCCAGAACCCCGATTACCAGCTGCTGGCCGCCACCGTCGGCGCCGATGTGCGGCTCAACGCCGCCAGCCCGGCGGCCGCCGCTCAGGCCCTGGAGCGCACCGGCAGCGCTGCCTGGGCCGAAACCGGCGTGACGGCCCTCAGCCCCGGGCAGCGCCGCATCACCGCCCTCGCCGGGGTGCTCGCCACCGAGGCCCCCCTGCTCCTGCTCGACACCCCCTTCGCCGGCATGGCGCGGGGCGAGGCGGAGCGGCTGTGGTCCGCGGCCCGGGCATTCGCGCTGGAGCGGGATGCAGCCGTCCTGGCCACCGGCGAGCCGCCGCGGGAAGGCCCCGCCGACCCGACCCTGGAGGTGGAGCTTTGGCACCGAGAGCCGCCCAGCGAGCCCCCGTCTTCGAGCATCCCCTGAGCGCCACCGTCGGCCGCTTGCTGGCGCTGGAGGAGACCGCCGCGGCCCTCGACGAGGTCAGCGCGGACCCGCGCCCGCAACAGTGTCACGCGGCCGCCCTGCTGCTCGCCCGCCAGCTGGAGGATTTCTCGCCGCACCAGCTGGGCGATTCCCTGGCGCTGGAGATCCGGCGCTGGACCGACCACCTGGACGGCCTGGCGCATCGCCCGGGGGTCGATGGCGCCAAGCTGGACCGCCTGCGCTCGCTCCTGGAGCAGCTCGGGCGGCGGCTGACCGCGGAGTGGCCCGACTACCACGGTCGCCTGTGCAGCGAGCCCTGGCTTGCTGCCTATCGGCGCCAGGTCGACGGCGGCGCCGAGGGCTTGCGGCCGAGTCCCCGGGCGTGGGCGGCCGCCGGCCAGGATCCGGGGCAGCGGGTGGCCGGCTGGGGGCGCGAGCTGGCGCCGCTGCGGGCCGCCGCCGAGGGCGGCCTGCGGCTCATGCGGGACTCGCTCCAGCGGCAAGCAGTGGCCTGCCCCGCGGAGGGCCACGAGCTCGCCCTTCCCGCCGAAGCGGCCAGCGGCCTGGTGCGCATCGAGGGACCCGCTGACCGCCTCGCCGAGGTCCGGCCGGCCGGATCCGGGCTGCGCATCCGCTTCCTCGACCCGCAAGACCTGGCCCCGGCCTCGGAGACGGTACAAGCGACCCTGGCTTGGTTTACCCTATAGGGCTGACTTTTTTCCACGCATCCCCAACCCGACCGCAGTCGAGGGACCCTATGCACATCGGCACGACCCTGACCCACTTCCTGCTCGACGAGGAGCGCAGGCACCACGGGGCGTCCGGGGACTTCACCCGGCTCATGAGCGACCTCACCACGGCCATCCGCACCATCTCCAGCAACGTCAACCGCGCCGGGATCATGGACGTCCTTGGCCAGGCCGGCGAGGTCAATGTCCAGGGCGAGGACCAGAAGAAGCTGGACGTCATCGCCAACGACCTCATCCTGGAGTCCATGGAGCCCACCGGGCATCTGGCCGGCATGGCCTCGGAGGAGATGGAGGCCCCCTACGCCCTGGCCGGCGGTTTCCCGCGCGGCAAGTACCTGCTGGTGTTCGATCCCCTCGACGGCTCCAGCAATATCGACGTCAACATCAGCGTCGGCACCATCTTCTCGGTGCTCAAGGCCCCGCATGAAGGGGTGGACGCCACCGTGGAGGACTTCCTGCAGGCCGGGGCCAGGCAGGTGGCCGCCGGCTACGCCGTGTACGGCTCCTCCACCCAGCTGGTGTACACCGCCGGCTCCGGCGTCCACGCCTTCACCCTCGACCCCTACCTGGGCGAGTTCCTGCTGGCCGACCGCGACCTGGAGATCCCCGAGGAGACCAGCGAGTACGCCATCAACGCCAGCAACCGGCGCTTCTGGGAGCCGGCCATCCAGCATTACGTCAGCGACTGCGAGCAGGGCAGCGACGGCCCCTCCGGGAAGAACTTCAACATGCGCTGGGTGGGCTCCATGGTCGCGGACTTCCACCGCATCCTCATGCGCGGCGGCGTGTTCCTCTATCCGCGCGACCTCAAGAAGCCCGAGGAAACCGGCAAGCTGCGCCTGCTCTACGAGGCCAATCCCATGGCCCTGCTGGCCGAACAGGCCGGCGGCGCCTGTACCGACGGCGTCCGCCGGATGCTCGACATCCAGCCGGAATCCCTGCACCAGCGGGTCCCGGTGGTGATCGGCTCGCGCGCCGAGGTGGAGCGGGTCAAGGGCTACTACGAGAAGTACGGAACCGCCTGAGCCCGGCGGCGCCCGGAATACGAAAGGCCGGCCCCTTGGGGCCGGCCTTTCGCGTTCGGAGAGGAGGGAGGAATCCCCGGCCTGGGCCGGGCGGCAGCCGTTAGGCGCCGAAGATGACCGAGAAGAAGCTGGCGTAGGCGATGGTCACCAGGGTGGCAACAACGCTCAGGGTAACGCGGATGTGGTCCATTGGATGGATCCCCCTGGATTCTTGATCGAAAAGGTCGGGTTCTGGATTCGAACCTAAGTCTATAACCATTTTCGAATCTTTTCAAGAACCGTTCTTTTCTCCGTCCTCACCCCCGTCCCCATCGCCGCTATCCGAGCCGCCGCCATCGCGGTGCTCTGCCTCTCCTTCGCGCTCGCGGTTGAAGGGGATGCGCGGATCGTCGTCGTCGAACAGGATGCGGTAGGCCGGTCCCTCCAGGTCATCGAACTGACCGCTCTTGATGGCCCACAGCAGGGCCCCCACCGCGAACGCCAGCAGCACCAGCACCAGCGGAATGAGCATGAACAGCGTATCCAAGGCGCTCCTCCTCAGGCCCCGGGGGAAAGCTGGGGGGCGGCGGCGCTGGCGCCTCCCCGGACCCGCCAGCGCCGGCTCTGGCGCCGCAGGCGCAGGGCGTTGCCCACCACCAGCAGGCTGGAGGCCGGCATGAGGATGGCCGCCAGCCACGGCTCCACCCAGCCCGCGGCCGCCAGCGGCACCACCAGGGCGTTGTAGGCGAAGGACAGGTTCAGGTTCTGCCGGATATTGGCCAGGGTCCCCGCCCCCACCTGGGCCGTCTCCTCGATGCGCTCCAGGCGGTTGGACAGCAGGATGAAGTCGGCCGATGCACGTGCGGCCTGAACGCCCGCCCCCATGGCGAAGGAGACATCCGCGCCGGCCAGCACCGGCCCGTCATTGAGGCCGTCGCCCACCACCGCCACCACCTCTCCGGCGTCCTGCCAGGCCCGCACCCGGTCCAGCTTATCCCCCGGATCCTGCCCGGCGTGGACCTCATGGATCCCCACCTGCTCGGCCAGGGCGGCGGCCGCCTGCGGGCTGTCTCCGGTGAGCAGGGCGGGCTCCCAGCCCCGTCGGCGCAGCGCGGCCACGGTGGGCCCGGCCTCCGTGCGGAGCTCGTCGGTGATGGCGAACACTGCCAGCCAGCCCCCCTCGGCGGCCAGGGCCACCACCGTCTCCCCGCGTCCGGCCATGGCCGCGGCGGCCTCCGCCAGGGGCGCGGGGGGCTGGCCGGCCTGCTCCGCCACCCAGCTCCAGGCCCCGGCCCAGTGGACCTCCCCGCCGAGCCGCCCCTTGACCCCGCGCCCGGGGAAATTCTCCGCGGCGCTCAGCTCCTGCGTCGGCGAGCCGCCGCCGGCCTCCACCAGGGCCCTCGCCACCGGGTGCTCCGAGGCCGTCTCCAGCGCGGCGATCCGTTGCAGGCCGTCCGCCGCACCCTCCCAGCGGGCGAGACGGAGGTGGCCGCGGGTCAGGGTGCCGGTCTTGTCGAACACCACCCGATCCACCTGGGCCAGGGTCTCCAGGGCCTCCCCGCGCGCCACCAGGACCCCCCGCTTGGACAGCTCGCCGGTGGCCACCACCAGGGCGGTCGGGGTGGCCAGGGCCAGGGCGCAGGGGCAGGTGACGATGAGCAGGGCCACCACGATCCAGAAGGCGCGGTCCGGGTCCACCGCCCACCAGAAGGCCCCCACCCCGGCGGCCACCCCGAGCAGGGCCCACACGAACCAGCGGGAGGCCACCTCCGCGCGCCGGGCGATGCGGGGACGGGCCGCCTGTGCCTCCTCCAGCAGGCGCAGGATCCCGGACACGAAGGTTTCCTGGCCCACCCGCTCCACGGCAACCGTTAGCGGCCCCTCGCCGTTCACCGTGCCCCCGAGCACCGGGTCGTCCGGGCCGCGATGGACGGGCGTGTACTCCCCGGTCAGGGCCGACTCGTCCAGGGCCGAGTGGCCCTCGGCGACGGTGCCATCCACCGGAACGGTCTCGCCCGGGACCACGCGGATGCGGTCGCCGGTGCGCAGGTCCCCCACCGGCACCCAGGCGGTGCCGCCGTCGGGCTCCAGGCGCCGTGCCATGGTGGGCACCAGCTTGGACAGGGTCTCGTTGGCCTCCGCCGCGCGCTTGCGGGCATTCATCTCCAGCAGGCGGCTGGTGAGCAGGAACAGCACGAACATGCCCAGGGTCTCGAAATAGACGTCGCCGGTGCCCGAGAACGTAGCCCAGGTGGAGGCGGTAAAGGTCAGCCCGAGGGCCAGGGCCACCGGGATATCCATGCTGCCCTGGCCGCGCCGCAGGGCCGACCAGGCCCCGGCGAAGAAGCCGCGCGCCGAGTAGGTCACCACGGGGATCGCCAGCACCAGCGAAACCCAGCGGAAGAAGGTCAGATACCGCTCCTCCACCGGGTAGAAATCGGCGGCGTACAGGCCCACCGCGATCATCATCAGCTGCACGGTGGCCATGGCGGCCACCCCGATGCGCTTGAGCAGGTCGCGCCGCTCCCGGGCCAGCGCCGCCTCCTGGCGCTCGGGATCGTAGGGGTGGGCGGTGTAGCCGATGGCGGCGATGCGGGACAGGATCTGGGACAGGGTGATGCGGGCGGGGTCCCACCGGACCCGCGCCCGATGGGTGGTGTAGTTGACCTGTGCGTCCACCACGCCCGGTGTCTGCTGGAGCTGGCGCTCGTTGAGCCAGACGCAGGCGGCGCAGGTGATGCCCTCGAGGATCAGCGAGGCCTCGCGGCTGTCCTCCACATCCCGGACGAAGCTGCGCTGGACCTCCTCGCGGTCGAACAGCTCGGCGTCGCGCAGGGCGTCCGGGACGGTCTCCTCGGGATGCTCGGGGAAGTCGGTGCGCTGGCGGTAGTAGGCGCTCAGGCCGGCCCGCTCGATGGCCTGGGCGACCGCCCGGCAGCCGGCGCAGCAGAAAGAGCGCTGTTGGCCGTCCACCTCCCCCCGCCAGGGGTCGCCGGAGGGGACGGGCAGGCCGCAGTGGAAGCAGCCTTCCGGGGCCGGCTTCACTCCAGCGGCTCCTCCACCCAGAGGAAGCGCCGGGCCAGGTAATTGTGGCCGCCCTTTGTCACGGACGTGCGGATGGTCCAATTGCCGGGCAGGGGCAACCGCACTTCACCGGAATAGCGCCCGCCGCCCTGATCGGTCATGTCTACCCAGCGATCGTGGCGCGAGTTGACGTTGCGGACGAAATGGACCGCCACATCGGCATCCGGCAGGGGCCGGCCCTGGTCGTCCCGCGCCAGCACCTGGACCTGGAGGGGCTCGCCGACAATGGGGAGGCTGTGGACGCTGGTGTCCAGCGCCCAGCCGAGCTTCTCCTGCTGCTCAAGGCGGTCGGTGAACTCGTTGAACTTCTTGAAGTTCTTGAAGTAGTCATTGACCACCGAGCCGGGGTAGTCGCGCTCGGCGAGATAGACCATGGCCCCGCTGTAGCTCAGCACCGTCAGGGCGAACACCGTCCCGGCGGCGATCCAGAGGCGGATCGCCCGCCGCGTGCGGCGCTGCTCGTCGGGGCTCGGGGGTTCGGTTGCTGGCATGGCTGCTGGCTCCTAGAGCTGGCGCTCGGGCACGAAGAACATGGCCCGTGCCTCGCGCGTCTCGGCCTCCTGGCCCGGGCGCAGGTCCACCCGCCGGGCCTGGAAGGTGAAGTGGGTGCGGCTGGCATCCACCTCGTCCGGATCCACCCAGACGTAGGCCTTGACCGTCAGGTTCTCGCCGGGCTGGATATCGAACTCGCGGAAGCCGCCCTGGACCTTGTACTGCGCCTGGGGCAGGCCGGCCATGGACACCCGGTAGCGGTGGGTCTCCTGGGATTTGTTGTTCACCCGCAGCTCGTAGACATTCTTGATGCGGCCGTCGGGCTCCAGGATGAAGTTGGGATTGCGCACCTTGTAGACGTTGAGATCCATCAGCGACTGGTTGGCGATGCTGTAGCCGAGGACGCCGATGGCGGCCACCAGGATGACGGCGTAGGCCAGGATCTTGGGCCGGAAGAGGTGGGTCCGGCCGCCCTCGAGCTCGTTCTCCGAGGTATAGCGGATCAGCCCCTCGGGGAAGCCCTGGCTCTGCATGATGGTGTTGCAGGCATCGATGCACAGGCCGCAGGTGATGCACTGGTACTGCTGGCCCTCGCGGATGTCGATGCCGGTGGGGCAGACCTTGACGCAATAGCCGCAGTCGATGCAGTCGCCGGCACCGCGCGCCACCCGCTCCTCGTAGGTCTCGCCCTTCTTGGGCGGCTGGCGCCCCTGGTCGCGCTCGCCCCGGTTGGGGTCGTAGGCGACGATGAGGGTGTCCTCGTCGAACATGGCCCCCTGGAAGCGGGCATAGGGGCACATGTAGGTGCACACCTGCTCGCGCGCCCAGCCGGCCATGGTGTAGGTAGTGGCGGTCAGGAAGAAGGCGGTGAAGTAGGCCACGGTGGGGGCCTGGCCGGTCAGGTACTGGACCCACAGGGTGGGCGCGTCCCGGAAGTAGAGGGTGAAGGTGATCCCGGTCAGCAGCGCCACCAGCAGCCACAGGACGTGCTTGGTGACCTTCTTGACGGCCTTGCTGGCATTGGCCTTCTGCTTGTCCAGCCGGATGCGGCGGGAGCGCCCCCCTTCCACCCACTCCTCGATCTTGAGGAAGACGTCGGTCCACAGCGTCTGGAAGCAGAAGTAACCGCAGAACACCCGGCCGGCCAGACTGGTGACGAAGAACAGGGCCACCGCCGCGATGAACAGCAGCATGGACAGCCAGATGATGTCCTCGGGGGCCACGCGCAGGTTGAACAGGAAGAACTGCCGGCCGGGGATGTCGAACAGCACCGCCTGGCGGTCGCCCCAGCGAAGGTAGGGGAGGAGGAAGTAGACGGCGTAGGCCACCGCCAGGATGGTCCACTTCATGCGGCGGAAGAAGCCGCGGACCGCCTGGGGATAGACCTTTTCGTGGGCGGCGTAGAGGCCTTCGGTTTGCTCTGCCATCGGCTTGCCTCTGGGGAGGGGAAGGGGGGGTCTCTAGATTAGCAGGCCCTAATATACTCCCGCGACTGGGCGGTTGGACAACCGGGCCGGCCGCGGATTCCCGGGCCCGGAACGAAACAGGCCGGGCATAGCCCGGCCTGCTGCTCCATTCTCCCTTGTCCCGGCTGGGGGCTCAGCCTACTGGCCCCCGCCCAGGGAATGGACATAGGCCGTCAGGATCTTGATCTGGTTGTCGTTGAGGCGATCCTGCCAGCTCGGCATGCGGCCGCCGCGGCCGTGGGTAATGGTCTCGATCACGGTCTGCTTCTTGCCGCCGAAGAACCAGATGGCATCGGTCAGGTTGGGCGCGCCCAGGGTCTGGTTGCCCTTGGCGTCCTTGCCGTGGCAGGCGTAGCAGGCGGCCTGGTTGCCGTGGAAGATCTCCTTGCCCTGGGCGATCTTCTGGGAATCGTTGGCCCAGTCCTCGCCCGCGAGGCTGCCCTCGTACATGGCCACCGCCTCGATCTGGTCCTTGGACAGCTTGTCCTCGTGGGCCGGCATGTAGCCGCGGCGGCCCTGGACGATGGTCTGGTGGATGTCGGAGGGCTTGCCGCCGTAGAGCCAGTCGTTGTCGGTCAGGTTGGGGTAGTGGCCGATCACGCCCTGGCCGCCGGAGCCGTGGCACGGCGCGCAGTTGTCGCCGAACAGCACCTTGCCGGAGGAGTTCACGAAGTTCATCAGCTCGGGGTCGTCCAGGATGGCCGCCGGGCTCATCCGGGAGATCTTCTCCAGCGCCTGTTGGCGCTTGGGGTAGAGCTCGCCGGACTCGACCTTGTCCAGCTGGTGCTCCAGATGGGCCCGCTTGGAGTAGTCGAGGACGCCCTCGGTGTAGTGGCTCCCCACCGGCCAGGCCGGGTAGAGGATCCAGTAGATGACGGCGAACACCACCGTCGCGTAGAACACCCAAACCCACCACTGGGGCAGCGGGTTGTTGTACTCGGCCAGGTCGCCGTCCCAGGTGTGGCCGGTGGTCTGGACCTTGTTGTTGTCGTTACTGGCCATCGTCGGAATTCCCCTTAGGCTGCTGTTGCCCCGCCGGCCGCTCCGCCGTCTCCCCCGCGTTGTCGTCCTCGTCGTCCAGGGGGATGTACCGATAGCTGTCGAAACGCTCCTGCCGCCGTTTGCCGGTATAGGCGTAGATCAGGATACCGGTGAAGACGACGAAGAAGATCACCGTGGCGATCTGCCCCGCCGTCTGCATATCGGTCAGGACGGTGGAAAGCCAAGCCCAAATTTCGCTCATCGTTCTCGACTCCGCGGCCGCTTGGCCGGGCACTCAGGTCAGGAATCGTCCCCGAACCCGCGCGCCCGGCCCTGCTCCGGCTCGCTGTATTGGCTGAAGTCCACCATGGTCCCCAGCACCTGGAGGTAGGCGACGAGGGCATCCATCTCGGTCAGCCGGTCCGGCTCCAGGTCGAAGTTGCCGGCCTTGGCCTCCTGGCGCAGGCTTTCCTGGGCATTGGGGATGTGCAGCTGCTTGGCCATGTCCTTGCCCCAGCGCTCCACATTCTTGTGGTAGAGCT
>DATFLO010000039.1:0-3754 GCA_035267605.1 Gammaproteobacteria bacterium
CCGCGTCCTGCGCGGCGAGGACCACCTGACCAACACCCCGCGCCAGATGCTGATCCTCGACGCCCTGGGCCTGACCAGCCCCGAATACGGCCACATCAGCCTGCTCACCGGCTTTGATGGCGCGCCGCTGTCCAAGCGCAACGGCAGCCGTTCGGTGGCCGAGCTGCGCGAGGCCGGCTACCTGCCCGAGGCCCTGACCAACTACATGGCCCGCCTCGGCCACCCCATGGAGGAAGGCGACCTGTTCGGCCTGGAGGCCCTGGCCGGCCACTTCGCCGTGGAGCGGTTGAGCCGCGCCCCGGCGAGATTCGACCCGCAGCAGCTCGCCCACTGGCAGCACGAGGCCATCCAGCACGCCCCGCTCGACGAGCTGTGGGACTGGCTGGCGCCGGCGCTGGAGACGTCTATCCCCGAGGCCAGCCGCGAGGCCTGGCTGGCGGCGGTGCAGCCCAACCTCGAGCGTCCGGACGATGCCGAGGACTGGGCGCGGGTGTGCTTCGGCGAGGTGGCGCCGGACCAGGCGGCGGCCGAGGTCCTGGCCGGCGCCGACCCGGCCCTGTGGCCCGCCGCCGAGGCGGCGCTCGAGGCGCACGGCGCCGACAACCAGGCGGTGGTGGAGGCGGTCAAGGCGGAGACGGGGCTGAAGGGCAAGCACCTGTTCAAGCCCCTGCGCGCCGCCATCACCGGACGGGCCTCCGGCCCCGAGCTGGGCGCGCTGCTGCCGCTGATGGGGCAGGAGAGGGCGCTGGCCCGCATCCGGGCGGCCAAGGGCGGCTAGGAGCCCGCGGCCGCCATGGCGAGGGCCCGACAGGCCGCGGCAATCTGCCGACAGGGGCTGCGATCCGGGAGATGGCTTCGTCCCCTCGGTCCTCGCCATGACGGCGGGTGGGGCGAGCGGGGCGAGCCGCGATCGCCGTTGGCGCCGTTTGTAGGAGCGGCGGTCCCGCGCCGCGACCGCCTTTTGGCGAATCAGGCCCTTTGGGCCGATCGCGGCGAGGGGCCGGCGCTCCTGCACCGGCCCGCCGCCATGACGAGGGCCCGACAGGCCGCGGCAATCTGCCGACAGGGGCTGCGCTCCGGGAGATCGGTTCGTCCCTTGCCGCGACTCTGTCATCGCGAGCGGCAGCGTGGCGATCTGCCTCAAGGGGCTCCGCTACGGGGCTTGCTTCGTGCCTTCGGTCCTCGCAATGACGGATACGGCCGTTGTTGTGCCCGCCGCCCCCATTCGAGACAATTCGTTCTGAATCGGTTTTCTCCCCGCCGCCGGACCCGAAAACGGACGCCCGCATGAGCCTCCACGTCTACAACAGCCTCACCCGCCAGAAAGAGCGCTTCGAGCCGGCGGACCCCAAGAATGTGCGCATGTACGTCTGCGGCATGACCGTCTACGACGACTGCCACATGGGCCACGCGCGGGTGATGGTGGTGTTCGACATGATCGTGCGCTACCTGCGCGCCCGGGGCTATGGCGTCACCTACGTGCGCAACATCACCGACATCGACGACAAGATCATCGCCCGCGCCGCCGACAACGGCGAGCCGGTGGACGCCCTCACCGAGCGCACCATCGCGCGCATGCACGAGGATCTGGACGCCCTGGGGGTGCTGCGCCCGGACGTGGAGCCGCGCGCCACCCAGTCCGTCGACGACATGATCATCCTCATCCGCCAGCTGGAGGAGGCCGGCTACGCCTACGCCACCGAGGCCGGCGACGTCTACTACAACGTCCGCAAGTTCAAGAAATACGGGCAACTGTCGGGGGAGTCGCCGGACGAGCTGCGCGCCGGCGAGCGCGTGGAGGTGGAGGCGGACAAGCACGACCCGCTCGACTTCGCCCTGTGGAAGGCGGCCAAGGCGGGCGAGCCGGCCTGGGACTCGCCCTGGGGCCGGGGCCGGCCCGGCTGGCACATCGAGTGCAGCGCCATGTCCACCCGCGAGTTGGGCTGCCCGCTGGACATCCACGGCGGCGGCGCCGACCTGCGCTTCCCCCACCACGAGAACGAGATCGCCCAGTCCGAGGCCGCCCACGGCTGCACCTTCGCCAAATATTGGATCCACAACGGCTTCGTGCGGGTGGACGACGAGAAGATGGCCAAGTCCCTGGGCAACTTCTTCACCATCCGCGAGGTGATGGCGACCTACGACCCCGAGGTGCTGCGCACCTTCCTGCTGGCCAGCCACTACCGCAGCCCGGTGAACTACACCGGCGACAACCTGCGCGGCGCCGCCGAGGCCCTGGAGCGCCTGTACACCGCGCTGGAGGACGTGGCCCCCGTCGCCTATGACGATGCCGACCACGTGGACGAGGACCTGCTGCCGTGGGTGGGCAAGTTCCGCGAGGCCATGGACGACGACTTCAACACCCCCGAGGCCCTCGCCGCGCTGTTCGACCTGGCCCGCGAGGTGAATCGGCGCAAGGAGAAAGATCCCGACGCCGCGCGCGCCGCCGCCGGGGTGCTGAAGCTCCTGGGCGGCTGGCTCGGCCTGCTGCAGCGCGACCCCACCGCCTTCCTGCAGCGCGACACCGGCGGCCTGGGGGCCGAGGAGATCGAGCGCCTCATCGAGCAGCGCGCCGAGGCCAGAAAGAGCAAGGACTTCGCCACCGCCGACGCCATCCGCGACCGCCTCGCCGCCAAGGGCATCGAGCTGGAAGACCGCGCCGACGGCACCGTCTGGCGCCGCGCCAGCCACTAGGCACAAGGGCCAAAATGGCGGTGTAGGAGCCGCGTCCCGCCGCTCCTACACCTCCCTCCAACCCCGGAGCCGCCACCCACCCATGCCCCCCGCCCACGACACCCTGGGCCCCGAAGGCCCCCTGGCGGAGGCCCTGGACAACTTCCAGCCCCGCCCGGAGCAGCAGGAGATGGCGGCGGCCGTGGAGGACGCCCTGGCCAACCAGGGCACCCTGGTGGCCGAGGCGGGCACCGGCACCGGCAAGACCTTCGCCTACCTGGTGCCGGTGCTCCAGTCCGGGCGCAAGGTGCTGGTGTCCACCGGCACCCGCAACCTCCAGGACCAGCTCTACCACCGCGACCTCCCCCTGCTGCGCCGCGCCCTGGGCGCCGACTTCCGCACCGCCCTGCTCAAGGGCCGCGCCAACTACCTCTGCATCCACCGCCTGGAGCGCGCCGTCTACCAGGAGCGCGAGCTCTCCGGCGAGCAGCGCGCCGATCTGGCGCGCATCCGCGAATGGGCCGGCCACACCACCCATGGCGACCGCGCCGAGGTGACCAGCCTCGCCGAGGACGCCGCCATCTGGCCGCGCGTCACCTCCACCAGCGACAACTGCCTGGGCACCGAGTGCGAGCACTACGACGACTGCTTCCTCATCCAGGCGCGCCGCCGCGCCCAGGAGGCGGACGTGGTGGTGGTCAACCACTACCTGTTCTGCGCCGACCTCAATCTCAAGAGCGAGGGGGTGGGGGAGCTGCTGCCCAAGGCCGACGCCGTGGTCTTCGACGAGGCCCACCAGCTCCCCGAGGCGGCCAGCCGCTTCTTCGGCACCGGCATCAGTAACTACGGTCTGCGCGAGCTGGCCCGCGACAGCCGCGACGAGTTCGCCCAGGAGGCCGGCGACGACCCCCAGCTCCCCGAGGCCGCCAACGCCCTGGAGCGCGCCGCCGGCGACTGGCGCCGCGCCCTGGGCGAGGGCGACTGGCGCGGCGCCTGGAAGCCCGTTCTGGAGCAGCCCGCCCCCCGCCAGGCCTTCGACGCCCTGCGCGCCGCCGCCGACCGCCTGCAGAACGTCCTGGAG
>DATFLO010000040.1:0-3351 GCA_035267605.1 Gammaproteobacteria bacterium
TGCGCTCCAGGATCCGGGCCTTGTCGCCGCCGTACTTGGCGGCGACGTCC
Source organism: Gammaproteobacteria bacterium (assembly GCA_035267605.1). Lineage (GTDB taxonomy): Bacteria > Pseudomonadota > Gammaproteobacteria > Thiohalorhabdales > Thiohalorhabdaceae > Thiohalorhabdus. Next base: position 51 of record DATFLO010000040.1, read on the forward strand.
TTGTAGGCCGGGCCCACCAGCTTGGTCTGGGCGGCGTGGCAGGCGGTGCAGCCCAGCTCCTGGGCGGCGGCCTTGCCCTCGCCGGCCTGGGCGCCGGTGACGCCGGCGAGGCTCAGGGCCAGCCCGGCAACGGCGATGGTGGCGAGATTGCGCATGGTTCCTCCCTCTATCTGAGGATTTCATTAAATAATGGAATACCCTTGGAATCCCATTTCTACGGCAACGCGCCGCCGCACGCAATACCCGCCGTCGGGGCTCAGCCGGCCTCTGGCCGCTGCCCCGGGGCGCCAGCGCGCACGGGCGTGCCCGCGCGGGCCGGAATCATCCCGCCAGGCCCGCGATCCACTCGGCGACGGCCTCCAGCTTGTCGTCCTTGCCGGCGGCCTGGGGCTGGGGCGGCATGGGCGTGCCGCCGGTGACGTCGGTCCAGGTGCCGGAGGAGCCGTTCTTCACCGCGGCCTTCATGCGCTCCAGGATCCGGGCCTTGTCGCCGCCGTACTTGGCGGCGACGTCCTTGTAGGCCGGGCCCACCAGCTTGGTCTGGGCGGCGTGGCAGGCGGTGCAGCCCAGCTCCTGGGCGGCGGCCTTGCCGCCATCGACACTGGCGGTTTGGGTGGGGGGCTCGGTCGCCGCTTCGGCCTGCCGGGTCGCGTCGCTCTCCCCGGCGGATGTGCCGGTGGCCGGCTCCTCGCGAGCAGCCTCGGGGGCCTGCTCGCGGGGCTGGGAGGAGGTTGCCTCGGCCGGGGCGCCGGCGCTGCTGTCCGGCGAGGATTCCTGCGCGGACTGCCCGCCGCTGTCGCAGGCGGCGAGGGCCAACAGGGCCAGGGCGGCAATCAGGGAGCGGATGGGCAAACGGATGGACATGGCGGCTCTCCGGTGGGGTCATTGCGAATGCTTCCAACCCCACCCATTACGGCAAATCCCGGTGCCGCACAATAGCCCGGCCCGGAACGGCCGGGGTCAGGGCTCCCGCGGGGGCTCCGGTGCCAGGGTTGCCCGCCCGCCGGCCCGGGCCGGGACCCGGTCGCCGGGGAGGATGATCCCGGCGAGGTTGAGGGGGTCGGTAGCGGCCACCTGGCGGGCGGGCTCGGACGGCCCCCGCCGGCGCTCCTCGCGCAGCGCCGCAACCGCCTCCGGCAGGGCGAACTGCTCGCCCCAGAAGCCGGCCACGAAGCGCCCGCCGCGCACCTCGCCGCGGTCCTCCAGGCGCCGGTAGACGCGCAGCAGCTCGCGCCACGGCGGCAGCCAGTCCGGCTCGCGCGCCAGCACCGCGCGCAACACCACCCCATAGCGCTCCAGCAGGGTCCAGGCCGCCGCCTCCACCGCGCCCGGATCGGGGACCTCGCCGGGGTCGGTCGGGGCCGGGGTCAGCGGCGCCCAGCGCCCCGCCTCCTCCACCTGGCGGGTGGGGTTGCCGGTCAGGCGCCGCCGGCCGCGCCGCCGCGGCTGGCGGCGGTCGGTGGGGGCGAGCAGGGCGCGCAGGCCGGCGAAGCTGTCGGACGTGGCCCGGCCCCACGCCACCAGCTCGCCCAGGGCGCCTTCCACCTCGGTGCGCAGCATGCCGGCGCAGCTCACCACCTCGTCGAAGAACTGGGCGCCGCGCCCCTCCAGGCAGCCGGCTACCTTGCGCGCCTTGCCGGAGAGCGCCGCGTCCGATCCCTGCAGGCCGGCGGCCAGGGCCTTCCAGTCGGGCAGGTTCTTGCGCTGCAGCAGGGCCACCGGGGTGGTGCGGATGGCGCCGGCCTGCTTGGCACGGCCGTGGGCCGCCGCCGGCGGCGTCAGCCGCGCCCACACCACCCGCCCCGACAGGCACAGCTGGTCCAGCCACTGCGGATCGTAGTCCTTTAGCCGGGCCGGCAGGATCTCCGATTCCCAGGCCGCCGCCGGGGCCTCGAAGCCCTCCAGCTGCTCGATCACCGCCAGCAGGGCCTCCGGGCCCTCGCGGCCGGCGGCGGCGTCGGCCTCGTCCAGGCCGTGCCAGGCGATCAGGAAGCGGGTGTAGTCGGCCGGCTCCACCGGTTCGATCTCGCGGCGCAGGCGGTCCAGGGTGGTCTTGTGGATGCGCGCCAGCAGCCGGCGCTCGCACCACTCCTCGCCGGCCGCGTCGGGGGTGAAGCGGCCGCGGAAGGCGCTGCCCTCGGTCTCCAGCGCGCTCAGCGCCGCCTCGGTCTCGTCCGGCTCCACCCCCAGGGCGGCGGCCTGGGCGGCGGCGGTGGTGGGCCCCAGGCCATCCAGCCGGCCGCGCACCAGCTCGCGCAGGGCCGCGTCCCGCTCCCAGGCCTCCGGCTCGCCGGGCAGGGCTAGATGCGCCGGCTCCAGCGCCGCCTCGGGATGCACCGCGCGCAGCTGCGGCAGGCGCTCCACCGCCAGCCACAGGGCCGGGCCGTCCGCCGGGATCAGGGCGCCCGCCCGCCCCTCCGTCTGCAGTGTGCGGAACCAGCCGTCCCAGCCCGAGGCCGCGCCCTCCTCGGCGGTGGCGGCGCCGAGCACCGCCAGGGCGTCGTGCAGCTCGTCGCGGTCGCGCACCTCCGGCCAGGCCTCCTCGCGCACCCGATTGATGGCCTCGGCGTCGAGCTGGCCCAGCTCGGCGGCCTCATTCGGGTCCAGGAAGCGCCGCGCCTGGACCATGCGGGTGCGCCGCTCCTCCGCCGGGGCGTCGTCCAGGAAGGCATAGGGGCGGGCGCCCAAGATCTCGTGGGCGAGCGGGCTGGGCTCGGTGAGGTCGGCGGCCACCAGGCGGATGGCGCCATCGCGCAGGCCGCCCAGAATCCGTTCCAGCCCGGCCAGGTCCATGGCCTCGCACAGGCAGTCGTGGACGGTCTGGTTGACCAGCGGGTGGTCGGGGATCTCGCGGTCGCCGGCGAGATTCTCGGCACAGGCGATCTGGTCCGGGAACGCCGCCGCCATCAGGTCCTCGGCCTCCATGCGCTGCAGCTGCGGCGGGGTGCGCCCGCCATTGCGGAAGCGGCGGATGGCCAGCGCGGTGGTGGCGTTCCAGCGCCAGCGGGTGCCGAACAGCGGCGCCGCCAGCAGCGCCTGCACCAGCACCTCGCGCACCGTCTCCGGCGACAGGTAGCGGGCCACCTCCTCGAGCGGGAAGCTGTGGGCCGAGGCCAGCGACAGGATGACGGTGTCCTCGAGCGCCGCCGCCTGCAGCTCGAAGTTGAACTTGCGGCAGAAGCGTTTGCGCAGGGCCAGGCCCCAGGCCTTGTTGATCCGGCTGCCGAAGGGCGCGTGCACCAGCAGCTGCATGCCGCCGGACTCGTCGAAGAAGCGCTCCAGCACCACCGTGTCCAGCGTG
>DATFLO010000041.1:0-5655 GCA_035267605.1 Gammaproteobacteria bacterium
CCACCGCGCCTTCCTTGCGGCCCAGCGCCAGGCCGATGAAGATCACCACCGAGATGGTGGCCAGGGCCAGGTGGAACAGCAGCTCGTTGGCCTTGTGGTTGGCGGTGTAGCCGTAGTCGCGGGTGACCGAGTAGTCGATGCCCTCGGGGATCACGTGGCCCTTGATCTGGTCGAAGCGGGCCTCCACCGCCTCGGCCACGTTGACCGCGTTGGTGCCCTTCTTCTTGGCCACCGCCACCGTCACCGCCGGCACCCGGCGGCCGGGCTCCAGGCCCTTGTGGGCGGCGCCGGCGCCGGTGCCCATCCACACGTAGTGGTCGGGCTGCTCGGGGCCTTCGCTGACCTCGGCCACGTCCTTGAGGTAGACGGGGGCCTGATCGGCCACGCCCACCACCAGGCTGCGCACCTCGTCCACGGTGTTGAGGAAGCTGCCGGTCTGCACCAGCACCGACTGGTTGCGCCGGGTCAGCTCGCCCGAGGGCAGCGAGCTGTTGGATACGCTCAGGGCGTCGCGGATGGCGCCGGGGCTGATGCCGAACTCGGCCATCTTGTCCGGCTCCAGGAGCACCCGCACGGTGCGCTGCGGGCCGCCCAGGGTGTAGATGTCGGCCGTGTTGGGCACCTTCTTGAGCTCGTGCTCGACGGCGTGGCCGGCCTGGCGCAGCTCGTAGCCGGTCAGGTCGCTGCCCTGCTTGGGGAACAGGGTCAGGGTGATGACCGGCACGTCGTTGATGCTCTTGGGCTTAACGATGGGCTCGCCGACGCCCACCTCGCGCGGGATCCAGTCGCGGTTGGCCATGACCTTGTTGTAGGTCTTGACCAGGGCGTCAGTGCGGTCGGAGCCCACCTCGAAGCGCACCGTGACCACCGCCATGCCCGGCTTGGAGGCCGAATAGACGTACTCCGCGCCCTTGATCTCGGACAGCACCTGCTCCGCCGGCGAGGCCACCATGGACTCCACCTCGTGGGCGGAGGCCCCCGGGAAGGGGATGAAGATGTCCACCAGCGGCACCTTGATCTGGGGCTCTTCCTCGCGCGGCGTCAGTACCACCGCCAGGGCCCCCGCCAGCAGGGCGAGCAGCCCCAGCAGCGGGGTCAGGCGGGCGCGCATGAACTTGGCGGCGATGCGTCCGGCGATGCCGTGGGTCTGCTCGGCCATGGGGATCCTCGCGGCGCCTGGGCGTCAGTGGGCTTCGGCCGAAGGGGCCGGTTGCGCGGGCTGGCTTTCCTTGAGGTAGCGCAGGGCCCGCTCCGGATCCAGGGCGATGCGCTCGCCGGCCTCAAGTCCGGCGAGCACCTCGCGGCCGCGCGGGGTGCGCTCGCCCAGCTCCACCAGGCGGAAGCTCACCCGCCCGTCGTCCACCACGTAGACGCCGGTGATCTCGCTGCGGTGGACGATGGCGTCCTCGGGCACCACCAGGGTGTCGAAGGTGCCCAGGTGGAACTCGGCGCGTCCGAACATGCCCGCCGAGGCCGGCGTGCCCTCGGGCAGGCGCAGGCGCACCTGGAAGGTGTGGGTGCGCTCGTCGCCCTGGGGCATCACCGTCACCCGCTCGGCGTCGAAGCGGCGGTCGAGGGCCGGCACCCACACGCGGGCCTTGCCGTCGCCCATGAGTCCCGGGATGCGGCTCTCCTGCACCCGGGCCACCAGGCGCAGGCGCTTGGGGTCGAGCAGGGTGAGCAGGGGGGTGCCCGGCTGCGCCAGCTCGCCGGCCTCGATCTGCTTGCTCACCACCACCCCGGCGAAGGGCGCGGTGACCGTGGTCTTGTCCAGCCGGATGCGCAGCTGCTGGATCTTGGCCTGGGCCTGGCTGCGCTGGGCCTGGGCCTGCTGCAGGGTGGCGGTGGCCCGGTCCATCTGCTGCTCCGAGGCCGAGTCCTGCCGATACAGGCTCTTGGTCCGGCGGAAGGACTGGCGGGCCTCCTTGAGCCGGGCCGCGGCGGACGCCAGCGAGGCCTTGGCCACCTCCAGCTGCGCCTTGAGGTCGGAGTCATCCAGGCGCACCAGGGTGTCGCCGGATTTCACCGCGTCGCCGGCGTCGAAGGGGATGTCCCGGACCCGGCCGCTGACCTCGGCGGACAGGCGCGCCCGGTGGCGCGACTCGATGGTGCCCGGGGCGGTGCGCACGCGGTCCAGCGAGCGGGTCTGCAGGGTGGCGGTGGGGAACGGCGCCTCGGCCGCCGCGGCGGGGAGCGCGGCGGTCAGGGCGAGGCTGAAGAGGGCGAGGGCGGGCCTGGGCATGGGGTGCTCCTGTGGCGGATCTCGGCGCGGCCGCCGGGCTCAGCGGGCGGCCGTCTGCAGGCGGTCGAGAACGGGGGTCAGCCCCACCGCCCGCTGCAGGCGGGCGTAGTTGAGGCGCAGGTCGTAGAGCGCCTTGAGCCGGCGCAGCCGGGCCTGGTGGCGGGCCACCTGGGCGTCGAGCACCTCGACGATGGTGGCCGCGCCCTGCTTGTAGCGGTTGGCGTTGGTGCGCAGGCTCTCGCGGGCGCTGCTGACGGCGTGGCGCACCGTCTCCAGCCGGCGCCGCGCATTGTCCAGATTGAGCTTGGCCTCCTTGACCTGCAGCCGGATGCGGCGCTGGGTGTCGGTGAGGCGGGCGGCGGCGGCGAACCGGTCGGCGCTGGCCGCCTCGCGGCTGGCCCAGCGGCCGCCGCCGAACAGGCGCCAGCGCATCTGCGCCCCCACCAGCCAGCTCTGGTCGGAGACCGCGTCGCGGTGGTCCTCGAAGCGCGCCTGCAGGTGCACGTGCGGCAGCAGCTGGGCGCCGACCGCATCGACCCGGGCCCGGGCCGCGGCCAGTCCGGCGCGCTGGCCGGCCAGATCGGGGCTGTGGGCCAGGGCCCGCTCGGTCAGCGCCGCCAGGCTCGGGGTCTTCGGCGGCAGGTCCTGCGGCAGGCTGCCGTCCAGGTTGACGGGGGCGTCGAGGCTGCGCCCGAGGCGCTCGTTGAGGGTGCTCTTGGCCAGCGCCAGGCCGTTCTGGCGGTTCAGCAGGCGCTCCTCCAGCTCGCTCACCCGGGTACGGGCCTGCAGCATATCGGAGCGCAGGGCCGAGCCGGCCTTGTAGCGGTGCTCGGCGATGCGCAGGTGGCCCCGGGCCGCCTCCAGCGCCTCGCGGGTCACGCGCACCCGGGCCTGGGCCAGCTGCACCCGGAGGAAGGCCTGGGTGGCGGACAGCGCCACCTGCAGGCGGGTGCCGCGCAGGGCCTCGCTGGCCTGCTCCTGCCCCGAGCGGGCCCGCTCCACCTGCGCCTGGGTGGCGCCGCCGCGGTACAGCGGCTGGCGCACCACCAGGGCGGAGTGCACGTCGTTGGTGGCGCCGGGATCGTTCACCACCGTCGGCGAGAAGTCCTCCGAGGTGGCCGAGCCCCGGTTGATCTTGGCCAGGAAGGCCTGCCCGGGGTTGTCGGTGCGGGTGGCGCCCACCTCCAGGTCCACCTGGGGCAGGTAGCCGCTCTTGGCCGCCTCCACCCGGTGTCCGGCGGCGGTCATCCGGTGGCGGCCGGCCTCCACCTGGTTGTTGTTGGCGAGCGCCTGCTTCACCGCCTCGGCCAGGCCCATGGCGGGGCTGGGGACCGGGGCGGCGAGGCCGGCACTGGCGGCCAGGAGCATGAGGGAGCGAGTAAATCTAAGCATTTTATTAAATTACCATAAGCTAATATTTGAACCCATAAATAAATCCGAGCGATCTGCCCGGATTTCTGGCTGCTACGGCTGTCTGGCGAGCACCTGTCCGCATCAGCACACCTCCCGGGCCGCGGCCCGGTGGATGGGGTACGTAGACTGGGCCGGGACGGGCCCGTCCCGGCCCAGTCTACGCTACTGGCGCTCTTCCTCGAAGGGGCAGAACACCTCCCGCATCAAAGAGATGAGCTTGAGGGTGCGGGGGTCGCCCACCCGGTAGTACACCTTGTTGGCGTTCTTGCGCGCCTTGAGGATGCCCTTGTCGCGCATGATCCCGAGGTGCTGGGAGATGTTGCTCTGAGAGGTTCCCACCGCCTCGACGATCTCCTGAACGCTGAGCTCCTTGTCGTTCAGGGTGCACAGGACCTTCAGGCGCAGCGGGTGGGACATCGCCTTGAGGGAGCGAGAGGCCAGCTCGATGTTCTCGTCGCCCTCAAGCAGGTGCTCGGTGGACTCCATGTACCCCGTCCTCCCCAGAAACTGGGACTGTTTTACTGAGTAATAATAATATTATATGCGGGAGTCAAGAGGCGATGTAGACTGGGCGGTTCGATTCCGGGCCTCACAGGCCCGGCCGCTTTTGATAGAATTTAGAATCATTCTACCCTGCGCGGCCCCCTCCGAGGGGCGCGGGTAGCCTGCCACCTTTGAGCATCCTTGGCGAACCCCGGCGTCCCTGACCGTCTGGAGCCAATGGTCCTGCGGGCGCCCGGGACGGCGGGCCGGGGCTTGCGGCGAAGGCCGGCTGGCCGGCGCCCGTTCTCCGGGGACCGTACACGATTTTTCGGGTGATAGAAGAGGGAGGCCCGATGGCGCTGCCGCATCGTCCCATGGTGCTGATGATTCTCGACGGCTGGGGCTACCGCGAGGACGGGGAGGCCAACGCCGTGGCCGAGGCCCGTCTGCCGGTGATGGACGGCCTCTGGCGGGCGTACCCGCATACCCTGATCCAGGCCTCGGCCGCCTCCGTGGGGCTGCCCTCGGGCCAGATGGGCAGCTCCGAGGTGGGCCACCTCAACATGGGCGCCGGGCGCGTGGTGTACCAGGAGTACGCGCGCGTCAACCGCGCCATCGAGGACGGCTCGTTCTTCAAGAACCACGAGCTGATCGCCGCCGTCGACGCGGCCAAGTCCGGCGGCGGCGCCGTCCACATCATGGGCCTGCTGTCCGACGGCGGCGTGCACAGCCACCAGTCGCACATCGAGGCCATGGTCAAGCTGGCGGTGGAGCAGGGGGCGCCCAGGGTGTTCGTGCACGCCTTCCTCGACGGCCGCGACACCGCGCCGCAGAGCGCCCACCGCTACATCAAGCGGCTGCACAAGCACATGGCCGAGGTGGGCGGCGGCAAGATCGCCACGGTCATCGGCCGCTACTACGCCATGGACCGCGATCGCCGCTGGCAGCGGGTGCAGGCGGCCTACGACCTGCTCACGCAGGGCTGCGGCAAGAGCGCGCGCGGCGCCACCGAGGCGGTGGATCAGGCCTACGAGCGCGGCGAGACCGACGAGTTCGTGCAGGCCACCGCCATCGTCGACGATGCCGGCGAGGCCATCGGCACCATCGGCGACGGCGATGCGGTGGTGTTCATGAACTTCCGCTCGGACCGCGCCCGCCAGATCACCCAGCCGTTCATCGATCCCGATTTCGACAAGTTCGAGCGGGCGGTGGTCCCCGAGCTGTCGCGCTTCGTGTGCCTCACCGAGTACAACGATGCCTTCGATGTGCCCATCGCCTTCCCGCCGCAGCGGCTCAAGAAGATCTTCGGCGAGTACCTCTCGCAGCGCGGCCTGCGTCAGCTGCGCATCGCCGAGACCGAGAAGTACGCCCATGTGACCTTCTTCTTCAACGGCGGCGAGGAGACCCCCTTCCCCGGCGAGGACCGCATCCTGATCCACTCGCCGCAGGTGGCCACCTACGACCTGCAGCCGGAGATGTCGGCCACCGAGCTCACCGACGAGGTGATCAAGGCCATC
>DATFLO010000042.1:0-8526 GCA_035267605.1 Gammaproteobacteria bacterium
CAGGCGCTGCAGCTGGCCGGCGCTGCGGCGGATGATGCGCACGATCTCCGACTGCTCGTGATTGAGGTCGCCCACCGAGTGCTCGTCCATGAGCTCGGAGCCCTCGCGGATGGCGGTGAGCGGGGTCTTGAGCTCGTGCGACACGTGGCGCAGGAAGCGGGTCTTCTCCTGCTCCAGCTCGGCCAGGCGCTGGCGCAGCCAGTCCAGGAGCTCGCCCACGTACTTGAGGTCCTCCGGGCCGCTCACCCGCACCGGCTGCTGGAAATCGCCCTCGCCCATGTGGCGGATGGAGCGGTTCACCTGGCGGATGGGGCGGGCGATCAGGACGGTGAAGACGCCGGCGGAGGCCAGGGACAGGGGGATCAGGGAGGCGGCCAGCCAGAACAGCACGCGCTGGTCGTGGGCGGCGTCCCGGCGCATGACGTCCACCTCGCGGTTGATCAGCTCGTTGCTGCGGTGCATGAGCTGCTCGGCCTTGGCGGTGAGGCCGGCGAAGGCCGCGGCCACCTCCTCCTGGTTGGCGGGCGTGGGCTTGGCGGTGCGGATGTGCTCGAACAGGGCGTTCTCCGCCATCAGCAGCTCGCTGACCAGGTGGTACTGGTCGCTGTCCAGGGGCAGCCCCTTGAGGTTGGTGACCGTCTCCTGAAAGTGCTGGTGGGTCTCGCGATAGGCGGCCAGCAGGGACGGATCCTGCAGCACCAGGTACTGGCGGCCGGTGCGCTCCATGCTGGTGACCTGCTCGATGACGCGATTGGAATGTTCGATGGCGCGCACGGCCTGATGCACCGCGTCCTGGCTCTGGTCCGCCAGCCGCCCCATGTTGACGGCACCGTAGATGAGGGCCCCGATGAGCGGCACCGAGACCACCCCGAACCCATACAGGATCAGCATGGGAAGCGATTTGGGGTGCTTGATGCGAAAGGCCATGGACCGGTTGTTCCCCCCACACGCCCGCCCCGCGGGCGGACGGCCACTCGAAAACGATCGCCCCGCCAGCTTACGGGTTTCCGGCCCCGGCCTCCACCCCGGCCGCGGCTAGGCGCCCCCGGCCTCGAGGTACTGGACGCTGAACCACTGGCGGTCATCGGTCCAGACCGTGGTGACCGTCCACCCGGCCTTCCGGGCCAGGGTCTCGAAGCCCGCCAGGGTGTACTTGTAGGAGCGTTCGGTGCGCAGGCTCTGACCGGCGGCGAACGGGAACTCGCGGCCGCCCACCCGGATGACCTGCTGGCGCAGGCTGACCAGGTGCATCTCCACGCAGCCCAGCTCGCCGTTGAACTCGGCCCGGTGGATGAAGCCGGCCGGGTCGAGCTCGGCGCCGAGCTCGTTCTGCATGCGCGTGAGCAGGTTGCGGTTGAAGGCGGCGGTGACCCCTTCCGGATCGTCGTAGGCCCGCTCCAGGACGCCGGTATCCTTGGCCAGGTCCACCCCGATCAGCAGGCCGCCGCCGGGGCCGGCCAGCGCCGCGAGGCGGGCCAGGAAGGCGCGGGCATCGTCGGGATCGAAGTTGCCGATGGTGGAGCCCGGGAAGTAGAGCAGGGTGTGGCCGGGGGTCCTCGGCGGCCGGGGTAGGCGGAAGTCCCGCGTGGAGTCGGCGCACACGGGCCGGACTCCCAGGTCCGGGTAGGCGGCCTGGATGCGCTCGGCGGCGGCCTGCAGGTGATCGCCCGAGATCTCCACCGGGACGTAGGCGGCGGGGTCCTCCAGGTGATCGAGCAGGGCCCGGGTCTTGTTGCTGCTGCCGCTGCCCAGCTCCACCACCAGCGCCCCGGGGCCGACCCGTTCGGCCATTTCCGGCCCGCGCTTGGCGAAGATCCCCAGCTCGGTGCGGGTGGGGTAGTAGGCCTCCTGCTCGCAGATGCGGTCGAACAGCTCGGAACCGCGCCGGTCGTAGAGGTACTTGGGGGAAAGGGCATAGGGCGGGGCGCTGAGGCCGGCCAGGAGGTCGGCCAGGAACTCGTCGCGGTCGGGGACCGCGGGGTCGGTCTCGGCGCCGGGGGAGCGGGTCATTGCGGGCCTCGCACGGCTGGCGGCACGCCCCTCAGCCTGCCAGCGCCAGCTGCAGGCGATCCATGGCGTCCCGCAGGCTGTCCAGGTCGGTGGCGAAGGACAGGCGCATGTAGCCCGGGGCGCCGAAGGCGCTGCCGGGCACCAGGGCGACGCCCGCCTCGTCCAGGAGGTGGGTGGCCAGGGCCACGTCGTCGGGCAGGTCCAGGGCCCTGATCGCCTCGTGGAAGGAGGGGAACACGTAGAACGCCCCCTCCGCCCGCCGGCAGGAGACGTAGGGCAGGGCGTTGAGCGCCTCGGCCACGAAGTTGTGGCGCTCGCGGAAGGCCTGCACCATGGGCGCGATCAGGTCGTCGCCGCTCTCCAGGGCGGCCAGGGCGGCGTGCTGGCTGACCGCGGCCGGATTGGAGGTGCTCTGCGACTGCAGCTTCCTCATGGCCGCGATCAGCTCGCGCGGCCCGGCGGCGTAGCCGATGCGCCAGCCGGTCATGGCATAGGCCTTGGACACCCCGTTCAACACCACGGTGCGCTCCTTGAGGTCGGGGGCCGCGTTGAGGATGTTGGCGAAGGGCAGGGCGCCGAGCAGGATCTTTTCGTAGATGTCGTCGGTCAGAACCACCAGCTGCGGGTGGCGGCGGATGACCTCGGCCAGCGCCCGCAGCTCGCCCTCGGTGTAGACCGCGCCGGTGGGGTTGGACGGGCTGTTGAGCACGAGCAGCCGGCTGCGCTCGGTGAGGGCGCGCTCCAGCTGGTGGGCGCTGATCTTGAAGCCGGCGGTGTCGTCCGTCTCGATCGTAACCGGCTCCGCCCCGGCCAGCTTGACGATATCGGGGTAGCTCACCCAGTAGGGTGCGGGAATGACCGCCTCGTCGCCCTCCTGCAGCAGGGCCAGGGCGAGGTTGAACACCACCTGCTTGCCGCCGCAGGAGACCATGACCTGCTCCGGGGTGTAGTCCAGCCGGTTGTCCTTCCGGAATTTGGCGATGACGGCCCGCTTCAGGGGGGCGATGCCGTCCACCGGGGTATACTTGGTGTGCCCGGCCTCCACCGCCGCCATGGCCGCCTTGCGGATGGGCTCGGGGGTGGTGAAGTCGGGCTCCCCGGCCCCCAGCCCGATGACGTCCCGCCCCTGCTCGCGCAGCTCGGCGGCGCGGGCGGTTACGGCCAGGGTGGGGGAGGGCTGGATGCGCTGGACGCGGTCGGAGAGGCGAAAGTCCAAGGGGCGGCGGCTCCGGGTCTGGGCATGGATTCCGACCCCGAAACCTAGCACAAATGCGGCGGCGCCGCCATTTGCGGGTTTCCCGGGATAGCCTGGATCGGCCCTTTATAGGCGGGCTCGGGCAGGGCGATTGCCGCCCCATGCCAAACCGGGCATGAGCCTGTACCCTGCCCCGCAGGTCTGGCCGGGCCAACTGAACACTGAAAACTGAGAACTGAACACTTTCTTTCCCATGCCAAGCAAACCCTTCCACCTGCAGAGCACCTACGAGCCCAGCGGCGACCAGCCCCAGGCCATCGAGCAGCTGGTGGCCGGCTTCGACAACGGCGAGGCCTTCCAGACCCTGCTCGGGGTCACCGGCTCGGGCAAGACCTACACCATGGCCCAGGTTATCCAGCGCCTGGGGCGGCCGGCGATCATCATGGCCCCCAACAAGACACTGGCCGCCCAGCTCTACGCCGAGTTCCGGGGCTTCTTCCCGGACAACGCGGTGGAGTACTTCGTCTCCTACTACGATTACTATCAGCCGGAGGCCTACGTCCCCTCCAGCGACACCTTCATCGAGAAGGACGCCTCCACCAACGAGCACATCGAGCAGATGCGGCTGTCGGCCACCAAGTCGCTGCTGGAGCGCGAGGACGCCATCATCGTGGCCTCGGTGTCGGCCATCTACGGCCTGGGCGACCCCAACGCCTACCACGGCATGATCCTGCACCTGCGCACCGGTGACCGGGTGGACCAGAAGGACGTCATCACCAAGCTCACCGAGATTCAGTACCAGCGCAACGAGACCGACCTGCGCCGCGGCACCTTCCGCGTGCGCGGCGACACCATCGAGGTGTTCCCGGCCGAGAACGAGGCCGAGGCGGTGCGCATCGAGATGTTCGACGACGAGGTCGACGGCCTGTCCACCTTCGACCCGCTCACCGGCGAGGTCACCGCGCGCCTGCCGCGCATCACGGTCTATCCCAAGACCCACTACGTGACCCCGCGGGCGACGCTGCTCGAGGCCATCGAGAAGATCAAGGCGGAGCTCAAGGAGCGGCTGGACTTCCTGCGCTCGGAGAACCGCGAGCTGGAGGCCCAGCGCCTGGAGCAGCGCACCAAGTTCGACATCGAGATGATCCAGGAGCTGGGCTACTGCTCGGGCATCGAGAACTACTCGCGCTATCTCTCCGGGCGCAATCCCGGCGAGCCGCCGCCGACGCTGCTCGACTACCTGCCCAACAACGCCGTCATGATCATCGACGAGTCGCACGTGACCGTCCCCCAGGTAGGCGGCATGTACAAGGGCGACCTGTCGCGCAAGCGCACCCTGGTGGACTACGGCTTCCGCCTGCCCTCGGCGCTGGACAACCGGCCGCTCAAGTTCGACGAGTTCGAGCGCCTCATGCCGCAGACGGTGTTCGTCTCCGCCACCCCCGGGCCCTACGAGAACGAGCACGCCGGCCAGGTGGTGGAGCAGATCGTGCGCCCCACCGGCCTGGTGGACCCGCAGGTGGAGGTGCGGCCGGCCACCAGCCAGGTGGAGGACCTGCTGTCGGAGGTCAACGAGCGCGTCGACGCCGGCGAGCGCACCCTGGTGACCACCCTGACCAAGCGCATGGCCGAGGACCTCACCAGCTACCTCGAGGAGATGGGGGTGCGGGTGCGCTACATGCACTCGGACATCGATACCGTGGAGCGCTCGGAGATCATCCGCGATCTGCGCCTGGGCCGCTTCGACGTGCTGGTGGGCATCAACCTGCTGCGTGAGGGCCTGGACCTGCCCGAGGTGTCGCTGGTGGCCATCCTCGACGCCGACAAGGAGGGCTTCCTGCGCTCGGACCGCTCGCTGATCCAGACCATCGGCCGCGCCGCGCGCAACCTGCACGGCACCGCCATCCTCTACGCCGATAACGAGACCGGCTCCATGCGCCGCGCCATCGACGAGACCGAGCGCCGGCGCGAGAAGCAGCAGGCCTACAACGAGACCCACGGCATCACCCCGGAGACCATCCAGAAGGAGGTCGCCGACATCCTCGAGGGGGTGCCGGAGAAGGGCGGCTACACCGGGCCGGCCCCGAAGCGGACCGCCGAGGGTCAGGGCGCCTACGACACCCTGTCCCCCGAGGAGGCCGACCGCGAGGTCAAGCGCCTGCGCGACGAGATGTTCGAGAAGGCGCGCAACATGGAGTTCGAGGAGGCGGCCAAGCTGCGCGACCGCATCCAGGAGCTGGAGACCCGCGCCCTGGGGGTGCAGTAGGGACGGCGGCGGTATGCTAGCCTTGGCCCCGCTTGCGGCAGCGGTCCGCGCGCCGCGCCGCGACTCCTTTTCCGAAGGCGAATGGCATCCATGAACGAGCTTGGCGAGCTGCGCATCCTGGTGGTGTGCCTGGGCAACATCTGCCGGTCGCCCATGGCCCACGGCGTGCTCCTGCGCAGGCTGGAGCACGCCGGCCTGGGCGACCGCGTGCACGTGGACAGCGCCGGCACCGGCGACTACCACATCGGCAAGGGGCCGGATCCGCGGGCGCGCATGGCGACCGGCGGACGCGGCTACGACATCAGCCAGCTGCGGGCCCGCCAGGTGGAGCCGGTGGACTTCCACCTGTATGACCTGATCCTCGCCGCCGACCGGGAAAACCTGGCCGACCTCATGGCCATCGCCCCCGGCCCGGAGGAGCGGGCCAAGGTGCGGCTGCTGTTGTCCTATGGCCGCTCGGGGGCCAAGGAGGTGCCCGATCCCTACGAGGGCGGCGAGGCCGACTTCGACCTCGCGCTGGACCTCATCGAGGATGCCGTCGACGGTCTGGTCGGCGCCATCGAGCGCGACGAATGGGCCCGCGATGCCAGCGCCTGAGGGCTGGCGGGCGCGGGCCGAGGCGGTGCTCGGCGTCTCCCTGGAGGAGATCGGGCCGCTGAGCGGCGGTTGCGTGGGCGAGGTCTACGGGGCCGTCGCCGGGGGCGACGAGCTGGTGGTCAAGGTGGACGCCGGCGGCAGCGACCTGCTGGCGATCGAGGGCCGCATGCTGCGCCATCTGGCCCGGGAGAGCCCGCTGCCGGCGCCCGATCCGTTGCACTTCGAGCCCGGCCTGCTGATCATGCCCCGGATCGAGGGCGACCACCGCTTCAATCCGGAGGCGGAGGAGCACGCCGCCGAGCTGTTTGCCGCCATGCACGGCCAGGCGGCGCCGCACTTCGGCTTCGAGTACGACACCGTCATCGGCGGCCTGCCCCAGCCCAACCCCCGCTATGAGCGCTGGAGCGCCTTCTTCGCCGACGCCCGCCTGCGCGAGATGGCCGGCCAGGCCCGCGCCGCCGGGCGCCTGGACGATGCCCTCTACGCCCGCATTGACCGTTTCGCCGCCGATGCCGCCGACTGGCTCCCCGAGCCCGAGCACCCGGCCCTGGTCCACGGCGATGCCTGGGACAACAACATCCTGGCCGCCGGCGGGCGCATCACCGGCTTCATCGACCCGGCCCTGTACTGGGGCCACCCCGAGGTGGAGCTGGCCTTCACCACCATGTTCCGCACCTTCTCCGACCGCTTCTACCGGCACTACCACGAGCTGCGGCCCATCGCCGACGGCTTCTGGGAGGTGCGCCGGCCCCTCTACAACCTCTACCCCCTGCTGGTCCACGTGCGCCTGTTCGGCGGCGGCTACGTGGGCTCGGTGGCCAACACCCTGGGCCGTTTCGGCTACTAGCCGCGTCGACGCCGGCGTGGGTGGTGGGCTATCCTTTGGTCCGTTCCCCCGGCAAGGGGATCAGGCGCGAAGATTCCGGCGATGGGCCCTGCAGGACCGGCCAGTGGCCGCGACCGGTTTGAGCCAGATTCGTCGCGGCCACTGGCCGCTCCTGCATTCCCCTTCCCAGGGGGAGCGTACGGTCATGGAGACCGATGAAGCTCAGGAGGGGTGCCCCCGCCACTAGCAGGGCGTTGAAAAACGTCGCGAGGAGGCCATATGCAAGGCGCCCACCGCGGCCCGGTCCCGCCGATTTAAGAAATAACGCGGCGGCGCTTTAGCGGCGACCGCGCAGCGACTGATGCATATCAGGTAGATAGGTGAGGGAGCGAGCAGTGCGCAACGCCGCAGATGGCCTCCGCAGCAGTTTTTCAACGCCCTGCTAAACCATCCACCCACAGGGGCCCGGTTCCGGGACTGTAAAGGGTTTAGTGGCGGGGCTCCCCCTGGCCAATCTGGATCGGCTTGACTCAGGAGGGGTCACCGCCTGGCGGCGCCGCCCCTGCCTATTAGAACGACGAAACTCTGGAGGGGTGCCCGCTGCGCGGTCCCCCTGCTAATCTTGATCGGCTTGACTCAGGAGGGGTGGCAGAGTGGACGAATGCGGTGGACTTGAAATCCACTGACCCTGCGGGGTCCGGGGGTTCGAATCCCTCCCCCTCCGCCAATTCGCGAGGACACCACCAAAAGCGGGGACGGCCATGATCGAGGTGAAGGCCAGCGGCGGCGGCGAGTTCGAGGTGACGGTGAGCGAGGGCGGCGGCGAGTCCCGCCACCGGGTGACCATGTCGGCGCAGCAGAAGGAGCAGCTGTGCCCGGATGCCTCGCCCGAGGCGTGCCTGGAGGCGGCCTTCCGTTTTCTGCTCGACCGCGAGCCCAAGGAGGCGATCCTGGGCAAGTTCGACGTCATGGTGATCGCCAAGTACTTCCCGGAGTTCGAGGGCAAGCTCGGCGATTACCTGTAGCGGCCGGGTGCCGTGCCGGCAAGCGCCCCCGGTCCGCCGGGGGCCTTTTCGTTCGGGGCGGGCCGCTGGCCTTCAGATCTCCACCTCGTGCTGCCACAGGAAGTTGCGGATCTCCTTTTGCTCCATGTCCTCGAGCTGGGCGAAGGGCCACATGGTGCTGGTGTCGTCGACGCCGTCCTCGTAGGCGCGGCGCAGCACCCAGAGGTTGTCCTTGCGGTCCCAGAAGAGCTCGATGTAGGGCTCCGGCGGCGCGTGCTCGTACTCCTGGGGCCAGTCGCAGGTGTATTCCACGGGGATCAGGCCGAAATCGTGGTAGCGCTCGCGCGACTGGGACTCGGGGAAGGGGTTGTCGAAGGGCACCCGGTCGCGGATGTGGCGCTGGATCTCCTGCTGGGTGGGCATGGTCATCGCCGGCTCCTCCTGATGCCCTGCATGGGGAAAGGTAGGGGGGGCGGTCGATGCAGCCCCCCTACCGGGAACATAACCCCCGCCCGGGGTAGGGGCAAACCGGTTCAGCGGCTGGCCCCGGACGGCGCCCGGTGCTGGATGGCCAGGATGCCGGCGGCCACCACCAGCAGCGTCCCCAGAATGGCCCAGGGGCCGGGCA
>DATFLO010000043.1:0-13081 GCA_035267605.1 Gammaproteobacteria bacterium
CCACCTCCCCCCGTTGCTGCAGGGCCTCCACCAGCCGGAGCTTGTGCTCCGGGCTGACGCGGGCGAACACGTCCACCTCCGCCGCCGCCCGGCGCAGCTCGCCGGGATCCATGCGGTCGAGCTCGGCGCCGGTCAGAGCGGCCCGGCCGTCGCCGATGCCCAGCCGGCTGCCCACGGCCCGGGCGGTGGCCGCGTGGTCGCCGGTGATCATGGCCACCCGGATGCCGGCCTTGCGGCAATCCTCGGCGGCGTGGATGGCATCCTCCCGGGGCGGGTCGATCATGCCCACCAGGCCGAGCAGCGTGAGCCCGCTCTCCACCTCGCCGAAGCCCAGCTCGCGGCGCTCCGGTTGGGCGGCGGCGAAGGCCAGCGCCAGCACCCGCTGGCCCTCGCCGGCGATGGCCTCGGCCCGCCGCTGCCAGACCCCGGCGTCCAGGGGCTCGTCCTCGCCGGCCCGGCGCTGGCGGGAGCACATGGCCAGGATGCGCTCCGGGGCGCCCTTGACGAACACGAAGCCGTGGCCGGCGTGGTCGTGGTGCAGGGTGGCCATGAAGCGGTGCTCGGACTCGAAGGGGAGGGTGTCGGTGCGCGGCCGCTCCTCGGTCTCCAGCCGGGGGTCCAGCCCGGCCTTGCGCGCCAGGGTGACCAGGGCCGCCTCGGTCGGGTCGCCGTCCATGCGCCAGGCCTGGCCGTCGTGCTCGACGCTGGCGTCGTTGCACAGCAGGCCGGCGCGCGCGATCTCCAGCAGCTCCGGGTGGTTTGCCGGCGTTACGTCGGCGCCGCCGTCGCTGAAGCCGCCGTGGGGATCGTAGCCGGCGCCGCTGACGGCGAAGGTGTGGGCGGCGGTGGCCACGGTGGTCACGGTCATCTCGTTGCGGGTGAGGGTGCCGGTCTTGTCCGAGCAGATCACCGTCACCGAGCCCAGGGTTTCCACCGCCGGCAGACGCCGGATGATGGCCTGCCGGCGGGCCATGGCCTGGACCCCCACCGCCAGGGTGATGGTGACGATGGCGGGCAGGCCCTCCGGGATGGCAGCCACCGCCAGCCCCACCGCGGCCAGGAACATGTCGGCGGCGGGGTAGTCCCGGATACCGGTGCCGAAGGCGAACAGGAGCGCGGCCACGGCCAGGATGGCGGCGCTCAGCCAGCGCCCGAAGCGGGCCATCTGGGTCAGCAGCGGGGTCTGCAGGGTGGTGACCTCGGCCAGCAGGGCGCTGATTCGGCCCAGCTCGGTGGCGTCGCCGGTGGCCACCACCACCCCCGTGCCCTGGCCGTAGCTCACCAGGGTTCCGGAGAAGGCCATGCACCGGCGGTCGGCCACCCCCGCCCCGGCGGCGACCGCGTCGGTGTGCTTGGCCACCGGCACCGACTCCCCGGTGAGGGCGGCCTCGTCGGCGTGCAGGTTGCGCCCCCGCAGCAGGCGGAGATCGGCGGGGACCTTGTCCCCCGACTGCAGGAACACGATGTCCCCCGGCACCAGCTCCTCGGCGGGCAGGGTGGTGCGGTGGCCGTCGCGCAGGACGCTCGCCCGGGGCGAGAGCAGGTTGCGGATGGCGTCCAGGGCGCGTTCGGCCTTGCCCTCCTGGAGGAAGCCGATGAGGGCGTTGATCCCCACCACGGCGATGATCACGCCGGTGTCTACCCAGTGGTGGAGGGCGGCGGTGACCGCGGCCGCCCCCAGCAGGACGTAGATCAGCACGTTGTGGAACTGGGCCAGGAGGCGGCGCAGGGGGCCCCGCCGGCGGGGCGGGGTGAGGCGGTTGGGCCCGTGGCGGGCGAGCCGCTGGCGCACGGCCGCGGCCGACAGCCCCTGATCGCCGGTTTCCAGGCGTTCCAGGACGGCCTCCGGCTCGAGGGCGTGCCAGGCGGGGGTCTGGCTGGCGGCGGGTTCGGTGTTGGCCATGGCCGGGTTACACTCCCATCTTGGGCATTCCCGCATTTCCGGAGGAGCGGCGTTGAAACGCATCCTGCTGCTGCGCCATGCCAAATCCAGTCACGCCGAGGCCGACGCCTCGGATTTCGACCGCCCCCTGAACCATCGGGGGCAGGCCGCCGCGCCCCGCATGGGCGCCTACATGGCCGGGGCCGGCTGGCTGCCGCAGCGGGTCCTGTGCTCGGCGGCCCGCCGCGCCCGCGACACCGTCGAGGGGCTGTGGCGGGACTGGCCCGAGCAGCCGCCGGCCCAGGTGGAGAGCGACCTCTACGGCGCCGATGCCGGCGACCTGCTGGAGCGCCTGCGCCGCCTCCCGGACGACGAGGAAAGCGTGCTCCTGGTGGGCCACAATCCGGCCATCCAGCAGGCGGCGCTGGATCTGGCCGGCACCGGGGATCCCGACCTCTACGCCGCCATGCGCGCCAAGTTCCCCACCGCGGCGCTGGCCGTGCTCGACGCCGAGGTGGGGCGCTGGGGCGACCTGGGCCCGGGCTGCGCCACCCTCACCGCCTTCGTGGGCCCCCGCGATCTGGAGGCCGGGGACTAGCCGGGGCCCGGGGCGAACAGGCGGATGCGCACTGCCTCCTCCTGCTCCGACTCGGTGAGGCGCTCGCCCATGCGCCGCTCCGCCTCCCGCACCTCCGGCAGGACCACATTGTCCAGGGCGCGGGCGCGCTGCTCCGTGCGCTCGTACTCGGCCAGCAGCCGCCGCAGGTTGGCCGCCTCCACCGCCAGCGCCGCGGTGGCATCCCGCAGCTCGCCGAAGCGGGCGGCGCAGGCTTCGGCCTCCGCCGACGGCCGCACCGCCGGCCGTCGCTCGCCGTCCTCCTCCGTTTCCAGCCGCGCCTCGTCGCGCAGGGGCACCCCCAGGAAGTCGCGGTCGCGCCAGCGCAACCGCCCTCCCGGCGGGCCCTGCGGCGGATAGACCTGCAGCCCCTCCAGGCCGTGCCGGCCCACCGCCGCCGCCAGCGCCCCGAAGGCGGCCTGCTCCAGCTCCCGGAACCGCGCCCGGCTCTCCTCGTAGGTCTCCAGCCGGCGCAGCAGCTCCTGGGCCAGCAGCACCAGCTTCTCGTCCAGGAAGCTGTAGCCTTCCTCGATGACCTCCCGGTCGGCCTGGATCTCCATCAGGCTGGCGCGGGAGACGGGACGGTCGCTGTAGTCGTCGGCCATGGCGGAGTCCTCCCGGGTCTTTCCCGGCGGGAGCGGCGGCTCGGAACTTCAGAGAGCGCCTGGGAAGTTTTCAGTTTTCAGTGTTAAGTATTAAGTAAAAAAACGAAAATCTGGGCCCTTTCTTTTTGTCTTCGCCGTCACTTAAAACTTAAAACTGAACACTTAAAACTTGCCAAATGCCCACGTGCCCTTCGGCTATCCCCGCTCCTCCGGGCCCCCGGACTTCTCCCCGCCCCCGAAATGCCGCTCGATCTGCTCGTCGCTCAGGCGGTTGAGCTCCTCCCGGGGCAGGTGGCGCAGGACCTTCCAGCCCAGCTCCAGGCTCTCCGCCAGGGTGCGGCGATCGTCCTGGTGGAGGACCTCGGCCTCGAAGGCGTCGCCGAGCTCGAGGTAGGTGCGGTCCAGCTCGGGCAGGCCCTCCTCGCCCAGGACGCTGGCCAGGGTGCGCACCTGCAGGCAGCGGGCATAGGCGGCGTAGACCTGCTTGGCCAGGTCCGGGTGGTCGGGGTCGGTGAAGCCCGAGCCGGTGCCTTCGGCCATGAGCCGGGACAGCGACGGCAGCACGTCGATGGGG
This sequence comes from Gammaproteobacteria bacterium, assembly GCA_035267605.1. GTDB lineage: Bacteria > Pseudomonadota > Gammaproteobacteria > Thiohalorhabdales > Thiohalorhabdaceae > Thiohalorhabdus. The sequence goes on from DATFLO010000043.1 coordinate 3,678, forward strand.
GGGTAGATGTCCTTGCGCGCCAGGTCGCGGTCGAGGACGATCTGGCCCTCGGTGATGTAGCCGGTGAGGTCGGGGATGGGGTGGGTGATGTCGTCGCCCGGCATGGTCAGCAGCGGCACCTGGGTGAGGCTGCCTTCGCGGCCCTGGATGCGGCCGGCGCGCTCGTAGATGGAGGCCAGGTCCGAGTACATGTGGCCGGGGAAGCCCTTGCGGCTGGGGACCTCGCCGTGGCTGGAGGAGACCTGGCGCAGGGCCTCGCAGTAGTTGGTCATGTCGGTCATGACCACCAGCACGTGGCGGCCCTCCTCGAAGGCCAGGTACTCGGCGGCGGTGAGGGCGTAGCGCGGCGTCAGCAGGCGCTGGGTGGCGGAATCGCTGGCCAGGTTGAGGAACATGGCGGTGCGCCCCAGCGCGCCGGAATCCTCCATGGCCTTGCGGAAGGCCTCGGCGGTCACGTAGGGCACGCCCATGCCGACGAAGACGATGGCGAAGTCGCCGCCGTCGCCGCCCAGCAGGCGCGACCACTGGGTGAGCTGGATGGCCAGGCGGTCGTGGGGCAGGCCGCTGCCGGAGAAGATGGGCAGCTTCTGGCCGCGCACCAGGCTGTTGAGCAGGTCGATGGCGGTGATGCCGGTCTCGATGAACTCGCGCGGGATCTCCCGGCGCACCGGGTTGATGGGCCGGCCCTCGATGGGCAGGCGGTCCTCCGCGGGGATCGGCGGCCCCTCGTCGGTGACCTCGCCGATGCCGTTGAACACCCGCCCCAGCAGGCCCGGCCCGACGCCGAAGCGCAGCGGCTCGCCGTGCAGGCGCACGCGGGTCTCGGCCAGGGACAGGTTGGCGGTGGGCTCGAGCACCTCGACGATCATGCGCTCGCGGTCCACCGCCGCCACCCGGCCCAGGCGCGGCTCGCCGTCGGCGCCGATGACCTCCACCGCCTGGTTGAGGCCCACCTCCACGTCCCGCCGGAGGTAGAGCAGGGGCCCGTCCAGGCGGCTCGCCGCGCCGCGCAGGGTGACCTCAGCCCGCATCCTGGGTGTCCTCCCCGTCCTGCTGGCCGAGCCGGTCGAAGTCGTCGTCGATGCGGCGGCCCAGCTCCTCGAAGGCGTCGGCCTCGTCCTCGCCGATCTCCTCGCCCATGCGCCGCAGCCGGCGCAGCAGCCCCAGCCCGCTGATGCGGCTCACCGCCACGCCATCGGCCACCGCCTCCTCGGCACGGTCCAGGAAGCGGTCGATGGTGCGCATCATGGCCGCCTGACGGGCCGGGGAGGTGTAGCGGTCCACCTCGTGGAAGGCGGACTGGCGCAGGAAGGCCTCGTTGACCAGCTCGGCGCACAGCAGGGTCAGCTGTTGCCGGGCCGGCAGCGACTCCTTGCCGACGATCCGGGCCATGCGCTGCAGGCGCTGCTCCTCCTCCAGCAGGCCCAGGAAGCGCCGGCGCTGGCGGTCCCAATCGGGGTGCTCGTGCTCCCGCCACCACGGCGCCAGCTCGGCCACGTCCTCGGAATAGGCCTGCAGCGGATTGACCGCGGGGAAGAAGCGCGAGCGGGCGCGGTCGCGGTCGAGTGGCCAGAAGCAGCGCGTGAAGCGCTTGGTCTGGACCGTCACCGGCTCGGAGAAGTCGCCGCCCGGCGGGCTCACCGCACCGATCAGGGTGACCGAGCCCGCATCACCGCCCAGGGTCTCCACCGGCGCGGCGCGCTCGTAGAATTCGGCCAGGCGGCTGGGCAGGTAGGCCGGGTAGCCGCCCTCCGCCGGCAGCTCGCCGAGCCGGCCGGAGATCTCGCGCAGGGCCTCCGCCCAGCGGCTGGTGGAGTCGGCCATGAGGGCCACGTGCAGGCCCTGGTCGCGGAAGTATTCGGCCACCGTCACCCCCGTGTAGATGCTGGCCTCGCGGGCCGCCACCGGCATATTGGAGGTGTTGGCGATGATCACCGAGCGCTCCAGCAGCGGCCGGCCGCTGCGCGGGTCCTCCAGCTGCGGGAACTCGTGCAGCACCTCGGTCATCTCGTTGCCGCGCTCGCCGCAGCCCACGTAGATGATGACGTCGGCCTCGCACCACTTGGCCAGGCTCTGCTGCAGCACCGTCTTGCCGGTGCCGAAGCCGCCGGGCATGGCCGCGGTGCCGCCGCGGGCCACCGGGAACAGGCCGTCGAGGATGCGCTGGCCGGTGAGCAGCGGCCGCTCCAGCGCGGTGCGCCGGTGCACCGGGCGCGGCCGGCGGATGGGCCAGACGTGACCCATGGCCAGCTCGTGCTCGCTGCCGCGGTCATCGCGCAGGCGCAGCACCACCGCATCCTCGCGATAGCTCCCCGCCGGCTCCACCGCGGTCACCTCGCCGCCGGCATCCGGCGGCACCAGACAGCGCTGGGGGCGGGCCCCCTCCGCCGCCACCCGGCCGAAGGCCTGGCCCGGGGCGAGCCGGTCGCCCTCGCCCACGAGGGGCTCGAAGGGCCGCTCCTCTGGCTCGGCCGCGTACATGCCCGCCTGCACGAAATCCGAGCCGGTGCCGGACAGCGGCCGCAGCAGGCCGTCGAAGATGCCGCCCAGGACCCCCGGCCCCAGGCGCACCGCCAGCGGCTGACCGCTCCCCCGGACGGGATCGCCGGGGCGCAGGTTGGTGGTGTCCTCGTAGACCTGCACGGTGACGCGGTCGCCGTCGGCGCGCAGCACCTCGCCGAGCAGGTCGTGGCGGCCGATGCGCACCGCCTCGTTGATGCGGAAGGGCCCCTCCGCCTGGGCCTGCAGCACCGGGCCGCGGATGTGGCTGATGCGGGCCTGGCTCACGGGGCCGCCTCCTGGCGGTGCGCCGCCACCGCCGCCAGCAGCCAGGACCGCACGCGCTCGCGGTCGGCCAGCAGGCCCCGGGGGGTGGCGTCGACCTCGGCATCGCCGCAGACGATGCGCACGCCGGTGTCCAGCCCGTCCTCGGGCGCGGTTTCCAGGCTGACCTGCTCCGGCTCAAGTCCGGCGCGGCCGGCGTCGATCTCGCCGGGCTCCAGGTCGCGGGGATGGTGCACCGTCCAGGTGCCGCGGGGCAGGAAGCGGCGGGCCTCCTCCAGGGCCCCGTCCAGCCACTGGCGGCGCCCGTCCGCCGTGCGCCAGCGCTCCGCCAGGGCCTGTTCCAGCATGGGCCAGACCCGCTCCAGGGCGGCGTTGACCCGCCGGTGGCGGCGGTGGCGCTGGCGCGTCTCCTGCTCGGCGCGGGCCGAGTCCAGGGCGTGCTCGACCCGGTGGCGCTCCTCGCGCACCGCCTCGTGCAGGCGCCGTCGCCCTTGGCCGTAGGCCTCGGCGCGCAGCGCATCCGCCTGCTGCCGGGCGGCCTGCAGGATCTCCCGGCAGCGCCGCTCGCGGTCCTGCTCCACCCGCGCCAGGAGGGTGGCGAGGGGAGCGGAGCCGTTGCCGTCGGCCGGCGGTGTCACGATTCCACCCCCACCCGGGCGCGGATGCGCGCCGCCAGGTCCGGCACCGGCACCCGCCCGGCGGCGTCGGTGACCACCTGCAGCGGCGGTTCGGCGCGGCTCAGGAACCGCTCCAGCTCCGCCGGCTGCAGGTGGGCGGCGTACTCGGCGGTGATCAGGATCAGCGGCGGCCAGCGGTCGCGGGCCCGGTCCAGCTCCGCCGCGGCGGCCTCGGGCGACGGGCTGCGCACCTCCAGGCCGGCGAGCCGATAGCCGGCGGCGGTGGTCTCGTCGCCGATGAACAGGGGGCGGTCCATGGGTGCCTCAGCCCAGCTGGTTGAGGATCAGGATGGAGATGATCAGGCCGTAGATGGCGATGCCCTCGGCCAGGCCCACCAGCACCAGAACGCGGCCCATGAGGTCGGGCTTCTCGGCCAGCGCCCCCACCGCCGCGCTGCCCACGTGGGCCACCGCGTAGCCGGCGGCCAGGGCCGACAGGCCGGTGGCCAGGGCGGCGGCGAGGAAGCCCCACTTGAGCACCTCCGGATCCATGCCGGCGCGGGCGGCGGCCTCCTCGGCAAAGGCCCGGCCCGCCAGCAGCAGGCCGGTACCGGCCAGGGCGAGCAGGCCGGTGAGGGCGGTGGGCAGTAGGGCCTTAGCGGGTAGTCGCGGCATGGCGGTCTCCTTGGGCTTCGATCAGGGCGCGGGCGGCGGGCGGCTCGATGGGGGTGAACGGCCGGCCGCCGCCGTGCAGGAAGCGGACGAAGAACTCGAACAGCACCAGGCGGGTGGTCTGCACCGACACCACCAGCCCTTCCAGGGCGATGATGACGGCGTTGCCGACCACCAGGATCAGGCCGCCGAGCAGGCCCCACCCGGCAGCCGCGGCGAGGCCCGTCACCGCCTGCGAGAGCCCGGCATGGGCCAGGGTAAACGCCCCCACCCGGGCGAAGGAAAGGGTGTTGACCAGCAGCTGCAGGCCGCGCTCGGCCAGCTCGCCCGCAGCCGAGAAGGGGGCCAGCCAGCGGCGGTCGCGGTTCAGCCAGGTCTTGCCGGCCAGGAACCAGGCCAGGCCGCCGACGGCCAGCCAGAGGCCGGCCGGGAACCAGAAGCTGGACAGCAGGCCAACGTAGAGGGCCACCAGGCCGGCATCGACGGCCAGCCAGCGGCGCAGCCGGCCCAGCCAGGTCTCCTGCACCGCCTCCAGCAGCATGCTGAGCAGCAGCAGGACGGCCCCGAAGGCCAGCGGGACGGCCAGGACGGGCAGGGGCTCGGCCAGCGGGTGCACCCACAGCGCCGGGATCACGCCCTCCAGCGAGAACAGGCTGCCGAAGGCCAGACCGAAGACCATCGCCGCCAGGCCGCCGGGGATCAGCAGGCGCAGGGTGGGCATGCGGTGGCGCAGCAGCCACCCGGCGGCGATCAGCACCAGGGCCTGGCCGCTGTCGCCGAACATGTAGCCGAACATCAGGGGGGCGATGAACGCCACGGCCAGGCTGGGGTCCGCCTGATTGCGGCCGGGCATGCCGATGAGCCGGGCGAACAGCTCGAAGGGCCGCACCCAGGGCGGGTTGCGCAGCAGCAACGGCGCCTCGCGATCCGGCGGGGGTGGCGGGAAATGGATCAGGGCCGGCAGGTCGGCCAAAGCCGGCGGCAGGGCCTGCCCCGACCAGTCGTCGGTCCAGCCGGTGACCCAGGCGAAGTGCTCGCTCTGGGGCACGCTCGGCATGTGTCCCACCAGCCATTCCAGGCGGTGGACATCACCGAGGGCGGCGGCCACCCCGTGGTCACGGTTGAGGTGCTCGATGGTCCGGCGCTGCTCCGCCTCGCGCTCCTCGAGCTCGGCCAGGCGGTCGGTGATGGCGGCCATGGCCTCGCCGGGTGGCCCGCTCAGCCACTCCGGGATGGCCACCGGGCGCGCCTCGCGCCCGGAAAGCTCCTCGCGCAGGGCGGCGATGGTGGCGGGCGGACCGAGGGTCAGCAGGTACAGGTGCTCCGCCGTCCGCACCCGCTGCACCAGGACGCGGCGGGCGGTCGCCGGCGTGGAGGCGTCGGCGGCGAGCACCAGCAGGGAGCTGGCCAGGCTGGGACCGGCGCGGGCGGTGCGGCCCAGGTCCAGCTCGGCATCGGGTCCCAGGGCGCTCAAAAATCCCTGCAGCAGGCCCAGGTCCCGGCGGTCGCGGCGCAGGCCCTCGAGGGCGCGCACATGGGGCTCGGCGTCCCGGGCCCACGCCCGCAGGGCCTCCAGGGCGCCGTCCAGGCTTGCCACCACCGAGGCCGGCTCCCCGCCGGCGGCGAACTCGGGCTCGGGCCAGTGGTCCGCGTAGCGCTCGGCCAGCTGGCGGTAGGCGGTCATGCGGTCCTGGAGGTCGGGCAGGGCCATGGCGGGAGCGCCCACCCCCGGCGTTTCCAGCTCCACCGAGCCGGTGCGGGCGAGGGCCTCCACCGCCCTCGGGATGAGCTCCGGCAGGGTGAGCACCTCGAACCAGCGGGCGGGAACGGTGTGCAGGCTCATGCCGCCTGCTCCGGCAGCAGGCGCCGCAGCAGCAGGTCGCGGCGCAGGCGCTGGACGTCCAGGGCCACCAGGCCGAGGTGGGCGTAGGCCCCCGCCGGTTCCCGCCCGTGGCGGCGCAGGGTCCGCACCAGGCGGCGCTCCAGGGTTTCCTCGGCGTCCCCGTCGCCGTCCGCCACGGCCGCGCGGTAGGTCCGCAGGTGGCCGGCGATCTCTTCCAGCGGCGGCAGAAAGCGGCCCGGGCCCGCGGGCAGCAGGTGGTGCCAGTGGCGCAGCCAGGCCTCCAGGGGCTCCGCGGGGGCGTCCTCGGCGACCACGGGCCCCAGCCGGCCGCGCGCCAGCAGGCGGGGACGCAGGCCGTCGCCGGACTCGATGGCCGGACCGAGGGCGGGGAGTCGCTCCATCCAGCGGTGGGAGGCGTCCCCGGCCCGCAGGTGGGCGAGGGGGGGGAGCTCGGCGAGGACGGCCAGCCAGCGGGCCGCCGGCCGCCAGGGCGCGGGCTGCCAGCCGGCGACCTCGTCGATGTAGGTGGCCCACGCGCCGCGCAGCGACCGCTCCACCTCGTGGGCGTCGGCGCTGCCCGCGAGATGGCGGACAAAGGGTTCCAGTCCCGTCTCGCGGGCGTTCTGGAGGAAATGACCGAAGTCGGCGACGCGCTCCAGCCGCTCCCAGTCCGCCTCCCCCGGACGCCGGCCGTGGCGGGCGAGGATGCGCGTGCCGCTGTAGGTGAACAGCTCGGAGCGGCTCACTCCCGGTCCGCCTCCCCGCCGCCCTCGCGGCCGTCGGGGGCGGCCAGGGCCGCCGCCAGGGCCCGGGCCGCCGCCTCCAGGGTGGCGTCGTCCGCCCACGGGGTGTCCTCGTCGCTGTCTTCCGGCTCCTCGTCGCGCAGGGCCGCCAGACGCTCCTCCAGAACCTCGGCGCAGTGGCGGTGGACCCATTCGATGCGGGCCTCCGCCCGTTGCTGGATGCGCTCGGCATCGTCGCGGGCCGCCTGGTGGATCTGCTCGGCCTGGGCGCGGCAGCCCTCCACCGCCTCGCGGGCCTGCTCCTCGGCGTCGAGCGCGCGCTGCATGGCCTCGCTGGCGGCGTCGCGGGCGGTCGGGGTGCGCTCCTTGGCCATGGTGTCCCTGCCTCGCTTGTGCGGGGGCGGAACGGCCCCGCTCCCTAGGGGCAGTTTGTCAGAAGCGGCGAGAGGGCCCAAGACCCGGGAGGGAGGCGGAGGAGCGTGGCTGCCGCTTCCGTGCGCATGGGTGTCCGGGTATGGTTGGACTCCCTTGCCGCGGCCGGGAGCCCCGCGTTGCCCCCGATCCTCCCCGACAACGCCCGCCACTGGCCCCTGTGGGCGCGGACGATACATGCCCTGATCCGCGCCCACTGCCGGCTGGTGTTCCGGCTGCGGAGCGACCCGTCCACCGTCCCGGCCGAGGGCGGCGCCATCCTGGTGGCCAACCACCATGCCGGACCGGATCCGCTGTTCCTGATCGCCACCAACCGGCGCCTGCTGTCCTTCCTGATCGCCGCCGAGTACTACCGGGTGCGGGCCCTGAACTGGCTGCTGGCGCGGGTGGGGTGCGTGCCGGTGGACCGCCGGCGGGTCACCGCCTCCGCCCTGCGCGGCATGCGCGAGCGTCTGGAGGCCGGCCGGGTGGTGGGCATCTTCCCCGAGGGCGGCATCCATCCCCCGGGGAAGCGGGTGCGGCCCAAGCCCGGCGCCGCCCTCCTGGCCCTGGAAAGCGGCGCCCCGGTGGTGCCGGCGCGGGTGTCCGGCATCCGGCAGCTGCCCGGCAGCGACCTGTGGACCTTCCTGCGTCCACGCCGGGTGGGGCTGCGCTACGGCCCCCCGGTCCCCCTGGACGACCTCCGTCGCCGCTACCGGGCGGCCAAGGCGGCCCGCTCCGCGGACACCGATCCCCTGGCCGCCGGCGGGGAGTCCGGGGAGTCGCGCGCGGCGGTGGAGGAGGCCGCTCGGCGCATCGTGGACGCCATCTATGCGCTCCCGGCCTAGCTCGTCGGGGGCGGGCTGGGCCGGGCCGGGCGAGGTCCTGGCCTGGGCCTTCTACGATTTCGCCAACTCCGGCTACACCACGGTGGTCACCACCGCCCTGTTCAACATGTACTTCGTGCGGGTGGTGGCGGGCGGCGCCGACTGGGGTGCGCTGGCCTGGACCGGCGCGCTGTCCGCGGCCAACGCCCTGGTGCTGCTGGCCGGCCCGTGGGTGGGCCAGTCGGCGGACGAGAGCGGCCGGATCAAGCCCTGGCTGGCCGCGTCCACCGCGCTGTGCGTGGCCGGCACACTGGCCCTGGCCAGCGTCGGGCCCGGCGAGGTGGTGTGGGGCGGGGCGGTGGTGGTCGTCGCCACGGTGGGCTTCGGCCTGGGCGAGAACCTCATCGCCGCCTTCCTGCCGCGCCTGGTGCCGCCCGACCGGCTGGGCCGCACCTCGGCGCTGGGCTGGGGCATCGGCTACCTGGGCGGCATGCTCACCCTCGCCCTGTGCCTGGCCTACGTCTTCTGGTCGCGCGCCCGCGGCGGCGCCATGACCGACTTCGTGCCGGTGGCCATGGTCCTGGTGGCCGTGATCTTCGCCCTGGCCGCCCTGCCCACCTTCCTGCGCGTGCGCGAGCGGCCGGGGCCATTGGCCCGGAGCGGCTACCGCACCGGCCCCTGGCAGCGCATGCTGCGGGCCTGGCGGGACGCCCGCCGGCTGCCGGATCTGGCCCGCTTCCTGGTGTGCCTGGGGATCTACTACTGCGGCATCCAGACCGTGGTGGCCCTGGCCGCGGTGTACGCCGATCAGGCCATGGGCTTCACCACCAGTCAGACCCTGGGCATGATCCTGGTGGTGAACGCCGCCGCGGCGGCCGGGGCCTTCGCCCTGGGGCCGGTGCACGACCGCCTGGGGGCGGTGCGCACCGTGGCCCTGACCCTGGTGGCGTGGACCGCCGCCCTGGTGGTGGCCTATCTGGCGCGCTCGGCGGCGCTGTTCTGGGTGGCGGCGGCGCTGGTGGGGCTGTGCATCGGCGCCAGCCAGTCCAGCGGCCGGGCGCTGGTGGCCCTGCTGTCGCCGGCGGGTCACGAGGGCGCCTTCTTCGGTCTGTGGGGGGTGGCGCTCAAGCTGGCCGCCATCGTCGGGCCGCCGGTCTACGGCCTGCTCACCTACCTCTCGGGCGGCGACTACCGCAGCGCCCTGCTGGTGACTGCCGGCTTCTTCCTGGTGGGCCTGGCGCTGCTCGCCGGCGTGGACGAGCGGCGCGGGAGGCGGGCCCGCGACCGTTTCCAGCCCGCCGGCGACGGCGAAAGAATTCCGTAACCGCGGCGGGATACCCTGGTGTCCTGTCTCAGAAGTTCGTTCCATTTCTGAGCTTCCTGCGCCGGTTCGGAGCAAGGCGTCCCGCCCCTGGCCTGGCCGCCCCATGGGCAACTGGCTGGGCGCCGGAGCCGGCCAGGGGCGGGACGGGCGAGCCGGGAGGGCGGACGGCGCGGCGTCGCCGGC
>DATFLO010000044.1:0-2839 GCA_035267605.1 Gammaproteobacteria bacterium
GCAGGCGGCGTGCCTCTATGGCGGCGACGACGAGCTGCCCGGGCGCCTGGAGGCGGCCCTGAACGGGGCGGGTCCGGATACGGAGTCCCTGCGCACGGCGCTGGCCGAATACGACTGGTCGCGCATTGCCCCGCGCTACGACGCCGCCCTGGAGGCCCTCGCCGGCTGAGTTGCCAGGCGCACCGCGAGCGAGCCAGGATGGAGGGAAAGCCCGAGAAAAGGAGTCAGCCATGCCCATGCGCATCGACGTCCGCAGCCGCCAGGATCCGGAGCGGCTGCTCGGCTACATCGACCTGCCGGACAACGAGATCGCCCCCGGGACCGAGGAGCTGCACCTTGCCGGCAACAGCCTGCGCAGCGGAGACGGCGAGGTGACGGTGCCGGTCTCCTTCCGCAAGGCCACCCCCGACGTGGGCAAGTGGATCGCCTGGGCCGAAGGTCCGGAGGAGCTGGACGGCGCCGAGGGCTACAGCCACGCCAGCAGCCAGCCCGGCTGAGCGCACCCTTCCCGTAGGCCCTCCGATGCCCGACAATAGGGGCCGGCTACGCCGCCCGGCCCGCGCGGGCCGGGCGCGCTCGTTCCTTCCGACCAGACCCAGGGAAACCATGGCGCAGTACATCTTCACCATGAGCGGCCTGACCAAGGTGGTGCCGCCCAAGAAGACCGTCCTCGAGGACATCAACCTCAGCTTCTTCCACGGCGCCAAGATCGGCGTGCTCGGCTACAACGGCGCCGGCAAGTCCACCCTGCTGCGCATCATGGCCGGGGTGGACACCGAATACGAGGGCGAGGCCCGGCCCCAGCCCGGCATCAAGATCGGCTACCTGCCCCAGGAGCCGCAGCTGGATTCCGCCAAGGACGTGCGCGCCAACGTGGAGGAAGGCGTGGCCGCGACCAAGGCCCTGATCGACCGCTACAACGAGGTCTCCGCCGCCTTCGCCGACCCCGACGCCGACTTCGAGGCGCTGATCGCCGAGCAGGGCGAGCTGCAGCAGCAGATCGACGCCGCCGGCGCCTGGGACCTGGACCGCAAGCTGGAGGTGGCGGCCGACGCCCTGCGCCTGCCCGACTGGGACGCCGGCGTGGACAACCTCTCCGGCGGCGAGCGCCGGCGCGTGGCCCTGGCCCGCACGCTGCTGGCCGAGCCGGACATGCTGATCCTGGACGAGCCCACCAACCACCTCGACGCCGAGTCGGTGGAGTGGCTGGAGCGCTACCTGGGCGAGTTCACCGGCACCGTGGTGGCGGTGACCCACGACCGCTACTTCCTGGACAACGTCGCCGGCTGGATCCTGGAGCTCGACCGCGGCCACGGCTACCCCTTCGAGGGCAACTACTCGGCCTGGCTGGAATACAAGGAGAAGCGCCTGGAGCAGGAGCAGAAGGCCGAGAGCGCCCGCCAGAAGGCCATGAAGGAGGAGCTCGACTGGGCCCAGTCCAATCCCAAGGGGCGCCAGTCCAAGAACAAGGCCCGCCTCAAGCGGTTGGATGAGCTGGCTCAGCCTGAGTACCAGGAGCGCGCCCAGACCAACGAGATCTACATTCCGCCGGGGCCGCGCCTGGGCGACAAGGTGGTGGAGGCCGAGAACCTGTCCAAGCAGTTCCGCGACCGCGAGCTGTATCAGGGCCTGTCCTTCCTCATCCCCTCCGGCGCCATCGTCGGCGTCATCGGCCCCAACGGCGCCGGCAAGACCACCCTGCTGCGCATGATCACCGGCGAGGAGAGCCCGGACGGCGGCACCATCGAGCTCGGCGACACCGTGGATCTGGCCTACGTGGACCAGTCGCGGGACAGCCTCGACGGCGACAAGACGGTGTGGGAGGAGATCTCCGGCGGCGCCGACCACCTGCAGGTGGGCAACTGGGAGGTCAATTCGCGCGCCTACGTGTCGCGCTTCAACTTCTCGGGCCAGGACCAGCAGAAGCGGGTGGGCGAGCTCTCCGGCGGCGAGCGCAACCGCGTGCACCTGGCCAAGCTGCTGCAGAAGGGCGGCAACGTCCTGCTGCTGGACGAGCCCACCAACGACCTCGATGTGGAGACCCTGCGCGCCCTCGAGCAGGCCCTGCTCGACTTCCCCGGCAGCGCCGTGGTGGTGTCCCACGACCGCTGGTTCCTCGACCGCGTCTCCACCCACACCATGGCCTTCGAGGAGGACGGCCAGGTGGTGTTCATGGAGGGCAGCTACAGCGAGTACGAGGCCGACCGCAAGCGGCGCCTGGGCGACACCCAGCCCCACCGGCCCAAGTACAAGCGCCTGGACCGCTAGCTATCCCGGCGGTCCCCGCCGACAAACAGCCGCAGCCCGGCGAGGGCGGCCTCCTCCAGGAGCCAGGCCGCCCGTCGGCGCCCGCGCGGGGACAGGGAGCCGGCCAGGAAGCCGGCGGCGAACCCGCCCAGCAGCGCCGTGCGCGGGTGGCGCCGGACCCACGGCGCCCACCCCACCCGGCCTGCGGCGCGACGCAGGCGGGCCTTGGCCTCGACCGGGGTCAGCGGCTGATCCGGCCGGCGATCCACGCCAGCACCCCCGCCACGATCAGGCCCGCCGTGCCGGTGATCCCGGCGGCCCCAGCCATGCCCACCGTGGCCGCCATGGCGGCGAACAGGGCCCACAGCAGGAAGCCCAGCCCCACCGCCGCGGACAGCGCGGCCAAACCCGCCAGGGCCACGCCGGAGGCGGTCTTGACGGTGCCCCGGCGCAGCGCCCGGGCTTCGGCCTCGAGCAGGTCGGTGAAGGCGATCAGCAGCTCGGCCAGGGAATTCAGCGCCGGCCTCCCGTGTCCATGAGCTTGGCCAGGATGAAGCCGATGCCGAGGGCGGTCAGCACCGAGCCCCAGGGG
>DATFLO010000045.1:0-9919 GCA_035267605.1 Gammaproteobacteria bacterium
ATTGCCGGGAGCGGTGCGCCCGAACAGCTCGGCGTAGGCGGCCTCGAAGCGCGCGCGCACGTCGCCGGCGTCCAGCGGGCCGTCGGCCAGGCGCGCCGGCACCTCGGTGCCCTGCCCGGCATAGCGCAGGGTGGCCCAGCGCTCCACCGTCACCTCGCGCGCGCCGGCGTGGTCCAGGCGCCCCCGGCAGTCGGCCTCCAGCTCCGCCAGCAGGGCGTCCACCTGCGCCAGGTCCAGATCGTCCAGGCCGCCGGGCCAGGAGCGGGTGCGCTCGAAGGCCGGGGCCTGGGCCAGGCAGCCGTGGGCGGAGGCCACCCCCGCCCCCACCGGCAGCAGCACCGTGGACACCCCCAGCCGCCGCGCCACCGCGGCCGCATGCACCGGACCGGCGCCGCCGAAGGCGACCATGGCGAAATCGGCCGGGTCCAGGCCCTTCTCCACGGCGTGGATGCGGGTGGCCTCCACCATGTCCTCGTCGATGGCCTGGCGCACGGCCCGGGCGGCCTCGGCCGGGTCGCCGGCGAGCCGGCCCAGGGCGGCCCGCGCGCCGTCCACGTCCAGGGCCATGGTGCCGGCGGCGAAGGCCTCGGGGTCCAGGTGGCCGAGCACCAGATCGGCGTCGGTGACGGTGGGCTCGGTGCCGCCGCGGCCGTAGCACACCGGGCCGGGGTCGGCGCCGGCGCTGTCCGGGCCCGCCTGGATCAGGCCCAGCGGGTCGCGGCGGGCGATGGAGCCGCCGCCGGCGCCGATCTCGATCAGGTCCACCACCGGCACCAGCAGCGGCAGCCCGGAGCCGGCCTGGTGGCGGTGGACGCGGGCGGCCTCGAACTGCGGCTCGATCAGCGGCCGCCCGTCCATGAGGTAGCAGGCCTTGGCGGTGGTGCCGCCGATGTCGAAGGACAGGATGCGGTCGGTGCCCGGCATGGCGCGCGCCGCCTCGGTGGCGCCGGCGGCCGGGCCCGACTCCAGGATGCGGATGGGGAAGCGGGCGGCGTCCTCGGGGGTGGTGATACCCTCGTGGGACAGGGCGATGTACAGCGGCGCGGTGAGCCCCTCCGCCGACAGGGCGTCGCGCATGCGGGTCAGGTAGCGGCGGGCGATGGGCAGCACGTAGGCGTTGGCCGCCGCGGTGGTCATGCGCGGGTATTCGCGGATCTCCGGCGCCACCTCCGAGGACAGCGACACGTCGATGCCATCCGGCAGGGCGTCGCGCACCGCCTGCTCGTGCGCGCCTGTCGCGTAGGCGTGCAGCAGGCACACCGCCACCGCCTCCACGCCGGACAGATCGAGGCCGGCCACCTCGGCCGGGTTTACCGGCTCGATCTCGGCGCCGTCGGCCGCCAGCCGGCCGCTCACCTCGAAGCGCCGCGCGCGCGGCACCAGCGGTTCCGGCTTGCGCAAGGCGAGGTCGTAGAGGTCGTAGCGGCCCTCGTCGCCGATGTCGGGCAGGTCGGCGAAGCCGGCGTTGGTGATCAGCGCGGTGGGCGCGCCCTTGCGCTCGATGAGGGCGTTGGTGATGAGGGTGGTGGCGTGCACCACCGCCTCCGCCGCGGCCAGCTCCACGCCGTCCTCGGCCAGGCCGCGGATGCCGGCGAGCACGCCCTCGATGGGGTCGGCCGGGGTGGTCAGCACCTTGCGGTCGACGCGCCGGTGGCTGGCGGGCTCCACCGCCACCACGTCGGTAAACGTCCCGCCGATGTCCACGCCGATGCGCCAGCCCATGCCCGCGGTCGCCTCCGTTCGCGGCCCAGTTGCGGACAAGGGTACCAGGGTTGGCCCGGCGGGCTCACCTCGGGCCGGGGCGGTCGCGGCGGGGACCGCCGCTCCTAACGACGGCAGGCAGGGACGACCGCCCCTCCACCGCCCCCGTCATTGCGAGGAGCGAAGCGACGAAGCAACCTCCCGGGAGGCTTCGATCGCGTACTACGGCCCCGACGGAGGTTGCCGCGTCCCGCCACCAAGCCTTTCCGGGAGCAGGGCCATCGGCTCGAAACCATCGGGGCTTGGTGGCGGGACTCGCAAAGACGGTCGGGACGGCATGGCGGCGGGGACCGCCGCTCCTGCAACGCCCCCGTCGTTGCGAGGAGCGTAGCGACGAAGCAACCTCCGGGGAGGCCCGAACCGCCGAACGGGGTCTCGCCGGGAAGGGCACGGCCGCCCCCTCACTCCCCCCGGATGCGCGCGAACAGGCGCCGGCACTCCTCGCCGTCGAGCAGGCCGTCGATGCCGGGATAGAGCACCTGCTCCTCCTTGACGTTGTGGCGGCCGAGCATGTCGGCGAGGCGGTCCTCGGCCTCGTCGAGACCGGCGCGGATGCCGCGCCCCAGGCTCTCGGCCAGGCCGTCGAGCAGGCGCTCGATCTCCCGGTGCTCGCGGCGCATGACCTCGGTGGGGCCGGCCAGGGCCATGCCGGTGCGCTCCTCGCACAGCGGGAACAGGTGGTCCTCCTCCCAGGCGATGTGCCGGCGCAGGCCGTCGGCGAACTGGCCGAAGGCGGCCAGGGGCTCGCCGTCGGGGACCATGCGCTCGCGCCGGTAGCGCTCGAAGACGTCGTCGAGGCGGCGGTGGTCGTCCTGGAAGAAGCCGGTGACGGTGTCGCGGCATGCGCTCATGGGCTCGGCCTCCGTGGTTGAGCGGTGGGGACGGGCATTGCCCGCTCAACCTAGCGCGAGCGCGCCGGTCGGGAATTGACGGGGGTCAACGGCCGGCAGGAGAATAAGGGTCCGATCAACCGGATGGCTCAGGATGGCTCGTCGTGGCCCAGTCCGCCAAGCCGCCCCCGGGGCGCCTCGTCTATCCCCTCGGCAAGCGGCTGTACGTCAACCTCACCAACGGCTGCAGCCTCAAGTGCGAGTTCTGCTTCAAGAACGCGGGCCCGGGGCCGTACGTGGCGGACATGGACCTGAGCCTGGAGCGCCAGCCCTCGGCCACCGACATCCGCAAGGCGCTGCGCGAGGAGATCGACGGCTTCGATGAGGTGGTGTTCTCCGGCTTCGGCGAGCCCACCCTGCGGCTGCCGACGCTGCTGGAGCTGGCCGAGTTCATCAAGCGCCACGGCAAGCGCGTGCGCCTGGTCACCGACGGCCTCGCCAACCGCGTCTACCGCCGCGACATCACGCCGCAGCTGGCAGGCCGCGTCGACCACGTGTCGGTGTCGCTCAACGCCGCCGACGCCGAGACCTACAACCGCATCTGCCGGCCGCCCTGGCCGGACGCCTTCGACCACGTCGTCGACTTCCTGCGCAAGGTGCGCGAGCACGTCCCGGAGGTGACCGCCACCGCGGTGGCGGGCATCGAGGGGGTGGACATCGAGGCCTGCCGCCGCCTGGCCGAGGACGAGCTGGGCGTGGCCTTCCGCCCGCGCGACAAGGACGTCGTCACCGAGTAGCCCGCCGCGGCAGGGATCCGGATTGGCCCACGACCACAGCCATAGCCATGACCACAGCCACGGGCACGACCACGGGGCCACCAACGAGCGGCGCCTGACCCTGGCCCTGCTGCTGACCCTGGGCTTCGCCGGGGTGGAGGCGGTGGGCGGCTGGCTGGCCGGCTCCCTGGCCCTGCTCGGCGATGCCGGGCACATGCTCACCGACACCACCGCCCTGGGCCTGGCGGCGTTCGCCTCCTACATGGCCCGGCGGCCGCCGAGCGACCGCCACTCCTACGGTCTGGGCCGGCTGGAGGTGCTGGCGGCGCTGGTCAACGGCGTGTTCATGCTGGCCATCGTCGCCGGCATCGCCTGGGCCGCGGTGGGCCGGCTGCTGCAGCCGGAGCCGGTGCACGGCATCGCGGTGCTGGTGATCGGGGGCCTGGGCCTGCTGGTCAACCTGGGCGCCGCCTGGCTGCTGCACGGCGGCGACGGCCTCAACGTGCGCGGCGCGCTGCTGCACGTCCTGGGCGACCTGCTAGGCTCGGTGGCGGCCGTCGCCTCCGGCGCGGTGATCCTGCTGACCGGCTGGATGCAGGCCGACCCCATCCTGTCCCTGGTGATCTGCGCCCTGATCCTGCTCGCCAGCGTCAACCTGCTGCGCGACGGCGTTCATGTACTGCTTGAAGGCGTCCCCGCCCACCTCGACCTGCCCGAGGTGGGCGAGCGCCTGGCCGCCGAGGACGGCGTCCAGTCCGTCCACGACCTCCACATCTGGGTCCCCGACTCGGGCATGACCGCCCTGTCCGCCCACGTGGTGGTCACCGACCTGCGCGACTGGCCCACCCTGCTCGACCGCCTGCACGCCGTGCTGCGCGACGAGTTCCACATCGAGCACGCCACCCTCCAGCCCGAGCCGCAGGAGAAGCCGCTCCAGCCCATGCCGCTGGAGGAGGCGCCCACCTCCCGGTCGAAGGCGGGCTGAACCTGAACCGGCCGATGCAGGAGCGGCGGTCCCGCGCCGCGATGCCGTCCCCGCCGTCTCCGCGTGCCCTCGTTCGGCGGCTCGGGCCTCCCCGGAGGTTGCTTCGTCGCTGCGCTCCTCGCAATGACCGGGGCGATTGAGGGGGACGTGCCTACCCGCCGTCATCGCGGGTCCCGCCACCAAGCCCCGGCGGTGTCGAGCCGACGGCCCCGCTCCCGGGAAGGCTTAGTGGCGGGACGCGGCGATCTCCCGAAGGGGCTCCCGGCCCGGAGATTGCTTCGCTGCGCTCGCAATGACGGCCGACGGCGTTCGCCGATGCAGGAGCAGCGGTCCCCGCCGCGAAGCCGTTCTCCGCCGTCTCCGCGTGCCCTCGTTCGGCGGCTCGGGCGGCCACGGAGGTTGCTTCGTCGCTTCGCTCCTCGCAATGACGGGGGCGGTTGAGAAGGACGTGCCTACCTGGCGTCATCGCGAGTCCCGCCACTAAGCCTCGGCGGTGTCGAGCCGGCGGCTCCGCTCCCGGGAAGGCTTAGTGGCGGGACGCGGCGATCTCCCGAAGGGGCTCCCGGCCCGGAGGTTGCCTCGCTGCGCTCGCAAAGACCCCGGCGGGATCATTTGCCCTGGATGTAGGTCTCGTCGTCGAAGGTGGCCACCCACTCCGGCTTGTACACCACCAGGATGGCCAGGATGCCGCCGGAGACGAAGGCCTCGGGGAACATGAGCAGGGGGATGTAGCGCAGGTACTCGCGCACCAGCTCGTCGAAGCCGTAGGTGCCGGAGGCCAGCAGCACGCCGCTGGAGGCCAGGGCCAGGCCGGCCATGGTCAGGGCGCCGCCCAGAAAGGCGCTGACGAAGATGTAGATGAACGGGTGGTTGGGCAGCTTGCGGTGCACCACCTCGTGGATGACGGCGGCCACCGCCACCGGCACCACCACCATCACCAGGGCGTTGAGGGAGAAGGCGTGCCAGCCGGACAGGCCCAGTCCGGTGACCGCGAGCAGGGCCAGCAGCATGCCCAGCAGGGCCAGCGGCCAGCCGAAGGCCAGGGTCAGCACGGTGGCGCCGAGCAGGTGCAGGTTCAGCCCCGGGTTCTGGGGCAGCCCGGCGCGCGCGGTCCACAGGAACACCACGCCGCCCAAAAACAGCAGGAACACCCCGAGCACATCCGGCCGGCGGCGCAGGTGGGTCCAGGGCGTGGCCCGGAACAGCCCCACCAGCAGGGGGGCGAGCAGGAAGTGGGCGGCGATGGCCCAGTCGGTGGGGAGCAGTCCGTCGGGGAAGTTCATGGGCGCGGCCCGTTGGTGCGCGTTGGCCTGGAAAACATATAAGGGAATGCTAACTTAGATCCCTGGCCGCCCGCCAGGTTTCACCGCCCGTCCGCCTCCCGGTAGGCTGTTGAAAGCCACCTCCCCACCCCCCACCATCCCCCATGGCCGAAAACCCCGGAAAGCAGCGACTGTTCTTCGCCCTGTGGCCCGACCCCGAGCTGCAGGCCGCCCTCGCCGAGCGCGCCCGCGAGGCCCTCGGCGAGCGCCGGGCCAGGCGGGTGGCCGCCGGGAACCTGCACGCCACGCTGGCCTTTCTGGGCGAGGTGGACGCGCAAGCGCGTGCCTGCGCCGAGGCGGCGGCGGGCCGGGTGAGCGCCGCCCCCTTCACCCTGAGCATCGACCGCCTGGGCTACTGGTCCCGGCGCGGCCTGCTGTGGGCGGGACCCGACAGCCAGCCGCCGGCAGTGGAGGCCCTGGCCGCCGACCTCGGCGAGGCGCTGGCGGCGGACTGCGGCTTCGAGCGCGAGCGGCGGCCGTTCCGGGCCCACGTCACCCTGGCCCGGAAGGTGGCGAAGATGCCCGGGCGCGTCGCCATCGAACCGCTGGCATGGCCGGTGGCGCGCTTCGTGCTGGTGGCCTCGGAGCTGGGGCCGGGCGGGGCAAGCTACACCATCGTTGGCGAGTGGCCGCTTACCGGCCGCTGAAGAACTGCTGTGGAGGCCATCTGCTGCGTTGCGCACTGCTCGCTCCTTCACCTATCTAGGGGATATGCCTCAGTCCCTGCGCCGTGTGCGCCTTGCAGCCGGCCTTCCGCGCGACGTTCTTCAGCGGCCTGGAAAAACCCACAAACCCGACCGGGACGGAGAGCTGATGGCCGACCGCAAACGCCTCGAGGACACCCTCCAGCGCATCGACGGCAAGGGCTACAAGGCCTACAAGGACATCCAGGGGGCGTTCGACTACGAGCGCTTCCGGCTGCACGTGGACCACGTCCAGGCGGATCCCTTCGCCGCGCCGTCGCGGGCGCGCGCGGTGGTGCCGTGGGCGGTGGCCGACCTGCCCGAGGCGGTGCACGCCTCGCCGTCCCGCTCGCGGGCCGCCCGCGACTTCCTGGCGCGCTGCTTCCGCCGGCGCGCCCGCGAAGAGTCGGACGTGGCCATCGACGCCGGCCGCCAGACCGTGCTCGACCGCACCGCCTGCCTGTTCACCGACGCGGGCGTCGAGCTGCGCTTCACCGTCAGCCTGCCCGCGGCCGGGCGCAAGATCCTGGGACGCCAGGCCGCCGAGCTGCTGTGCCGGCGGCTGCCGGAGATCGTGGCCGACGCCGCCGAGGCCGCCCGCCTCGACCTGGACCACCTGGAGCGCCACTGCGCGGCGGTGGAGGACCAGGCGGCCCTGCGTGAAGCCCTTAAAGGGCGCGGGCTGGTGGCCTTCGTCGGCGAGGGCGCGGTGCTGCCCCGGCGCTCCGGGGTGGACGACCGGCCCTTGCAGGACGCCATCCCGTGGCAGACGCCGGCGTCGCTGCGGGTCTCGCTGGAGGCGCCCAATGCCGGCACCGTCACCGGCCTGGGCGTGGCCGAGGGCATCACCCTGATCGTCGGCGGCGGCTTCCACGGCAAATCCACCCTGCTCAATGCCCTGGAGACCGGGGTCTTTGATCACGTCCCCGGGGACGGCCGCGAGCGCATCGTCACCGACGACGCCGCGGTCAAGGTGCGCGCCGAGGACGGCCGCGCCGTGTCCGGCGTGGACCTGTCGCCGTTCATCAACCACCTGCCCTTCGGCAAGTCCACCACCGGCTTCGCCACCGACCTGGCCTCCGGCTCCACCTCGCAGGCCGCCGCCCTGCAGGAGGCGCTGGAGGCCGGCGCCACCGCGCTGCTGGTGGATGAGGACACCTCGGCCACCAACTTCATGATCCGCGACGAGCGCATGCAGGCCCTGGTGGCCAAGGCCAACGAGCCCATCACCCCCTTCGTCGACCGCATCCGCCAGCTGCGCGACCGCCTGGGGGTGTCCACGGTGCTGGTCATGGGCGGCTCCGGCGACTACTTCGACTGCGCCGACAGCGTCATCCAGATGCAGGACTACGTCCCCCACGACGTCACCGAGGCCGCCCACGGGATCGCCGCCAGCCACGTCACCGGCCGCCGCGAGGAGCACGACAGCGACCTGGAGCGGCCGCGGGTGCGCGCGCTGGACACCGCCTCGGTGGACCCCACGGTCAAGAAGGGCAAGCGCAAGCTGCAGGCCAAGGGCCCCGACCATATGGTGTTCGGCCGCGCCGACATCGACCTGCGCGCCGTGGAGCAGGTCGCCGACCCCTCCCAGGTGCGCGCCATCGCCAACCTCATGGCCAAGATGCACGAGGCCGGCGGCCGCCTCGACGATCCCCCCGCCTGGCTGCGCGAGCGCCTGGAAGGGGCCGAGTGGCACCGCCTGTTCGACAAGCCCGACGGCGACCTGGCGCGGCCGCGGGTGTTCGAGGCCATGGCGGCCCTGAACCGCCTGCGCGGGGCCAGGCTGGGGTAGGGCGCTCCCCTCAATCGCCCCGGTCATTGCGAGGAGCGAAGCGACGAAGCAACCTCCGTGGAGGCCCGCGGCGCCGAACGAGGGTACGCGGAAACGGCGGGAACGGCTTCGCGGCGGGGTCCGCCGCTCCTGCATCGGCGAACGCCGTCGGCCGTCATTGCGAGCGCAGCGAAGCAACCTCCGGGCCGGGAGCCCCTTGGGGAGATCGCCGCGTCCCGCCACTAAGCCTTCCCGGGAGCGGGGCCGTCGGCTCGACACCGCCGGGGCTTAGTGGCGGGACTCGCGATGACGGCGGGTAGGCACGTCCCCCTCAATCGCCCCGGTCATTGCGAGGAGCGAAGCGACGAAGCAACCTCCGTGGCGGCCCGAGCCGCCGAACGAGGGCACGCGGAGACGGCGATAACGGCTTCGCGGCGGGGTCCGCCGCTCCTGCAGGCGGCCCGAACGAGCAAGGCCCCGGCCGCATGGCCGGGGCCTTCTTTCGCCGCGGGCGGCTTTCCTACTCCCTGCCCTGCAGCTGGCGGATGACCGCCTCGTCCTCGAGGGTGGAGGTGTCCTGGGTGATCTCGTCGCCGGAGGCGATGGTGCGCAGCAGGCGGCGCATGATCTTGCCCGAGCGGGTCTTGGGCAGGCCGTCGGCGAAGCGGATCTCGTCGGGCTTGGCGATGGCGCCGATCTCGTCGGTGACGTGGGCGCGCAGGTCCTGGCGCAGCTGGTCCAGGTTCTCGTCCTGGCGCCGGCCCTTGAGGATGACGAAGGCGAAGATGGAGCTGCCCTTCACCTCGTCGGGGCGTCCCACCACGGCGGCCTCGGCCACCTTTTCGTGGGACACCAGCGCCGACTCCACCTCCATGGTGCCGAGGCGGTGGCCGGAGACGTTGATGACGTCGTCGATGCGGCCGAGGATCCAGAAGTAGCCGTCGGAATCGCGGGTGGCCGAGTCGCCGGCCAGGTACAGGTGCTGGCCGTGGAAGTGGCCGTAGTAGGTGTCGATGTAGCGCTGGTCGTCGCCCCACACCGTGCGCAGCATGAACGGCCACGGCTTGCGCACCACCAGCAGGCCGCCGTGGTGGGAGCCGGCCTCCACCGTGTTGCCGTCCTCGTCCACCACATCGGCCATGATGCCGGGCAGCGGCAGGGTGCAGGAGCCGGGCTTGAGCGGCGTGGCGCCGGGCAGCGGCGCGATCATGTTGGCGCCGGTCTCGGTCTGCCACCAGGTGTCCACCACCGGGCAGCGGCTGCCGCCGATGTGCTCGTGGTACCACATCCAGGCGGCCGGGTTGATGGGCTCGCCCACCGTGCCGAGCAGGCGCAGCCGGGACAGGTCGTGCTTGGCCGGCCACTGGTCGCCCTGCTTCATGAGCGCGCGGATGGCCGTGGGCGCGGTGTAGAACACGGTGGTGCCGGTGCGCTCGGCGATGGCCCACAGCCGGTCGGGCTCGGGCACCATGGGCGCGCCCTCGTACATCACCTGGGTGCCGCCGACGGCGGTGGGGCCGTAGGCGATGTAGGTGTGGCCGGTGATCCAGCCCACGTCGGCGGTACACCAGTAGACCTCGCCTTCCTGGTAATCAAACACATACCTGTGCGTGATGGCACAAAAAAGCAGATAGCCGGCGGTGGTATGCAATACACCCTTGGGTTTGCCGGTTGAACCCGAGGTATAGAGAATAAAGAGCGGGTCCTCGGCATCCATCTCGACCGGCTCGCAGTCGGCACTGGCATTGCTCATGGCGTCGTGATACCAGACATCGCGCTGGTCGTTCCAGG
>DATFLO010000046.1:0-11359 GCA_035267605.1 Gammaproteobacteria bacterium
GTGACTCGTTCCAGGCTTGGAGGCCTGCGCACCCGCCCGGGTTCCGCCCCCCCCCCGGCCCTTCTATATCCCGGTCGGTTGGGGGACAATCCGGGGAATACGCCAGCGGTTTCCAGCACTCGCCTCCCGGAGCCCAACCCCGCCCATGAGCCCCAGCGCGCCCGATCCCGCCTCCCCGCCTCCGGCCGCCGCCCAGCTGCTGGCCGCCGCCACCGGCCCGGCCGTGCTGGTGGGCCCGGACGACTGCGTCCGGGACTGGAACCCGGCGACGGCCGAGGTTCTCGGCGGCGACGTCGAGCGGCTGGCGGGAACGGCCGCTGCCGACCTCTTCCGCGGCGGCAAGAAGCGGTCCTTCCGCAGCCGTCTGAGGCAGGCCCGCGAATCGGGGGCCGCGGAGATGACCGCGCCTCTCCAGGCCGGCGGCGGGCCGGGGCCGGAGCTCTCGCTGCGGCTGGTGCAGACGGGAGATCCCGACCACGGGTGGGTACTGGTGCTCGGCGAAGCCGTCGGCGAGCCCGAGCCACCCGCCCGCCAGGGACTGTGTCCCTCGCTCATGGACGCCCTGCCCTACGGCGTCCTGGTCTTCCGGGGCCAGCGCCTGGATTACGCCAACCCCGCGGCCGCCGCCCTGCTCAACCGCGGCCACGCCGACGACCTGCAGGGGCTGATGATGGCCTCGGTGATCTACGGCGAGGACCGCGAGCGCATGGGGCAGCTGCTCGGCCGGGCCACCGAGAGCGGCCGCGCCGACAGCCGCCTGCGCCTGCTGGACGCCGACCATCGGCCGGTGGAGGTGGAGGCCTCCCTGGCCCTGCTCGGCGAGCGGGCCAGCCCCACCCTGCAGCTGGTGATCAATCCCGCCATCCGCCAGCGGGGCCTGGAGCGCGCCCTGCGCGAGAGCGAGGAACGCTACCGCAGCCTGATCGGCAGCCTGGAGGAGGGCTTCTGGATGGGCGGCGGCGACGGCGGCACCGCCGACGTCAATCAGGTCCTGCTGGACCTCCTCGGCTACCGCCGCGACGAGATGCTGGATCGGCCCCTGCCCGATTTCGCCGAGCCGGGCGAGCGCGACCGCCTGCGCGGCCACCTCAACCGTCTGGAGGAAGGCGAGCCGCGCGCCTTCGAGACCCGCCTGCAGCGCCGCGACGGCGGCATCGTGCCGGTGGGACTGCGCATGGTGATCATGCCCGATCCCAGCACCGGCATCCCGGCCCTGTTCGCCTTCGTCAACGACCTCTCGGCCCGCCACAGCCTGATCGAGCGCCTGCGCCGCGAGACGGGGCTGAACGAGGCCATCCTCGGCAGCCTGCCCGGCATCTTCCTGTTGGCCGGTTCCGGCCTCGAGCTGACCCGCTGGAACACCAACCTCAGCCGGCAGGCGGGGCGTCCGGCGCTGGACCTTGCCGGCCTGCCCGCCCCGGAGCTGTTCGTGGAGGCCGACCGCGAGCCGGTGCGGGCCCTCCTGGAGGGCGCGGTGGCAGGGGCCGGCGGCGAGCTCGAGGCGCGCCTGCAGACCACCGCGGGCGAGGGCATCCCCTTCCGGCTCTCGGTCGCGCCGGTGGGCCTGGGCGAGCGCGGCTTCGTGGCGGCCCTGGGCGTGGATATCACCGAGCGCCAGGCCCTCGAGGCCGAGCTGCAGGAGCAGGCCACGCGGGACGCCCTCACCGGCGCCTGGAACCGGGGCGCCACCGAGCGCCAGCTGCAATGGGAGCTGGAGCGCACGCGGCGCTACGGCAACCCGCTGTCGCTGGTGCTCATCGACCTCGACCACTTCCAGCATGTCATGGGCCACTACGGGCGCGACACCGGCGACCGGGTGCTGCAGGACCTGGCGGCGCTCATCGAGGCCAACAAGCGGGCCACCGACTTCCTCGGGCGCTGGGGCGGCGACCAGATCATGGTGCTGGCCCCGGACACGGAGCTGGCAGGCGCCGTCACCCTGGCCCACAACCTGCACGCGCTGATCGACGGCCACGACTTCGATCCCGTGGCCCTGCTCCCGTCCACCATCGGCGTGACCGCTTACCGGGCCGGGGATTCCTACAACGACCTGGTGGACCGGGTGGAGACCATCCTCCATGAAGGCAAGCGCCGCGGCCGCAATCAGGTGATGGTGGCCGAGGTCTGAGCATTTTCAGGCCCGTTTCAGTTGCCTGCCCTAGCCTTCCCGGGACCATCCACCCCACCCGGGAGAGACGTCCCATGGCGAGCCCCAACCCCTCCCCGTCCCGCGAGGTCCGTGTCTGGGATCCGTGGGTGCGCATCTCGCACTGGCTGCTTGCCGCGGCCTTCTTCGTGGCCTATTTCGTGGTCGAGGAGCCCCTGGCGATCCATGTCTGGGCCGGCTACCTGGTGGGCGCCCTGGTCCTGATCCGGCTCCTGTGGGGCTTCGTCGGACCCCGCTACGCCCGCTTTTCGGACTTCGTGCCGTCGCCGGCCCGGCTCATGGCCTACCTGGGCGACCTGGTGCGCGGCCGCGAGCGCCACTACCTCGGCCACAACCCCGCCGGCGGCGCCATGATCGTGCTGCTGCTGGCCTCGCTGGCCGCCACCGTGACCACCGGACTCATGCTCTACGGGTCCGAGGACAAGGCCGGACCGCTGGCCGGCTGGTACGCCGCCGCCCCGGCCGAACCCGCCGCCGGCCCGTCGCTGATCGCCACCGCCCGCGCCGACGAGGAATTCGGCGAGCGCGGCGAAGCCGGCGAGGAAGGCGAGCACGAGGAGGAGGCCCTGGAGGAGGTGCACGAATTCTTCGCCAACTTCACCCTGTTCCTGGTCATCCTGCACGTGGGCGGGGTGGTGCTCACCAGCCTGCGCGAGCGCCAGAACCTGGCCCGCAGCATGGTCACCGGCCGCAAGCGCGCGACCGACGCCGAAGACCCCCGATGAGCCGGCGCATGCGGACCATGTTCGTCTACACCGTGCTGGTCGGCTCGCCCGCGGTGATCACCGTCGCAGCGAGCCCGGCCGGGGCCGAAGAGGGCATCCCGGAGGTCCGCCAGCTCTACCGCAGCGGCGAGATCCGCTCCCTGGCCGCCATCGTGGAGCGGGCCAAGCAGCGCTATCCCGATAGCCGGCTGGTGGAGGCGGAGCTCAAGCGCCATCGGCAGCGCCTGATCTACGAGGTGGAGCTCATCGACGCCGACGGCGTGGTGCGCGAGCTGTACTTCGACGCCCGCACCGGGGATCCGGTGCCGGGCCCCGACGAGGAGGCGGAGCACCACTGATGCGCGTGCTGGTGGTGGAGGACGACGCCGAGCTGGCCGGGCAGGTCCGGTCCGCCCTGCGCGACGCCGGATACGCCGCCGACGTCACCGGCGAGGGCGACGAGGCCGCCTACCTGGGGCGGGAGGAGCCCTACGACGCGGTGATCCTGGACCTGGGGCTGCCGGGCCGGACGGGATTGGAGGTCCTGCGGGGCTGGCGGCAGGCGGGCGTGGAGCTGCCCGTGCTCATCCTCACCGCCCGCAACGCCTGGTACGAGCGCGTGGAGGGCTTCGAGGCCGGGGCCGACGACTATCTCGGCAAGCCCTTCCACATGCCCGAGCTGCTCGCCCGCCTCACCGCCCTCCTGCGGCGCCGGCACGGCCGCAGCGGCGGTCCGCTGCGGGCGGCCGGGCTGGCCCTGGACGAGGGCCGCCAGGTGGTCGCCACCCCCGACGGCGCCGAGCACGACCTCACCGCCACCGAGTTCCGGCTGCTGCGCTACCTCATGCTCAACCCCGGCCGGGTGCTGTCCAAGACCGCGCTGACCGAGCACGTCTACGAGTACGACGCCGATCGCGACAGCAACGTGCTCGAGGTCTACATCCGGCGCCTGCGCCGCAAGATCGGCGCCGAGCGCATCCGCACCCGGCGCGGCCAGGGCTACGAGCTGGTGACGCCGCCGTGACCTCCCTCAAGACCCGACTCGCCCTGGGCCTGTCGCTGGCTTTGCTGCTGCTCCTGGGCCTGCAGTACTGGCTGGTCAGCGGCGCCATCCGCGACACCGCCGAGGACTACGTGGCCAGCCGCCTGCGCCACGACACCGAAAGCCTGCTCGCCGCCCTGACCTGGGGACCGGCGGGGCCCGCCCTGAGCCACCCCGACGCCATCTACCAGCGGCCCTATTCGGGGCACTACTACCGCGTCCGCATCGGCGATCAGAGCCTGCGCTCGCGCTCGCTATGGGATGCCGACCTGCCCATGCCGGCGGTGGCGGTGGGCAAGGTCCGTCGGCTAAACGCGGAAGGTCCCCAGCAGCAGCCGCTGCTGGTGCGGGTGGCCGCCTTCCGCAAGCAGGGGCACACGGTGCGCATCGCCGTGGCCGAGGACCTCTCGCCCCTGCGCTCGGACCTGCGCGCCTTCCAGTGGCGCTACGGCCTGGTCTCGGTGGCAGTGGCGGCGGCCCTGCTGGTGCTGCAGTGGCTGCTGGTGGCCATGGGGCTGCGACCGCTGAAGCGGGTGCGGGCCGAGATCGCGGCCCTGGAGCGCGGCGAGCGGGACAAGCTGTCCGGGGATGTGCCCGGGGAGATCCGCCCGCTGGTGGCGGAGCTCAACCACCTCCTTGCTGTCCTCGACGAGCGCCTGGAGCGCTCCCGCAACGCCCTGGGCAACCTCGCCCACGCCCTCAAGACCCCCCTCACCCGGCTGTTCCAGGCTGCCGAAGAGCCGCACCTGGAGCCCGCGCGCCGGGACCGCCTGCTGGAACCGGCGCGGCAGATCCAGGCCCGCATCGACCGCGAGCTCAAGCGCGCCCGCCTGGCGGCCGGCCCCCCCGGCCAGCGCTTCGACCCGGGACGCGAGATCCCGGCCCTGATCCGGGTTCTGGAGCGCATCCACGCCGACCGCGCCCTGACCATCCACTACCACGGACCGGAGCCGGGCACCGCCTTCGGCGACCGCGAGGACCTGCTGGAGCTGGTGGGCAACCTGCTGGACAACGCCTGCAAGTGGGCCGCCTCCGAGGTTCGCGTGTGCGCGGCCCTGGGCGACGGCCTGCGGCTGACGGTGGAGGACGACGGCCCGGGCGTCTCCGCGGAGCGCCGGCAGGCCCTGACCCATCGGGGAACCCGCCTCGACGAAAGCGCCGAAGGTCACGGCCTTGGGCTGGCCATCGTCGGCGACATCGTGGCCAGTTACAGCGGCCGGATAACCTTTGGGGTCTCGGAGGATCTCGGCGGTCTGGCTGTCGCCATCGCTCTGCCCTGACCCGGCCTGCGCCCCGATCCCGGCCCAACGTCCGGGGCCTTGACAACGGTCCCGGCCCCGCCGGGACCATCCGCTACCGGCGTTCCCGGCGCATTCCCTGGGCGCCGGCCCGGCCGGCCCCCGGGGACAGGGGTCGGAAAGCTTGACATTTTCCCCGGCAGGCCCGGGGATACCACCCCAACCCTCTGATATTCTTTCACTTTTCCCGTTGGCACACATGCTGCCTTAGTACTGGGGAGCAGACCCTTGCCGGACCCCGGTCCGGCCCAACTCCCCAGGAGGGCATCATGAATTGGAAAACGCCCCTTGTGGCCATGGCCGCGCTGGCCATGGCCCCTTTCGCGGCCAACGCCACACCCATCACCTACTTCGGTGAGGATCTCGGGCTGGGGGAAGGCACCGTCCTTCCCGCAACCCCGAACGCGGACGCGGCCCAGGCCGACTTCCTGTCCAGCCTCATCAACCCCGGGGTGGAGACCTTCGAGGGCATCGCCGACGGCACCGGCGCCCCCCTGCCGATCAGTTTTCCCGGCGCCGGGACCACAGCGACCATCACTGGCAGCGGCAATGTCGTCGCCCTGGCCGACGGCGTGACCAACGGCGTGGGTCGTTACGGCGTCACCGGGGACGCGGATAACGACGAGCGCTTCTGGGAGGCCACCAGCACCTTCGGCCTCACCTTCGACAATCCGGTGGCCGCCTTCGGCTTCTACGGCATCGACATCGGGGATTTCGGGGGCCGGGTCACGGCCACCACCTCGGGCGGCCTCAGCCAGACCTTCACCATCCCCAACACCATCAACGGTCCCGGCGGCAGCGTGCTGTTCTGGGGCGTGATCGATCCGGCCAACACCTGGACCAGCGTGAGCTTCGGCAACACCGCCAGCGGCACGGACTACTTCGCCTTCGACGATTTCACCGTGGCCAGCACCGAGCAGGTTCAGGTGCCGGCACCGGCGCCCCTGGCCCTGATCGGCGCAGGGCTTTTGGTGATGGCCGGATTCCGTCGGCGTCGCATGGCCTGACCGGCATCGCCACGTCTGTCACCAAGGCGGCCCCCCGGCCGCCTTTTTTTCGCTCCCGGCTATCCCCATGCCGAGCCGGGCGCCCCCCTGTAGGAAATTTTTACACCGTCCACGGACCACCCCCTTTTCGTTTTTTCCTCATTCATCCCCAGAAATAAGGTTTTTACCCTTTGTTTTTTAAAAACTTTGTCAGATTAATTTACATGAAAATCCCTACCCAAAAGGGCCCCATTTCTCTACAAAGAAAGGTAGGGGAACGAGGATCCGGCCGCGCTCCGCCACTTCACAGTCGGGCCGGCCACTCGCGTCCACCATCCGAAGGGGCCGGAAGGGCGGGGAGAACCTATGAGCGAGCGGATCGGCGTAATCGGGCTGGGATACGTGGGACTCCCGGTGGCCCTGGCCTTTGCGCGTCGGTTTCCGGACACGGTCGGCTTCGACATCAATCCCCGCCGTATCGAGGAGCTCCTGTGCGGGCGGGACGTCACCGGCGAGGCCCGCCCCGACGATCTGGAAGGGGCGCCGATCACCTTCACCGACCGGCCTGAGGATCTGAGCGGGTGCACCCTGTTCGTGGTCACGGTGCCCACCCCCATCGACGGCAACCGGCAGCCGGACCTGACCCCCTTGCAGCGGGCCTGCGAGACCCTGGGCCCTGTCCTGCGCCCCGGGGCCCTGGTGGTGTTCGAGTCCACCGTCTACCCCGGCGTCACCGAGGAGCGGTGCGGGCCCTGGCTGGCCGAGGCCTCCGGCCTGCGCCAGGGCGTCGATTTCAAGCTGGGCTATTCCCCCGAGCGCATCAACCCGGGCGACGGCGAGCATACCCTGACCCGCATCGTGAAGGTGGTCGCCGGCGAGGATGCCGACACCATTGACCGCCTGACCGCCGCCTACGGCGCCATCATCGAGGCCGGTATCCATGTCGCGCCGGACATCAGGACCGCCGAGGCCGCCAAGGTCATCGAGAACACCCAGCGCGACCTGAACATCGCGCTGATGAACGAGCTGGCCCTGATCTTCGAGCGCATGGGCATCCGCACCAGCGAGGTGCTGGCGGCCGCCGGCACCAAGTGGAACTTCCTACCCTTCTCCCCCGGCCTGGTGGGCGGCCACTGCATCGGCGTCGATCCCTACTACCTCACCTGCAAGGCCGAGGCCCTCGGCTACCACCCGCAGGTCATCCTCGCCGGCCGCCACATCAACGACGGCATGGGGGCCATCGTGGCCCAGCGCACGGTCAAGCAGCTGATCCAGTCGGGACGGCGGGTGCGGGACGCCCGGGTGGGGGTGCTGGGCATCACCTTCAAGGAGGACGTGCCCGACATCCGCAACAGCCGGGTGCCGGACATCATCGCCGAGCTCCGCGAGTTCGGCGTGGAGCCGCTGGTGCACGACCCCCTCGCCGACCCCGAGGCGGTGCGCGAGGAATACGGCTTCCCGCTGGTGCCGTGGCAGGGGCTGCAGGGCATGGACGCCCTGATCCTGGCCGTGCCCCACCGCGAGTACCTGGCCATGGGAGCGGACGACCTGCTGGCCGGCCTGGCGCCGGAAGGCGTGGTGGCCGACGTCAAGTCCCGGCTCGACCCGGCCATGCTGCCCGGCACCGCCCGCTATTGGAGCCTGTGAGCGTCCCCGGAAGGAGCCCTTCGTGAACGACGCCATCCTGGTCACCGGCGGCGCCGGCTACATCGGCAGCCATGTGGTCCGCCAGCTGGGGGAGCGGGGCGAGTCCCTGGTGGTGCTCGACGACCTCTCCACCGGCCGGGAGGACGCCGTGCTCCACGGCAAGCTGGTGGTTGGAGACGTGGGCGATCGGCGCCTGGTGCGCCGGCTTCTGCAGCGCCACGGCATCGGCGCAGTGCTCCATTTCGCCGCGCGCACCGTGGTCCCCGAGTCGGTGGCCCAGCCCCTGCGCTACTACGGCCACAACACCGCCGCCAGCCACGCCCTGCTGGAATGCTGCCGCGAGGCCGGCGTGCGGCGCTTCCTGTTCTCCTCCACCGCGGCGGTCTACGGCATTCCCGCGTCGAATCCGGTGACCGAGGACACCCCCCTCGCCCCCATCAACCCCTACGGGCGCTCCAAGCTGGCGGCCGAGTGGATGCTGCGCGACCTAGCCGCCACCGGCGCCATGGACTTCGGCATCCTGCGCTACTTCAACGTGGCCGGCTGCGACCCCGACGGCCGCATCGGCCAGTCCAGCCCCGACGCCCACCTGCTGATCAAGGTGGCCAGCCAGGTGGCCCTGGGTCTGCGCGACCACCTGGCCATCTTCGGCACCGACTTTCCCACCGCCGATGGCACCGGCGTGCGCGACTACATCCACGTGGAAGACCTGGCCGACGCCCACCTGCGCCTGCTGGACCACCTGCGCGGCGGCGGGTCCTCACTCACCGTCAACGCGGGCTACGGCCACGGCTACAGCGTGCGCGAGGTGGTGGCCACCCTGGAGCGGATCCTGGGGCGGCCGCTGCCGGTGCGGGAGGCCGGACGCCGCCCCGGCGATCCGCCCGCGCTGGTGGCCGCCCCCGACCGCATCCGGGCCGTGCTCGGGTGGCGCCCCCGCTTCGACGACCTGGAGGTGATCGTGCGCACCGCCCTGGCCTGGGAGGAGCGCCTGCTGGAGGCGCAGGGGAGCCCGGCGTGAGGGCAGCGGGCGATCTTCTGCTGCCGATCGGCCTGATGGCGGTCCTGTTCATCCTCTCCGCCATTCCCGGCAGTCCCGACCCGGGAGCGGGCGCCCTGAGCCGGGCCCTCGCCTGGACCCCGCCCGCGCTGCAGAACCTTGTGCATTTGCCGATCTACGGCCTGCTGGCCTGGCTGTGGTGCCGGGCGCTGGCCCGTGTCCCCGGGCCGCCGGCGCTGGCGCCGAGCGCGGCCCTGCTTTTGACCCTGGGCTACGCCGGGCTGGACGAATGGCACCAGGCATTCGTCCCGGGGCGCTTCGCCTCCGCCAGCGATCTGGCCCTGGACGGCACCGGGGCGATGCTGGCCGTCGCCCTGTTCCGGCTTGCGGGAGCGGGCGGCCGGCGGACCGCTCACGGCGCCTGACGGGCGGCGGGACGCAGGCCCTTGCGCGCGAGGTGGGGCAGCAGGCGGCGCAGCGGCATGCGCAGCAGGTGGGAGCGGAGGTAGAGCAGCCAGCGCGCCAGGCCGTTGCCGATTCCCCCGCACAGGGGATGCTCGGGCCGCAGCCCCTGGCGGAACAGCAGGTCCCGGCCCCGACTGGCCAGGGCCAGACGGCCCCGCCCCGAGCCGGGCACCTCCTCCGGAATTCCCGCGGTCCCCAGCAGCTCCCGGCACCAGTGCAGGGCGTCTCCCAGCGGCTGGGCCAGCTGCAGCTCCTCCCCCCGCCGCGTCAGGCGGCCGGCGAAGCCCGGGTCCTGGCCGAAATGCCGCAGCAGGGCGTCCAGGTCCGTCAGGTCGCGCAGGCCGTTCTCCAGAGCGCCGTCGGCGAACAGGTGCGCCGCGCCGTGCAGCACCATGTCCTCGGGGGCGAGCAGCCACACCCCGGGCCAGCCCGGAAGGGCCCGAACGGCCTGCCACAGCCGCTCCGGATCCGGGTGCCGGGATGCCGTCCGGGGAAGCAGACCGTGGTGAACATCCAGGGAGGTGCCGCGGTGAACGTGCTCCATGGGCGGCAGCTCGTGCATCCAGCGGCGGTAATAGCGCTGGTCGTAGGGATGGCGGTGGGTGGTGACCCAGCCGTGGACCTCCAGGGCCCGCTCCGCCTCCGGGAGGCGCGCCTCGGGGACCAGGATATCCACGTCGGAGAAGATCCGGCCGCGGCCCGCGGGCAGGCCGGCCATGACGTAGGCCGCCCCCTTGAGCAGGGCGAAGGGGATGGAACGGGGCCGCAGGGCGGCCTGGATCTCCCGCACCTCCCAGCGGATGTTGCGATGATGGGAGGCGGCGAGGATCCGCGCCCCGCGGATATGGTCCCGCACCGCCTCGGGCGTGTCCTCCAGCCTGCCGCCCTCCTCCAGGCGCTCGCCCAGCCGGGCGAGCAGGCCGCTGCGCCGGGCCACGCGGACGATCCCCTCCCAATCCCCGGGGGTTAGCTCCCGGGCCAGCCCGGGCCCGGTGTACAGGGCCACCAGCCGCCGGCATACCGGGTTCACGGGGCCGCTGCCGCAAGGGTCTCGATCTGGCCGCAGGCCCGCTCGAGATCGCCGTATTCCAGGCAATAGGCGGGGACCCCGGCGGCGATATCGGCCAGGGCATGGAAGCCGGCAGGGCCCTGCACCCCGTAGTTGAACGACGTCCCGATCAGGCGGCGGAGGGTCTCGTCCGCCGGGCAGACCTCGGCCTCCCCGCCGCCGCCGGAGCGGAAACGGGGGAAGACCACCCAGGTCGGGCGGGCGGGCTCCGCCGAACGCTCCACGCTGCCACGCGGCGGTCGCACATGGGCCACCACCCCCTTGGCCGTATCCCGGCAGAAGGGACCGAAACGCGCGCCGGGGACCAGATCCCGGATCACGGCGAGGGATCCGTTCTTGAGGCTGACGGGGCGGGGCAGCGGCAGGAGGTCGCCGCGGTCGGCACGGATCAGGGCCAGCTCGTCGCTCAGCAGGCGCCAGCCGCGGGCGGCGAGGCCGGCGCACAGGGTGCTCTTGCCGGCGCCCGGCTCCCCGGGGAGGAGCAGCGCCCGGCCGTCGCGGGCCACCACCGCGGCATGCAGGATCAGGTAGCGCTGGGCGTGGCGGGCCACCACCCAGTTCAGACCCCATTCGAACAGGGGCAGGGCCTGGACCAGGGGCAGGGGCTTGAAGGGAACGGCGCCGTCGAAGCGGAAAACCGCCTGGGGCCGCCACCAGCGGCGGAGCCCACGGGGGCGGTCGACCCGGACCTGGAAGTCGGCAAAGCCCTCCGGGTCCGCCAGCTCGTGGTCGCCGTACAGGACCGGCAGCCACTCGGCGAAGGCCGGCAGGGCCGAGCGCACCTTGACGGCGAAGGGGCCGATGCGGAGGTTGAGCCGCCCGGCGGCCAGGCGCGATCGCACCCGGCGGTCGGGCAGCTGGCTCAGGATCCGGACCACGGGTCCGCGGGCTCGATCAGGCCAAGGTGCCGAAGCTCCCCGAGGAGGGCCGCTAGCGCCCCGGCCTCCGCGCCGGCCTCCTCCCCGGCGGCGCGCAGCAGCT
>DATFLO010000047.1:0-6287 GCA_035267605.1 Gammaproteobacteria bacterium
TCGGCCTTGGGCCTCGCAATGACGGGGAAGGGAAGGCGGGTGCCGCTTCCCTCGGTGTCATCGCGAGCCCCGCCCCTAAGCCCGGTCGGGTCGCGAGCTTCAGCCTCGGTCCCGCAGGGGCTTAGGGGCGGGGCGCGGCGATCTCCCGGAACCCGGGCTCCGCTCCGGAGATCGCTGCGCTCGCGAGTGACGCGCCTTTACCCCGCCACCGCCTCCGCCACCTCCTGTCCCAGGCGCCGCGCGGTGGTCCATTTGCCGCCGAAGACCGTCACCAGATCGCCGCGGCGCTCGATGCGGTACTCGCGGCTGACGCTGGTGGGGTCGTCTCCGGCCCGCACCAGCGGGCGCACCCCGGCGAAGGTGGCCGCGATGTCGGCCGGGCCCTTGGCGGTGCGGAAGTGGTGGTTGTAGGCCTCGAGCAGGTAGTCGCGCTCGGCCTCGCTGCATTCGATGGGCTCGTCCAGGCCCTGGCGCACCTCGGTGGTGCCCACCAGGGTGCGGCCCTGGTAGGGGAGGACGAAGAAGGCGCGGCCGTCGCGCGGCGATTCCAGCAGGAAGCCGGCCTCCGGCGCGCCCTCGAACAGCAGGTGGCTGCCGCGCACCAGGTCCAGGCCGTAACCGACCGGCACGCCGCTCTCCCGGTCGAGGGCCTCGGCCCAGGGCCCGGCCACGTTGGCCACGCGGTCGAAGCGGTGGTCGCCGGAGGCGCTGGCCACGGTGCCGTCGGTGGCCACCCGCGCCACCGGCTCGTGCTCGCGGATCGCGCCGCCCAGCTCGCGCACCCGCTCGGCCACCCACAGCCCCAGGCGGCGGTCGTCCATCTGGCCGTCATAGAAGGTATAGCCGCCGCGCAGGCCGGCGGTGTCCAGGTCCGGGGCCAGCGCGCTCAGCTCGTGCGCGGAGTGCCAGCGGTGGTCGCCGATGCGGCCGCGGCCGGCCAGGCGGTCGTACAGCCACAGCCCCGCCTTGAGCTTCCAGCGCGGCCGCGAGGAGCCGGCGTACACCGGCACCGCCAGGCGCAGCGGGTGGGCCAGCTCGGGCACCCGCGCCAGCCACCAGTTGCGCTCGTGCAGGGCCTCGTAGACCAGCCGGATCTGGCCGTGCTCCAGGTAGCGCAGGCCGCCGTGCAGGAGCTTGGTGGAGGCGCTGCTGGTGGCGCCCATGAGCTCGCCGCGCTCGAACAGGGTGACCTCGTGACCGGCCTGCAGCAGCGCCCAGGCGCTGGCCAGGCCGTTGATGCCGCCGCCGACGACAGCGACCCTCACGACCGGCTGCTCCCGCCGTGGCCGCGCTCCAGGGCCAGCTCCGGCTGGTCCATGATGACCCCGGACACCGGCCAGGACTCGGCCTGGTGCAGATCGGCCTGGGTGTGCAGGTTGTAGAGGACGTTGGTGATGCCGGCGTCGCGGGCGGCGGTCAGGATCGTCTCGTCCACGAAGTCGCGGTTCCACACGCACCAGTCCAGCGGGCGCGCCGTCCACTCGCCCAGGAAGGCGGCCACGCTCACCGGCCGGTGCGGGATGATGAGGCCGATGGGATAGGCGTGCAGCTCGGGGTGGTCGTGGATGAGGTTATGGAAGAAGGAGGACAGCACCACGTTGGGGGCGTCGCGGGCCGCGAGAACGGCCATCAGCGGCGCCGCCAGGTCCGGCGCCTTGAGCTCCAGGTTCCAGAGCAGGTGCGGCCAGCGGTCCAGGGTCTCGCCCAGCTCCGGCACGGCGTGGCCTTCCGCCTTCTCCAGCGCCGCCCGGGTGACCTCCGCCACCGGCTCGCCGGTGGCGCACAGGCGGTCGTGGAACAGCACCAGCTGGCCGTCTGCGGTCAGGCGGGCGTCCGTCTCGATGCCGTCCACCCCGAGGTCCGCGGCGGCGCCGAAGGCCTCCCAGGTGTTCTCGGTGAAACCCTCGGCCATCACCCCGCGGTGGCCCAGCACCTGCATGAAACGCCCCTTGCCGCCGTTACCGTTGCCGTTCGAGCCTCACAGGTTTCGGCGCCGGAGACAACTCCGGGCGGCCCCCTACATCTCCCAGCGGCCGGGCGGGATGGGCTGGAGGTGGATGCGGTGGGCCAGGCGGATCACCGGCCGGATCAGGAGCTGGGCGCTGCCCAGCACGAACAGCCAGGTGCCGAAGTCCACCCAGTCGGGCCAGAAGAAGGCGACGCTGCCCACCAGGAACCAGACGCCGATGAGGAAATCGTTGAGGATGCTGACGGTCTGGTAGCGGCGGCGGATGAGCAGCTCCTCCCGCCCCATGCGGATGATGATGTCCGGATCCTCGCCGTTGTCGCGATGCTGGAAATGCGTGCGGGCCATGTCGGCCTCCTGCCGGGATCATTGCGGTAGGGGCCGGTCCGGACCGGCCGCCTCCCACCTTACCCGCCGCCGGCGCGGCGGACACCCCGACGCAGTGCCGGTTGGCGGGGTTCGGAAACACATCGGCGGCGGACCGTGCGCCACGCGCCAGAGGGACTTCGCCCCCGTTTTTCCGGGACCGGTCAGAAGCGCCGCTGCGCCCCCAGCTCGTAGAAGTTGGTGACGTAGCTGTAATCGGGGAAGGGATTACCGTGGAGGTTGGAGTCGTTGGCCGTGCGGGTGACCTCGGCGAAGAGGCCCGTCCGCTCGGTCAGGTCGCGCGCGATGCGGCCGGTAAGGCGGTAGCGGAAGTCCCGGCGGGTCTTGCTCTGGCCGCTGCGGCGGTAGGGATCGTCGTAGACGCTGAAGCGCAGCTCGCCCTTGAGCTCCAGGCGCCAATGGCCGGGGTGGACCCGCGCCTTGCCGAACAGGGTGTGGCGGGTGGGCGAATAGCTGGAGAAGTCCGCGCCCTGGCGCAGGTCCTTGCGGTCGTTCAGCTCCAGCTCGTAGCCCCCCTCCAGCCGCCACGGGTTCGCCTCGTAACGAACCGAGACCTCCGCCTCGCTCTTGCTTCCGGTGAGGTAGCGGTAGGGCCGGTAGGCGGTGATCCAGTTGTGCTCGTAGCGGATGCGCCAGGACAGGCGCCTGCTCTGGTAATGGCGCACGGCCCCCTCGAGGGTGGCCAGCTGCTCGAAATCGTCGTGGCCGAGGTACACTTGCGTGCCGCTGGCCTCCAGCCGCCAGCGCCAGGCCCCGGTCCGGACCTTCAGCTCGGGCCCGGCGCGCAGGGTGGCCAGGTCGTAATCGTTCAGGTCCCAGTAGTCCAGGGCGTATAGGCTGCCCTTCAGCGACAGGCGGGTGTCGCCGGACCCGGCCAGGGGCAGCCCGCCCACCCCCAGGATCTCCAGGAAGTTGTCGCCGCGGTCGGTGCTGGTGGAGACCTCCTCCGGCAGCAGCACCACGTTGTCCTCGTAGCCGACGCCCAGGCTGCCGAAGCCCCAGGCGTCGGCGGCGTGACCGGCCGGGGCGGCGGCGAGGAGCGCCGCGGCCAGCCCGGTCGTCAGTGTTGTGCGCATGCTCCCTCCCTTTTCGAAACGATCGAAGCGCCCCGAACGACCGCTGCCCCGGCACCGGGCCGGGGCAGCGGAAGCACGGGTCGGCTAGGGGCCGCTTACTGCCGGGCCTCCTCGCGGGCCTCGGCGGCCGCCTCGTTGCGCTCGTGGGCGCGCTCGCGCACCTCCTGGCCGAACTCGCGGCCTTCCTCACGGGCCTCGTCGCGGGCCTCGTTGGCGGTCTCCCTGCCGAACTCCGAGCTCGCCTCGGCCTGCTCGGAGGCGTTCCCGGACACCGAGACCTCGTCCTTGGGCTCATCGGGCTCCGTGGCCTCGGGCTCGTCGGCCTGCGCCACCATAAGCGGGGCGTCGTGGCCCGCGGATGCGGGCGCGGGACCGGCGGCGAAGGCCCCGGCCGCCAGGGACAGACCGGCCCCGGCGATCACGGCGTGAATCATGCTCCAACGAGTCCACATGGTTCCCTCTCCTTTTTGCACAGCCATTTTGAGCAACCAACCGGAATGCGTACGGGTTCGTCAGCGGTTGGGCCGACGGCCCTACCCCTACCACGGACAGCGCCGGCTTTTGGTTCCGGACTCCCGCGCCGCAGGGCGCTTGGTGACCCGCCGCGTTTCCGCTACCTTGCCGGGAGCACCCGCCCACTCCGGAGACCGCCTTGTCCCGCCCCAATCCGGCCCTGACCGTCGCCGCCCTCGCCCTGGCCGTCAACGGACTGGCCGTCAGCGGCCTGGTCCTCAGCGGCCCCGCCGGCGCCGCCGCGCGCTTCGCCGTCACCGCGCCGCCGCTCGGCGCGCCGGGCTTCGGCGCCGGCGAGGTGCAGTACCGCATCGACCTGGCCTACCGCAGCTACCACGGCGACGGCACCGACCTCGCCGGTCCCAGCCTCGCCGTGCAGCGCCGCCAGGCCCTGTCCGACCGCTTCGCCTGGAGCGTGGGCGGCGTCGCCGACTACCGCAGCGGCAGTGCCGAGGTCATCGGCGCCAACGACGACGTGCGCCTGTGGCAGACCACCTTCCACGTCATCGGCGAGGTGCAGCAGCGCCTCGCGCCCAACTGGCGCGCCATCCTGTTCGCCGGCCCCAAGCTCGGCGTCGGCGGCTACACCATCGAGCAACAGGAGCCGCCCGCCGAGCGCCGCGACGCCGACACCCAGCTCTCCGGCTACGTCCTCGGCGCCCAGGCCCCCTTCGGCCTCGACACCGTGCGCCTGACCCCCTTCGCCGCCTACGAGAAGCTCGGCGCCCGCCACCGCATCGACTCCAGCGCGACCGGCAGCTACACGGCCAACCGCACCTACGAGGTGGTTCAGTACGGCGCCGAGCTCGGCTTCCCCGGCACCGGCCTGACCCTGAGCGCCATGGTCCAGCGCCTGACCGCGGGCTCCGTCAGCGAGCGCTACGTGATCTATCAGGCGGGATATCGGTTTTGAGGGGGAGGTTCGGGGATCGGAGTCAAGTGAGGTGTCCCCGGATCTCCTGTCCCCGGATCTCCCCAACGGCATAACTTCCAAGGATTTTTTGCGTCGTTCCCTGAAACGATATACCAAAATTGGTATCTTAGCTTGATGAGCTGGTCCGTTGAGATACTCGACCACCGCGTGGAGAAGGAGCTAAAGAAGCTCCCGGCAGATATGCAAGCCCGCTTCCTCCACGTGGCGGAGCTGCTGGAGGAGTTCGGGCCGGAAGGGGTGGGAATGCCCCACGTGCGCCCCCTGGAAAGCAAGCTTTACGAAATCCGCCTGAAGGGCAAAGCGGGCATCGGTCGAGCGATCTACATAGGGGCCAAGGGGAATCGGCTGGTGGTTCTTCACGTCTTCCAGAAGAAGACCCGGGCCGCGCCCCGCCAGGCAATCGACCTGGCCAAAGAGCGAAGCAAGGAGATCGATGATGGGTAAGGAGCTCGGAGACCTCAAGAAGGAACGTCTCCAGGACCCGGAGGTGGCGGCGAACTATGCCGAACAGGCGCCCGAGTACGCGCTGGCGCGTGAGCTTATCGCCGCCCGTAAGCGGGCCGGGATGACCCAGGCCGAGGTGGCGGATCGGATGCACACCAACCAGCCCACCGTGGCCCGTCTGGAGAGTGGGCGCCAGACCCCCACCTGGAAAACCCTCCGCCGCTACGCCGAGGCCACGGGCAGTCAGACGGAAGTGCGGCTAGTGCCTACCGACGACTCCCCTCGCGGCTCCGAATCTACAGAAGCCGGAAAGTAGGAGCGGAAATTCCGGGGGACAGCTTGCTTGACTCGCAAAAGAGGGTCAGGGGAAGCGAGAAGCCCAACAAGAAAAAGCCCCACGCCGGGAAGCGTGGGGCTTTTCAAGATGGTGGGCCGTGAAGGATTCGAACCTTCGACCCGCTGATTAAGAGTCAGCTGCTCTGCCAACTGAGCTAACGGCCCATCGGTACGTCTACGGCGAATTGGGGTGAGCGAGGAGATTCGAACTCCCGACCACCGGAGCCACAATCCGGGGCTCTACCAACTGAGCTACGCTCACCGTCGAGTAACCTGCTGCGCGACCGGCGGGCGGTAGCCGGAGCCGGCCTGGCGGCGCCCCCGGCCGAGGCGTATGGCGCGCCCGGCGGGACTTGAACCCACAACCTGCGGCTTAGAAGGCCGCTGCTCTATCCGGTTGAGCCACGGGCGCCTGTTCGGAAACGACACCGCGGAAACAAAGAGGTTGCGGGCCTGCTCGGCGCGCCCGGGACGACGGTCTCCGGCCGCCCTAGGGAGCCAAATATGGTCGGGGTCACCGCTGAAGCGCCGCCCCGGACCATTTCGATTACCGCATTTGGTCGGGGTGAGAGGATTTGAACCTCCGACACCCTGCTCCCAAAGCAGGTGCGCTACCAGGCTGCGCCACACC
>DATFLO010000048.1:0-7400 GCA_035267605.1 Gammaproteobacteria bacterium
TCGCCGAGCAGCTGCGCGGCGGCCGCGCCGTGCCCCGGCCCAAGACCCCGGCCTACCCGGTGGTGTCGACGGTGTTCCGCGACGCCTTCGCCGACATCCGCCACGGCGTGGACGCGGCCCGCGCCCTGCACCACGCAGCGCGCGAGATCGACGCCGACATCCGCGCCAACGAGGGGTACCGCTTTGCGGAGGGGGGTGCGTCGGGCGCAGAGTGACCCCGGAGGCGGCCTTCGCCGTCTCGGGCATCAATGGGGTAGGTTGGGGGTATGCCCTGGCCCGGATCCTGGAAACGCGCCCTCGACCGCGAGGCCGTCGCCGGCTGGCTGCTGGCGGCGCCGGCGGTGGCGCTGCTGCTCGCCTTCGTAGCGGCGCCCTTCGCCCTGGCGCTGGGGCTGTCCGTCACCGACCTGCGCCTGGGCTCGCCGCTGCCGGTGCACTGGGCGGGGCTGGCGCAATACGCCGCCATCCTGGACGACCCCGGCTTCCGCCGGGCGCTGCTCAATAACGCCGTGTTCGCCGCGGTGGTGGTGCCGGCGCAGACGCTGCTGGCGCTGGCTCTGGCGCTGCTGCTCGACCGCCCGCTGCGCGGCATGGCCGTGCTCCGCACCCTGTTCTTCCTGCCGGTGGTGTTCCCCATGGCGCTGGTGGCGGTGGTCTGGACCCTGCTCTACGCCCCGGGCCCGGACGGCCCGGTGAACGCGGCGCTGGCGAGCCTGACCCTGGGTGCCTGGACCCCGGTGGACTTCCTGCACGACCCCGACTGGGCGCTGCCGGCGCTCATGGTCCTGTCCGTGTGGCAGGGGGTGGGGTTCCAGATGGTGATCCTGCTGGCGGCGCTGCAGGGGGTGCCCGCCCACCTGCACGAGGCGGCGCGCCTGGACGGCGCCGGGCCGGTGCGCCGCTTCCTGCATGTGACCCTGCCCCAGCTGCGCAACCCGCTGATCTTCGTCGCCCTGGTCACCACCATCCTGGCCTTCCGCCTGTTCGACCAGGTGCAGATCATGACCCGCGGCGGGCCGCTGGATGCCACCACCACCGTCATGTACGAGGCGGTCACCGCCGTGTTCGAGCGCCAGCAGGTGGCCCGGGGCGCCGCCATGACCGTGGTGTTCTTCGCCGTGGTGCTGGCCATCACCGTGCTCCAGCGGCGCCTGGTGCGCGAGCGCCGGGAGATCGAATGAGGCCCGGGCGGCTCCTGCGCGGGACCCTGGTCTACGCCCTGCTGCTGGCCCTGGCGGTCGTCCATGTGGCGCCCGTGGCCTTCATGGTGGTCGGCAGCCTCAAGCCCGACGCCCGCGTCCTGGCGGACATGGGCGGCGCCGCCGCGTTCTGGCCGCGGCAGCCGTCCCTGGCCAACTACGCCGACGTCCTGGCGCGGGTGGACTTCGGGCGCTTCCTGGCCAACTCGGCGGTCATCACCGGCGGCGTGGTGGGGCTCGGCCTGCTGGTCAACGGCCTCGCCGGCTACGCCCTGGCGCGCCTGCGCTGGCGCGGCCGCGACTGGGTGCTGGCGGCGGTGCTGGCCCTGCTGATCCTGCCGCTGGAGGCCATCGTGGTGCCGCTGTTCTACGAGGTGAGCCTGCTCGGCTGGCGGGACACCTACACCGTGCAGATCGTGCCCTTCGTGGCCAACGCCTTCTTCGTCTACCTGTTCTACGTCTTCTTCCTGGGCCTGCCGCGGGAGCTGGAAGAGGCCGCGCGCATGGACGGCGCCGGCACCCTGGGCACCTTCTTCCGGGTGGTGGCCCCCAACGCCAAGCCGGCCTTCGCCACGGTCGCCGTGCTCGGCTTCCTGTTCCAGTGGGGCCAGTACCTGTGGCCGCTGATGGTCACCTCCGGCGAGCGCGTGCGCCCGCTGCCGGTGGCCATCGCCGCCTTCCGCACCCTGCCGCCGCTGCAGTGGGGCGACATCCTGGCCTTCGGCGTGATGATGGTGGCGCCGGTGGTGGCGGTGTTCCTGGTGTTCCAGCGGTGGTTCGTGCGGGGGGTCGCCGCCAGCGGCGTCAAAGGCTGAAGGCGGGCATTTGGTTCGCCGCCAGGCGCCGCCCCGTATTCTATGAGCTCGGCGGAACTGGGTGGGGGTGGCGGCGAGTGGAATCAAAGGCTAAAAGTCGTCGCCTCGTTTGCCGCAAGGCGGTGTCCCGTCCTTTTGGCTATTCCTCTGATATTCTCGGGGTACAGGGCCGAAGGACCACCCTGCCGACCTTTTCGCGGAGTCGCCATGAAACGGACCGAGGCTTTGAAGCGGCTACGCGCCCACCGGGACTACCTGGCGAAGGCGTTCGGGGTGGTGGATATCGCCGTGTTCGGCTCCATGGCCCGGGACGACGCGGCCGCCGGCAGCGACATCGATATCCTCGTGCGCTTCGATGGCCCGGCCACGTCCAAGCGCTACTTCGGCCTCCAATTCTACCTGGAGGACCTGCTGGACTGCTCGGTGGACCTGGTCACCGACAAGGCCCTGCGTCCGGAGCTGCGACCCTACATCGAGCGCGAGGCGGTCCATGTCTGAGGGATCCGGTAGCAAGCGGCAATGGCGCTTCTACCTGGACGATATGATCGCCTTCTCGGAGAAGGTGCTGGCCTACACCGAAGGCCTGGACCAGGGCGCTTTCGTCGCCGATACCCTCACCTACGACGCCACCCTGCGCAATCTGGAGCTGATCGGGGAGGCGGCGAGCCACATCCCCGAGGAAGTGCGCGCTACCCATGACGAGATCCCGTGGCGCCTGATCATCGCCACCCGCAACCGGTTGATCCACGGCTACCTCGGTATCGACGACGACACCCTTTGGAGCATCATCCGGGACGACGTCCCGCCATTACTGGCCGTGCTGAAGGCGGTCAGGGGAGACTCGGAATAAGGCTACTGGAGCCTTACGAGGAAAGGATCAGGCCTCCTCTCCGTCTTCCCCAGAAGGCCCCGCCCAGCTTGGTCCCTTGCGCAGGCGATTGGGGCAGGACCGCCACGCGGGAATATATAAGATTTTTCTGGTAAAGGTTGCAAGAGTCCTTCCCCGTGACCGCCCATACCATGCCGACCCACGACCCCTCGGCCACCGACGTGGTGGAGGAGTACGAGGTCTACACCGACGTCTTGCCCCTCGACGGCGCCGACGTCATCGAGCTCGGCTGCGGCGCGGCGGCCCATACCAGCGCCTTCGCCGGCCCAGGGCGTCCGGCCTCGGTGCTGGCCTGCGAGGTGGACGCCATCCAGCACGGCAAGAACCTGGAGGCCACCGATATCCCGGATACGGTGACCGTCGCCCGGGCCGGCGCTGAGGCTGTCCCGGCCGACGACGACAGCGACGACGTGGTGGTCATGTTCAAGGCCCTGCCCACGTCCCGCTGGAATCCATGGACGCGACCATGAGCGAAATCGCTCGCGTGCTGGGCCCGGGCGGGGTCGGCTTCATCTCCGAGCCGTGGTTCGCCGACGACTTCAATGAGGTGCTGCGGCTGTTCCACGACGACTCCGCAGTGAGCCGGGCCGCCTTCGAGGCAATGCAGGGCGCCATGGCCGAGGGCGTACTGGAGCTGGCGGAACAGCGCTTCTTCCACACCCGCAACGATTTCGACAGCTTGGCCGACTTCGAGGATCGCGTGCTGGGCGTCACCCACACCGAGCAGGACCTCAACCCGGAGCTGTACGAGCAGGTGCGGCGCACCTTCGAGGGCAACATGGGCCCGGAAGGGGCGCGCTTCACCATGCCCATCCTCGTGGACCGGCTACGCGCCCGGAAGTAGGAAGGTGGGCCGGAAATGGCCTGGACGCCTCTTCCCCCTACTTCAGATGCCTGTCGAAGAAGGCCATGGTCCGCTCCCAGGCGAGCTCGGCAGCCTCGGGGTTGTACTCCAGCGGGGGCAGGTTCTTGTCGCTGGCGGTCTCGTTGGCGAAGGCGTGCTTGGCGTCGTAGCGGTGGAACTCGAAGTCCACGCCGGCCTGGCTCAGCTTCTGCTCCAGCTCGTCCACGCCCGAGACCGGGAACATCTCGTCGCGGCTGCCCCAGTGGGCCATCACCGGCGCCTGGATCCGGTCGGCCTCCACGTACTCCAGCGGCGGGTAGCCGTACCAGACCACGGTGGCGTCGCCCTCGGGGACATGGACCGCCGCCAGCAGGGCCAGCGCGCCGCCCATGCAGAAGCCGGTGACGCCCGCGCTGGCGCTGCCCGAGGCCTTGAGGTGCTGGACCGCGCCGCGGATGTCCTGGGCGGCGGCGTCGCCGAAGTCGAGGTCGTTCATGAGGTGCTCGGCCTCCTCGGCGTCCACCGTCTTCTCGCCGCGGTAGAGGTCGGGCACCAGCGCGCGGTAGCCCGCCTCGGCGAGGCCGTCGGCCACGCCCTGGATCTGGTCGTTGAGGCCCCACCATTCCTGGATCACCACGATGCCCGGGGCGCCCTGGGCCTGCGCCGGCTCGGCCAGGTAGCCCCTGGCGGTGTGGCCGTCGGGCCGCTGGAAGTCGATCATTGCGGGCATGGTTGCCTCCGCTGTTGGTTGCACGGAAGTTGACCGGCTGGGCCCGGTCCGAGGCGAGGGATCCCGCCCCCATGGTACGGCAATCCGGGGCGGCGTCTCATTCCCGCGGCGGCCGGCGTCGGCTGCGCCCCTTGAGAACCGGGCCGGGAGGGGCTATTGGTGGGTGGGTCCCGGTCCTTCGGATGCCCCGCCCCGCTACCGGGAAAGGAGCCCCATGCGCCTGATCTCTTTCGCCGACGGCCACGGCCCCCGCATCGGCCTGATCGAGCCCGAGGAGGGCTTCGTGCTCGACCTGCGGGCGGCCGATCCGCGCCTGCCCTGGGACATGGCCAGCTTCATCGCCCACGGCCGGCCTGGCCGCGAGGCCGCGCGCACGGCAGCTGAACAGGCCCGGCCGGAGGCGCGCCGGCCGCTGGAGGAGGTGGCGCTGCTGCCGCCCATCCCGCTGCCGCCGCGCAACATCGTCTGCGTGGGCAAGAACTACGCCGCCCACGCCGGCGAGCTCTCGGGCACCGCGGGGACCCTGGGCGGCGCGGCCGGCGGTCTGCCCGAGCATCCCATATTCTTCACCAAGGCCCCCACCGCGGTCATCGGCCCCGGCGACGCCATCCCCGCCTGGCTCGACTACACCGGCTCGGTGGATTACGAGGGCGAGCTG
This sequence comes from Gammaproteobacteria bacterium, assembly GCA_035267605.1. GTDB lineage: Bacteria > Pseudomonadota > Gammaproteobacteria > Thiohalorhabdales > Thiohalorhabdaceae > Thiohalorhabdus. The sequence goes on from DATFLO010000048.1 coordinate 5,136, forward strand.
GCGGTGGTCATCGGCGCCGGCGGCCGCGGCATCCGGGCGGCCGAGGCGTGGGACCACGTCTTTGGGCTCACCATCGTCAATGACGTCACCTCGCGCGAGCTGCAGCAGCGCCACCACCAGTGGTTCCTGGGCAAGAGCCTGGACGGCTTCTGCCCCATGGGACCGGAGCTGGTGACCGCCGACGAGATCGCCGATATCGAGGCCGTGCGCGTGACCACCACGGTCAACGGCGAGAAGCGCCAGGACGGCCGGCTGGTGGACCTGATCTTCGCCATCCCGATCCTGATCGAGACCCTCTCCCGCACCATGACCCTGGTGCCCGGCGACGTCATCGCCACCGGCACGCCGGAGGGCGTGGGCGCGGGCTTCTCGCCGCCCAAGTACCTGCGCGCCGGCGACCTGGTGGAGGTCCACGTGTCCGGCATCGGCACCCTGCGCAATCCCGTGGAGTAGCCGGTGGCCCGGCTCGAGCTGGCGGGGGTGGCCAAGACCTTCGCCGACGGCACCGAGGCGGTGCGCGGCCTGGACCTGGCCGTGGCCGACGGCGAGCTGGTGGTGCTGGTGGGCCCCTCCGGCTGCGGCAAATCCACCGCCCTGCGCCTGATCGCCGGCCTGGAGACGCCTGACGCCGGGAGCGTGCGCATGGACGGCGCCGCCGTGGACCGGCTGGGCCCGCAGGCGCGCAACGCCGCCATGGTGTTCCAGAACTACGCCCTCTACCCCCACATGACCGTGGCCGCCAACCTGGAATTCCCCCTGCGGATGCGCGGGGCCGGCCGCGCCGAGCGCCGCCGCCGGGTGGCCGAGACGGCCGCCATGCTCGGCCTGGACGACCTGCTCGGACGCCGTCCGGCGGAGCTGTCCGGGGGCCAGCGCCAGCGCGCCGCCATGGGCCGGGCGCTGGTGCGGGAGCCGGCGGTGTTCCTCATGGACGAGCCCCTGTCCAACCTCGACGCCAAGCTGCGCGTGCGCATCCGCAACGAGATCGCCGACCTCCAGCGCCGGCTGGGGGCGACCACGCTCTATGTCACCCACGACCAGGCCGAGGCCATGACCCTGGGCCAGCGGGTGGGCGTCATGCGCGGCGGCCGGCTGCTGCAGACCGATACCCCCGAGGGGCTCTACGAGCATCCGGCGGAGGTGTTCGTTGCCGGCTTCCTGGGCAGCCCGGGCATGAACGTGCTCCGGACCCGGCTGCAACGCCAGAATGGCGAGTGGTGGCTGGACTTCGGCGGGGAGCGGCTGGCGGTGCCGGCGGCGGCGGTGCCGGCCGGGCTGGAGGGCGGCGAGGTGCTGGCCGGGCTGCGGCCGGAGGCCTTCCGCCCGGCGGCGGAGACCCCGGAGGCCGCGCATGTCCGGCTGCGGGTGGGGGTGCGCGAGTACCTGGGCCACGAGACCCTGGTCTACCTGGAGCCGCCGGTGGCCACCGTGGACCCGGAGCGTCCGGAGCGCGCCGGGGAGGAGGCGCCGGCGCTGGTGGCGCGCCTGCCCGGGGACGCGGCGGTGCCGGAGCGGGGCGAGCTGGTGCTGGGCGTGGACACGCGCGGCCTGCGCCTGTTCGGGGGCGATGGCCGGGCGCTGGGCTAACCCGCCTCGCGCACCTGGTTGCGGCCGTTGTCCTTGGCTTCGTAAAGGGCGGCGTCCACCCGCGCCAGCAGCTTGACCGGATCGGCCGGGGCGCCGTCGTCCAGGGGCTGGTGGTAGAGGCCGATGCTGGCGGTCAGCCGGACCTCGGAGCCGTCCACGGCAACCGGGGTGTCGGCGATGGCGGAGCGGATGTCGTTGGCGCGCTCGCGCGCGGTGGCCGGATCGCAGGTGAGGGCGGCCACGAACTCGTCGCCGCCCAGCCGCGCCAGCAGGTCGCCGGCGCGCATGCGGCCCTTGAGGCGCGCGGCCACCTGCACCAGGGCGGCGTCCCCGGCCGGGTGGCCGAAGCGGTCGTTGACCGTCTTGAAGTTGTCCAGGTCGATCAGCAGCAGGCACAGGTCGGCCACGTCCCGGCGCCGGTTGGTGAGGATCTCGCCCAGGTTGTTCTCGAACTGGCGGCGGTTGTCGACGTCGGTCAGGTGGTCGGACCCGGCCAGCCGGGCCAGCTCCGCGTTGGCCGTGCGCAGCTCCTGGGTGCGCTTCTCCACCCGCGTCTGCAGGGTCTGGTTGAGGTGGTGGATGCGCCGATAGGAGCGCTGCAGGCCGGCCACCAGGTCGCGCAGGGCCCCGGCCAGCTGGTGCAGCTCGCGCGGCGCGCTGGCGGGGAGCCGGGCGAGG
>DATFLO010000049.1:0-6396 GCA_035267605.1 Gammaproteobacteria bacterium
CCTCCAGGTAGTGGGTGGTCAGCACCACCGTCATGCCCTCGCGGTTGAGGCGCTGGGCGAAGGTCCACAGGCTCTGGCGCAGCTCCACGTCGACCCCGGCGGTGGGCTCGTCGAGGATGGCGATGGGCGGCCGGTGCGCCAGCGCCTGGGCGATCAGCACGCGGCGCTTCATGCCGCCGGAGAGCTGGCGCATGTTGGAGTCGCGCTTGTCGTCGAGCTCCAGGGCCTTGAGCAGCTCGTCGAGCCACGCCTGCTCGGGGCGCACGCCGAAGTAGCCGGCCTGGTTGCGGATGACCTCCTCGACGCTGAAGAACGGGTCGTAGACCAGCTCCTGCGGCACCACGCCGATGTTGCGGCGGGCGGTGCGGTAGTCGCGCACGGTGTCGTGGCCGAGCACCGCCACGCTGCCGCTATCCGGGCGTACCAGGCCGGCGATGGTGCTAATCAGGGTCGACTTGCCGGCGCCGTTGGGGCCGAGCAGGCCGAAGAACTCGCCCTGGCGGATGTCCAGGTCGATGCCCTTGAGGGCCTCGAGCCGGCCGTAGCGCTTGCGGATGCCCTGGATGCTGATGGCCGGCTGGCCGTTGTTGCTGGAAGACGCGCGGTTCATTGGGGAATTCCCTGGTGCGTCGTGGCGGTGGTTTTGTGGCGGTGGTGTCGCCGCGGAACTCGCGGCCACAGGCCCGGGCCCAAGGGGCGACCGGCGCCACGAATCGGGGCCGCTTGCGGTCCCGCGCCGGATCCGAGTAAGGTTGCGCGCCCGGGTCCGGGCGCCCGGACCCCCAACCCGAAACAGGCAGGAGCCGGACCATGGCACGGACGGTATATTGCGTGAAGCTGGGCAAGGAGGCCGAGGGCCTGGACGCCCCGCCCTTCCCCAGCGAGCTGGGCCAGCGCATCTTCGAGAACATCTCCAAGGAGGCCTGGCAGCAGTGGCTGGGCCACCAGACCATGCTGGTCAACGAGATGCGCCTCAACATGATGGACCCGCAGGCCCAGCAGTACCTCATGCAGCAGATGGAGGCCTTCTTCTTCGGCGAAGGCGCCGAGACCCCCGAGGGCTACGTCCCCCCCGAGGAGTAGGTCCGGCTTCAGCCGGACGCCTGGGCCGGCTTCAGCCGGACGCCTGGGCCGGCTTTAGCCGGACGCCTGGGCCGGCTTCAGCCGGACACCACGTAACGCCCGCGGGCAAACCTGAGGCCACCGGGGCCTCCGTGTCCGCCTGAAGGCGGACCTACGCTATTTTAGGCGGAGCCCTTCCCCGCCCAGTCCCGCGGCTGCAGGAAGTTTTCCACCAGGTCGGCCTCGGGCGTTGCGGGCTCGGGATGGTGGTCGTAGCGCCAGGCGGCGTAGGGCGGCATGGACATGAGGATGCTCTCGGTGCGGCCGCCGCTCTGCAGCCCGAACAGGGTGCCGCGGTCGTAGACCAGGTTGAACTCCACATAGCGCCCCCGCCGCACCAGCTGCCAGTCGCGCTCGCGCTCGCCGTACCCGGTCGACCGGCGACGCTCGGCGATGGGCCGGTAGGCGTCCAGGAAGGCGTCGCCCACCGCCCGCGTGAAACCGAAGGTCTGCTCCCAGCCGTCGGCCAGGTCGTCGAAGAAGATGCCGCCGACGCCGCGCATCTCGCCGCGGTGGCGCACGGTGAAGTAGTCGTCGCACCAGGCCTTGAAGCGCGGGTAGTAGTCCGGATCGAAGCGGTCGCAGGCGTCCTTCAGGGTGCGGTGGAAGTGCTCGGCGTCCTCGGCGAAGCCGTAGTAGGGCGTCAGGTCGGCGCCGCCGCCGAACCACCAGGCGGCCTCGGCATCGAAGTAGCGCACGTTCATGTGCACCGTGGGCACGTAGGGGTTGCGCGGGTGCAGCACCAGCGACACCCCGGTGGCGGTGAAGGGCTGGCCGGCCAGATCGGGGCGGCGGGCGCTGGCGGAATCGGGAAGACGGTCGCCGTGGACGGCGGAGAAGTTGACGCCGCCGCGCTCGAACAGGTCCCCTTCCTCCATCACCCGGGTGCGCCCGCCGCCCCCGTCCGGCCGCTCCCAGCTGTCCTCGCGGAAGCGGGCGCCGCCGTCGAGGGCCTCCAGACCGGCGCAGATGCGGTCCTGGAGGTCGAGCATGTAGGCCTGGACCTGGTCGCTGCGCTGCCGCCGCTGCTCGCTCAAGCCGCCCTCCTGCTGATGGTGGTCACGCCGGCCGCGCCCGGTGGAATGACCCGGGAGCCGGCAAAGCCTGTAAAATAGTGGGTTCGCCCCGCGCCAACAAGCGCGGGCGGCCAGTCAATCAAGGAGCCCTGCCGCCATGTCGGACAACGACCGCCCCACCGCCGCCGAGTGGGCCCGGCGCGCCGAGGAGGACCTCGCCGGCCTCACCGACGACCTGCGCTTCGTGGTGGAGGAGATCCTGGAGCCCCTGCTGCAGGCCCAGAACGAACGCCAGTGGGACGAGGACGCGCGCATCGCCTACGAGGCCGCCGGCCGTCTGACCCGGGCCGGCAACATGGCCGCCGAGGTGGGCGGCATCTGGGAGTACCTGCAGGGCGAGATCCAGCGCAGCGAGGACCCGGGCCAGGAGTCCAACAACAACGGCCTCACCCACTGACCGAGCCGCCGGACGCATCCGGCCCTCCCCATGCCCCCGCCTAGAAGAAGGTCCCGTCCAGCGGCGACGACGCCGTGCCGTACAGGCGCTTGCTCATGCGCCCGGCGAGATGGGCGTTGCGGCCGGCTTCCACGCCCTGGCGCATGGCGGTGGCCATGCGCACCGGGTCCTTCGCCTCGGCGATGGCGGTGTTCAGCAGCACCCCGTCGCAGCCCAGCTCCAGGGCCACCGCCACGTCCGAGGCGGTGCCCACGCCGGCGTCCACCAGGATGGGCACGCTGGCCTGCTCCAGGATGATGTGCAGGTTGTACTTGTTCTGGATGCCCAGGCCCGAGCCGATGGGCGCGGCCAGCGGCATGACCGCGGCGCAGCCCATCTCCTCGAAGCGGCGGCAGGCAATGGGATCGTCCATGGTGTAGACCATCACCTGGAAGCCCTCGGCGATCAGGGTCTCGGCCGCCCTGGCGGTCTCCCACAGATCCGGGTAGAGGGTCTTGTCGTCGCCGAGCACCTCCAGCTTGACCAGATCCCAGCCGCCCAGCTCGCGCGCCAGCCGGCAGGTGCGCACCGCGTCCTCGGCGTTGAAGCAGCCGGCGGTATTGGGAAGGATGGTGTAGCGGGCCGGGTCGAGGTAGTCCAGCAGGTTGGGCTCGTCGGCCTGCTGGCCGATATTGGTGCGGCGCACCGCCACGGTGATGATGTCCGCGCCGCTGGCCTCCACGGCCGCGCGCGTCTGCTCCAGGTCGGCGTACTTGCCGGTTCCCACCAGCAGCCGGGATTGGAACTCCCGGCCGGCGATCACCAGCGGATCGTTGGCCTGCATTGTTGGGTCACTCGCTTGCAAAGACAGTAAGGGGGGACGGGGCGGACCCGCCCGGATGCCCGGACCCGGGGTCAGCCGCCGCCGATGGCGCGCACCACCTCGATGCGGTCGCCGTCGCTGATGCGGTATTCGGCGTGGCTGCCGCGCGGCACCACCTCGCGGTTGACCTCGACGGCCACGCCCTGGGGCTCCAGGCCCAGATCCCGGACGAGATCCCGGAGGGTGAGGCCCTCCCGGATCTCGCGCGTCTCGCCGTTCAACCAGATCTGCATGGCGTGCCCGTGTGGGGTTGGGCGGGGTCCCGGATGCCGCCCCGGCTGCAGCCGGGGGGCCGTCCGCGCCCGCGGACAGGACGCAAAGGCCAAAGGATACCATTTCCGGCCGGGGGCCTTCAGGCCCGCGCATTGCGCCGGGCCGCGGTCGTGGTACATTGGACCTCGCCCGCCGCGAGAGCACAGGACGCCCCGCGCGGGTCGTTCAATGCGGGTGTAGTTCAATGGTAGAACCCGAGCTTCCCAAGCTCGTGATGTGGGTTCGATTCCCATCACCCGCTCCAGTTCCTCCGGTGCCCGACCGGTTCCCAAGCGGCCCCTCGGCCGCTTTTCTATTGCCCCCGTCCCATCGACAGGACACCGCCCCATGGCGATGCCCCCTTTCGCGCGCGACCTGCTGGAGTGGTACCGCCGCCAGGGCCGCACCCTGCCCTGGCGGGGTCTGGCCGATCCCTACCCCATCTGGGTGTCGGAGATCATGCTGCAGCAGACCCGGGTGGAGACGGTCCGTCCCTACTACCGCCGCTTCCTGGAGCGGTTTCCGGATATCGGCTCGCTGGCCGATGCCGGCGAGGACGAGGTGCTGGCCCTGTGGTCGGGGCTGGGCTACTACAGCCGGGCGCGCAACCTGCATGCCGCCGCCCGCCGCATCCGCGACGAGCACGGCGGGGTCTTCCCCAGGGACTACGAGGCGGTGGTCGCCCTGCCCGGCATCGGCCCCTCAACCGCCGGCGCCATCCTGTCCGCCGCCTTCAACCAGGACCACGCCATCCTCGACGGCAACGTCAAGCGCGTGCTGGCCCGCATCGACGCGGTCCGGGAATTCCCGGGCCGCTCCCCGGTGGAGCGCCAGCTGTGGCAGCGGGCCCGGGAGCTGACCCCGGCGGGCCGGGCGGGCGAGTACAATCAGGCCATCATGGATCTGGGCGCCACCCTGTGCGCCCGCGCCCGGCCGGACTGTCGCGAGTGTCCTGTCCGGGCCCACTGCCGGGCCTATGCGCTGGGGGTTGCGGAGGAGCTTCCCGTGCGCAAGCCCGCCAGGGAGAAGCCCGTGCGCACCGCCTGGCTGGCGCTGGTGGAATCCGGCGACGGCCTGTTGCTGGAGCGCCGCCCGCCCACCGGATTCTGGGGCGGGCTGTGGTGCCCGCCGCTGGTCGACCGCGAGGCGGAAGACCCGGCGGAGGCGGCAACCGCGCTGTGCCGGCGCCTGGGCGGCGAGTTCGCGGTCACCGGCCACGAGCCCGCCTTCCGGCACACCTTCACCCACTTCCACCTGGACCTCCACCCCGTCCGGCTGCGCTGGCACAGCGCCGCCGCCGAAGGCGACCTGGTCTGGGCGGGCCCGGCCGACCGCGACCGCCTGGGCCTGCCGGCGGCGGTGGCGCCCTGGTTCGAGTAGGGCGGCCGGCGGCAGCCGGTTCCCCGCCAGGGGCCGGGCGGCTTGACTTCCGGGCGGGATCGCGTTTGAATTTGGGGCCTTCAACGCCCGGGTAGCTCAGCCGGTAGAGCAGCGGCCTGAAAAGTCGCGTGTCGGTGGTTCAAGTCCGCCCCCGGGCACCATCCAAGCCCCGCCCCATCCCGCACGCAGGCCCGGACCCTCGGTCCGGGCCTGCGTGCGTGCGTCCCCTGCCGGCCGCGCGTTGACACCCCGTTTCGGGGGGTGGTTAAATCACGCAGCTTCCGCCGGTTTCCCCGAACAAACGCCCGCCAACCGGGAAGGGAATCGCATGGACTTCGCCACCGCCCGCCGCAACATGATCGAGTCCCAGGTGCGCACCTGGGAGGTGCTGGACGACCGGGTGCTGCAGGCCCTGTACCGGGTACCTCGCCACGAGTTCGTGCCCCAGGACTCCCTGGAGTGGGCCTACATCGACTACCAGGTCCCCCTCGGCATCGGCGAGTACATGCTGTCCCCCACCGTGGAGGCGCGCCTGATCCAGGAGCTGCGCCTGCAGCCCACCGACAAGGTGCTGGAGGTGGGCACCGGCAGCGGCTACGTCACCGCCCTGCTGGCCGAGCTGGCCGGCGAGGTGTGGAGCGTGGAGATCACGCCGGGCTTCAAGGTGGAGGCCGAGCAGCGGCTCAAGGGGATGGGCTACGACAACGTCCGGGTGGAGGTGGGCGACGGCTCGCGCGGCTGGGAGCGCCAGGCGCCCTACGACGCCATCCTGGTCACCGGCGCCATGGCCGAGCTGCCCGAGGCCTTCAAGGAGCAGCTCACCGAGGGCGGCCGCCTCGTCTGCATCCTGGACAGCGCACCGCCGGTCCAGGAGGCCACCCGCATCACCCGCGTGGGCGCCGACGCCTTCCGCGAGGACAGCCTGTTCGAGCTGGAGGGGATCCCCCACCTGCGCGGGGTGGAGAAGAAGAAGGAATTCGTCTTCTGAGCGATCGCCGACCCGCCTAGTTGGCGGTGAAGTCGCGGGCCACGGCCTCGTACTGGCCGATCAGGTCCGACGGGCCGCTGGCCCACACGGTCATCTCAAACAGGTTCTGGATCGCCGCCAGGCCGGTGGAGGTCCGGGCGAACACCGGCCCCGAGCCGCTTCCGGCGAGGACGCTCTTGTCCCGGTGGAAGATGCATGCCCGCACGGTAACCTGTCCTCCCGACGTGCTCGCCTGGTACCGGATATCAGGATTGGCCTGGGTGCAGGGGCTGGGGCCGTCGCCGTCCGCCCGCGATTTGCTACCCCGCAGATAGTCCGC
>DATFLO010000050.1:0-7178 GCA_035267605.1 Gammaproteobacteria bacterium
GGGATTGCCCTTGGCCAGGGCCTCGGCGGCGTCGGACGCCGGCTTGTTCCAGAGCTTGAGGGCGCCGCCCCCGGCCGGGGCGAGCACGCCGCTGCCCTGGTCGCTGATGCCGTAGGTGGCCACCTGGCCGACCTTGACCAGGGTCCCGGAGGTCTTGGTGCCGTCGGCCAGGAAGAAGCTGCCCTGGGAGCGCCGGACGCTGCCCACCCGCTCCAGGACCTGGTTGCCCATGGTGAACAGGCGCGCGGCCTTGGCGCGGTTGTCCAGGCCGGCGAACTCGCTGCCCTTGCCCAGGTTGTAGCCGAAGTCACCGAGGGTGGCCCCGGCCTGGGTGAAGGTGGCCTCGAGCACTTCCTGGCTGTTGCTGTTGGACTGCACCCGCTCCTCGGCCTGCTGGAGGCTGTCGCGCAGGGTCTCCATGCGGGTGTTGAGCCGCACCGCGCGGTCCTTGAGCTGGTCCACCTGCTGCTCGAGGTCGGCCTTCTCGGCCTTGGCCCGCGAGCGGAACTCGTCGAGGCGCTTCTGCAGCGACTTCTTCTGCGCCTCGAGGAAGGCGAACTCGCGCTTGTAGGCCTTCTCCAGGTCCTGGGCGCCCTGCTGGCTGTCCACCTTGGGCGCGGGGGCCGGGGCCTTTGCGGCGGGGGCGTCCTGGGCGGCGGCCGCACCGGCCGCCACCAGGGCGGCGCAGCCGGCGGCCGCCAGCAGGGCGCGCACGGTGTTGGGGGAGCCGGTCATCTACAGGTCCTCCATGCCGGGGAGGGCGTTGGGGATGGTGAAGAAGCCCGTCCGGACCTGCTTGCGGAAGTCGTCGAACAGCGTCTTCACCTCGCCCCGCTCCTGCTCGTCGCGGAGCACTCGGTAGCGCCACTGGCCGCCGTCGCGCACCGCCTCGCCGAAGCGGCCGTCGGGGGTGCGGAAGAACATGGCCACCATGCCGATGCGGGCGACATCGGCCAGGCGCTCCTCGTCGTCGAGGCGGATGGTCTGCTGGTAGACGCCGCTTTCCTTGGCCAGCCGGATCTCGTCCTCGTAGAAGCCCCACAGGCGCTTGGCCACCTGGTGCGGACTTAGGGCGTCCGTCCTCAGCTGCTGCTGGATCTCCTCCAGCTCGCCCAGGCGCTTGTCCTCCTTGAAGGGCAGGCCGCGCCGGATGCGGGTCTTGAGATGGACGATGGCATCGGCGACCACGGGCTTGAGGGCCTCGCCCTTGACCCCGGCCTTTTTGGCCTTGGCGCGCTTGTCGGCCAGGTCCTTGCGCATCTCGTCGATCTTGACCTGGCGCCTCTGCACGGTGCCCTCGAGGTCCGACTTGCGCCGGCTCAGCGAGGACATCTCGTTCTTGTGCCGGTCGCGCAGGTCCTCGAGCTGGCTGTTGAGCTCCTCCACCTCGCCGCGCAGGTTCACCAGCCGCTCGGCCAGGCGGTCGAGATTCTCCGCGTGGGCGGGCAGGGACTGCAGGAGAAGGAGCAGGAGCGCCGGCCCGCCGAGGGAGCGGACGGGAAGTTTGGGGAACGCCATCCGGGCCTCTCTCCGGGTTGGGGGAAATGGCTGGTCGGCGGACCACATCAGCCGCCGGTCAGCGCGAGGGAGCGTCCCGCAGGCGGATTACAGTTTTATTAAACGACGGGGAAAAGCCCGTGCTCCGGGCTCAGGGGCGAAGGTGACTGCTCAGGAAGGCGGGCACGCGCTCCTCCAGCCAGTAGCGCGGCCGGCCGGGCACGGCGCCGGCGACGAAGCCCACGTGGCCGCCGTGGCGGTGCACCTCCAGGCGCACCGGCGGGGCCGCCTCGCCGGGCTCGGGGACGGCATCGGGGGTGGTGAAGGGGTCGTCTAAGGCGTGCAGCACCAGGGTGGGAACGACGATACCGCCGAGGAAGGGGCGGCAGCTGGCGCGGGCGTAGTAGTCGTCGGCGCCGGCGTAGCCGTGCACCGGCGCGGTGAAGCGGTCGTCGAAGGCGCGGAAGCTGGTCTGCCGCTCCAGCTCCGGCAGGGGCACGGGACACGCCGCCGGATCCGCGGCGTACTTGGCGGCGATGGCGCGGCGCAGGGTGTCGAGCAGGTGGCGCTGGTAGAGGCGGGAGGCGCCGGTGTTCAGGCGGTCGGCGGCGCGCTCCAGGCGGAACGGCGGCGATACCGCGGCGGCGGCGGCCAGCGGATTGTCACCGCCGGTCTCGCCCAGCCACTTGAGCAGGACGTTGGCGCCCAGGGAGAAGCCCACCGCCCCCAGCGCCGCCTCCGGATGGCGCGCCCGCAGGTGCGCCGCCGCCGCTGCCAGGTCGGCCGTATCGCCGCCGGTGTAGCGGCGGTGGCTGCGGTTGGGCTCGCCGCTGCAGCCGCGGTGGTACATCACCACCGGGCGCATGCCGGCGCCGGCGAGGGCGCCCAGGAAGCCGCGCACGTAGTGGGAATCCAGGCCGCCCTCGAGGCCGTGCACCAGCAGGACGATGGGACCTTCGGCGCCGTCCGCCCAGTCCAGGTCGAGGAAGTCGCCGTCGGCCAGCTCCAGGCGCTCGCGGGTCACGGGCGGCGGCGGGGTGCGGCGCAGCAGGGCGGGCCACAGGGTCTGGGCGTGGCCGCCCGGGAGCCACCAGGCGGGGCGGAAACCGGGCATGTCCCTAGCCCGGAGATTGCGCCCCGACCCGATCCGCCGGCGTGCTGCGCAGCGAGCAGATTGCGTCGATCGGCCCAAGGGCGTAGCCATAGCTACGCGTGCCGGGCCGATCGGCGGAAGAAGCCGCGAGCAAGCCGCCGCCGGATCGGGTAGCGGAATATTCGGAAAAAACCGAAATGGACCACATTGGCTCCAACGGTTTGATCTCCCTGGAATTGCCCAACAACAAGAGCGGTGGGGTGCAATTTCCGGGCTAGAGGCGCCCCACCAGCTCGGGGAGGGCAATCAGCCCCCAGACCACGGCCACCACCAGCAGGGCCATGAACACCGCCGCCGAGCCCAGGTCCTTGGCGCGCCCGGCCATGGGGTGGAACTCCTCGCCCATGCGGTCCACCGCCGCCTCCACCGCCGAGTTGAGCAGCTCGGTCACCAGCACGCCCATCAGGCTGGCCAGCAGCAGCGCCCGCTCCAGGGCATCGTCCCCCAGCCAGAGCGCCGCCGGCGCCAGCAGCAGGCAGAGGAGGAGCTCCTGGCGGAAGGCCGCCTCGTGCCGCACCGCCGAGCGGAAACCGGCCACCGAGTAGCCGAACGCCCGACCCAGGTGGCGAAAGCCGCGCGCGCCGTAGTAGGGGCTCATGGACACTCCCGTGTTGGCTGGATCCGCCGCAAGCTGACCGGCCCCGGTTACAGGGCCGTTACATCACCCCACCTGCTGCGCCAGCTCCTCCCACCTTGCGCGGCTGGTGATCTTGGTGTCGCGGGGCTCGGCGCCCTCGTAGAAGACCACGGCGTAGAGGGCGCCGGTGTCCGGGTCGGCGTGGCTCTCCACCACCCCGCGAGTCACGTCCCGGCCTACCACCCATTCGGTCTGGGAGGGACCGGACATGGCGTCGAGGACGTGCACCGGCACCCGGTCCAGACGCACCAGCCGCTGCCCCTCGGCGCGCAGCTGCTCGATGCGCTCCGGCGCGAGGGTCTTGTGCCGGTGGTGGCCCTCCTCGTCGATCAGGAGCACCTCCACGCCGCCGCCGAACAACCGTTTCCAAAGGCCCATGGCTTCCTCGTGCGCGCTGGTGGCGAAGGCCCCCGCGGGGCGGACCCAGCATACCCCAACGCCGCCCCGTCGCGGGAGTCCGTCCCCACCGGGACCCGGCGTCGCCGTCGGGTAACAGAACTAAAATCCTTACAAAACAGACATTTGAAACGAGGCCCGGGAGGCGGGTGTTGGCGTTCGGTGACAGCCGGCCCGGCCGCAGGCCCGCCCCGAGCATCCAGATCCCTGAATATACCGATCTTTTCCGGTTAGGCACGGGGCTTGCCTTGGGCAGGACGCACCACGAGCCCAACCAAGGAGCCTTGCCCATGACATCCCGCCTCTATCCGCCCCGCGACGTGCAGATGCTGGTGACCATCTATATGGACGGCATCCCGTTCGCCATGTGCACGGCGGAGAAGGCGAGCCTGTCGGCCATGCTGATCCGGCTGAGCCCCTGGGCGCTGTACCCGGACAGCATCTCCGAGGTGGAATTCAGCCGCCAGACGGAGGCCGGCACCGAGCGCCACCGCATCCCGGTGAGCGTGGACAAGGTCCGGGACAACCGCGCCCGGCTGCTGTTCCGGCCCATGAAGCCGGAAGCCCTGGCCGCCCTGCGCGCCGAGCTGTACGAGTCGGAACCGGAGGCGCCCGCCCAGACCGGTTGAAGGCATCGGCGCGCCAGCGATGACGGCCTTGCCCGCCTGCGGGTAGGCTGGGGACCCCTCCCCGCCTGCTGCAGGAGTCCCGATCATGAAGCCCATGCCCGCGCCCGCGGGCCCCGCCCTGCCTGCCCTGGTGGTGACTGTCCTGGCCCTGGCGGCCGTCCCGGCCGCCGCCTCCGGGCCTGAGACCGCCCCTGGTCCCGATGACTCCGCTCCGGCGGACACCGCCGCCACCGTGCGCGCCGGCGTCGACGCCTACGCCCAGCGCGACTACGACCGCGCCCGCGAGCTGCTGCAGCGCGGCGCCCGTGCCGGCGATGCGCGCGCCCTCGTCTACCTCGCCCGCATGCACTCCTGGGGCCACGGCGTGCCCCGCGACGAGGCCGCCGCCTCGCGCCTGTACCTGGAGGCCGCGCGCAAGGGTTCGGTCAAGGCCCAGGCCATCATCGCCGCCCGCTACATGGACGGCGTGGGCGTGGCCCGCGACTACGTGGCCGCCTACCGCTGGCTCACCCGCGCCGGCGAGGGCGGCAAGACCAAGGCGCTCAAGCTGCGCGACGACTGGCTGGTGCCGCGCATGGACGCGGGGCAGCTGGAGCGCGCCCGCGGCGCCGCGCCGGAGTCCCCCTGAGCTAGCCGGCCGCCCGCTCGCCGTCGTACTCGGCGATGGCCGCCAGCAGCTCGGCGCCGTACTTGTCGCGCTTGTGCTCGCCGATGCCGTGCACCGCCAGCAGGGCCTCGGCGTCGCGCGGGCGCTGGCGCACCAGGTCGGCCAGGGTGCGGTCACCGGCCACCACGTAGGGCGGCACCCCCTCCGCCTCCGCCAGGCGCCGGCGCACGCCGCGCAGGTGCTCGAACAGCCCCGGGTCGCCATGGTCGTCGCCGGCGGCCGCCGGGGTGTCCCGCTGCCGCCCCTGCCCCGCCGGTCCGGTGGCCACCCGCGGCCGCGCCAGGTGCAGCGTCTCCTCGCCGCGCAGCAGCGGCCGGGCGGCCTCGGTGAGCTTGAGCACCGAGTAGTTGGCGATGTCCTGGAGCAGGTAGCCGCGGTGGATGAGCTGGCGCAGCAGCGACTCCCAGTCCTCCTTGGAGCGCTCGCTGCCCAGGCCGAAGGTGGACACCTTATGGTGGCCGAGCTGGCGCAGGCGCTCGCTGCTTGATCCGCGCAGCACGTCGATGACGTGGCGCAGGCCGAAGCGCTGACCGACGCGGTAGACGCAGGACAGGGCCTTCTGGGCGTCGACGGTGGCGTCGAAGCGCTCCGGCGGGTCGTCGCAGACGTCGCAGTGGCCGCAGTCGGCCTCCAGCGGCTCGCCGAAGTAGCCCAGCAGCACCCGCCGCCGGCAGGTAAGGCTCTCGGCCAGGGCCACCATGGCGTCGAGCTTGTGGCGCTCGATGCGCTTCTGGGCCTCGTTGTCGCTGTTCTCGATCAGGCTGCGCACGGTGGCCACGTCCTGGCCGCCGTACAGCAGCAGGGCCTCGGCGGGCAGGCCGTCGCGCCCGGCGCGGCCGGTCTCCTGGTAGTAGCCCTCGACGCTCTTGGGCAGATCGTAGTGCACCACGAAGCGCACGTTGGGCTTGTCGATGCCCATGCCGAAGGCGACCGTGGCCACCACCACCTCGAGCTCGTCGCGCAGGAAGGCCTCCTGCACCTCCCGCCGGCGCTCGCCGGACAGCCCGGCGTGGTAGGCCGCGGCGCGGTGGCCGGCGGCGGCGAGGCTGTCCGCCACCTGCTCCACCCGCTTGCGCGACAGGCAGTAGACGATGCCGGACTCGTCGCGATGGCGCGCCAGGAAGCCGGCCAGCTGCTTGGCCGGCTTGCGCTTCTCGGCCACGGCGTAGCGGATGTTGGGGCGGTCGAAGCCGGCCACGTGCACCTCGGCGTTGTCGAGGCCGAGGTGGTGCTGGATGTCGGTGCGGGTCTGGGGGTCGGCGGTGGCGGTCAGGGCGATCAGCGGCACGTCCGGGAAGTGGCGGCGCAGGCCGCCCAGGCGCACGTACTCGGGGCGGAAGTCGTGGCCCCACTGGGACACGCAGTGGGCCTCGTCCACCGCGAACAGGGCCAGGTCCAGCTCTTCCAGGCGCTGCAGGAAGCCGTCGCTCATCAGCCGCTCGGGGGCGATGTAGAGCAGGTCCAGCTCGCCGCGGTGGAGCCGGGCCAGGACGTCGCGCGCCTCCCCGGGATCCATGGCCGAGTTGTAGCAGGCCGCGGCCACGCCGTTGGCGCGCAGGGCGTCCACCTGATCCTTCATTAGCGAGATCAGCGGCGACACCACGATGCCGACGCCGCCGCGGTGCAGGGCGGGGATCTGGTAGCACAGCGACTTGCCGCCGCCGGTGGGCATGACCACGAAGGCGTCGCCGCCGGCCACCAGGTGCTCGATGATGGCCCGCTGGTGGGGCCGGAACTCGTGGTAGCCGTAGACGCGCTGCAGGGTGTCGTCGATGGAGGTGATGGCGGGATCCCCTTTGGCCGCTGCCAGGGATTCTACCTGTCCCGGGCCGGGCGGTGGGAGGCCGATTGGGGCGAACTGCATCGTGGCGTGGACACCGCTCCCGGGGAAAGGCCCCCGGACCATCCAGCCGTCATCGCGCGATCTCCCGGAACGGGGCTCCGCTCGGGAGATGGCGTCGCTGCGCTCGCAATGATGGCAACGGGAGGGGCCGCGAGGGCCGCCGGCCGGGGCCCCGACCCCGTTGTCATCGCGAGGGCCCGAAAGGGGCCGTGGCGATCTCCTTGGTGGGGCTCGGCGGTTGGGGGGTTGCGGATGGTGGTGCGGGCTGAAGGGAGATTGCTTCGGCCTTGGGCCTCGCAATGACGGGGAAGGGAAGGCGGGTGCCGCTTCCCTCGGTGTCATCGCGAGCCCCGCCC
>DATFLO010000051.1:0-6873 GCA_035267605.1 Gammaproteobacteria bacterium
CATGCGCTCGCGGCGCACCTTGGACTGGATGACCTCCACGCCGCACTTCTCGCACACCACGCCGCGGTGCTTGAGGCGCTTGTACTTGCCGCAGTTGCACTCGTAGTCCCGCACGGGACCGAAGATCTTGGCGCAGAACAGCCCGTCTCGCTCGGGCTTGAAGGTACGGTAGTTGATGGTCTCCGGCTTCTTGACCTCGCCGAACGACCAGGAGCGGATCTTCTCCGGCGACGCGATGGCGATGCGCACCCCGTCGAACTCGAGCTGCTGAGAGCTCTGCTTAAACAGGTTCATGATGTCCTTCAAGGTCATCCTCCTTGGCGCCTCAATACGCCTGGATGCGGTCACCGGCGGGACTCCCCGCCGGTCCGAAGGGGCCGACCCCCCGCCGGCCCCACCGCCAAATGCGCGCGCGGCCTACTCCAGCTCGACGTCGATGGCCAGGGCCCGCAGCTCCCGCAGCAGCACGTTGAACGACTCGGGAATCCCGGGCTGGAAGTTGTCATCGCCCTTGACCAGGGATTCGTAGGCCGCGGTACGCCCGGCCACGTCGTCGGACTTGATGGTCAGCATCTCCTGCAGGGTGTAGGCAGCGCCGTAGGCCTCCAGCGCCCACACCTCCATCTCGCCGAAGCGCTGGCCGCCGAACTGGGCCTTGCCGCCAAGCGGCTGCTGGGTCACCAGCGAGTAGGGACCGGTGGAACGGGCGTGGATCTTGTCGTCCACCAGGTGGTGCAGCTTCAGGATGTACATGTAGCCCACCGTCACCGGGCGGTCGAAGGCCTCGCCGGTGCGGCCGTCGTACAGCTCCACCTGGCCGGAATCGGGCAGGTCGGCCTTGGCCAGCATGCCCTTGATCTCGCCCTCGGAGGCGCCGTCGAACACCGGCGTAGCGGTGGGCACGCCGCCGCGCAGATTGTTGGCCAGGGCCTGGACCTCGCCGTCGCCCATCTCGGACAGGGCGGCACGCTCCTCGTCGTGGTCGTAGACCGTCTCCAGGAACTCGCGCAGACCCTTGACGTTGCCGTTGCCGTCGAGCATGTGGCCGATCTTCAGGCCGAGCACCTTGGCCGCCCAGCCCAGGTGGGTCTCGAGGATCTGGCCGACGTTCATGCGCGAGGGCACGCCCAGCGGGTTGAGGACCACGTCCACCGGCGAGCCGTCCTCCAGGAAGGGCATGTCCTCCTGCGGCACGATCTTGGAGATCAGGCCCTTGTTGCCGTGGCGGCCGGCCATCTTGTCGCCCGGCTGCAGGGGCCGCTTCACGCCCACGAACACCTTGACCATCTTGAGCACGCCCGTGGACAGCTCGTCGCCGGAGGTCAGCTTCTCCCGCTTCTCCTCCAGGCGCTGCTCCAGCAGGGCCCGCTGGTGGTCCAGGTGCTCGCGGATCTTCTCCATCTGGTCGTTGATGTCCTCGTTGCGCATCCGGATCTCGAACCACCGGGCGCGCGCCAGCCCCTGCAGGTAGGACTTGGTGACCTTCTTGCCCGACTCCAGGTCGGGGCCGCCGTCGGCCACCTTGCCCACCAGCAGGTCCTCGAGGCGGGCGTAGGCGTCGTCCTCGACGATGCGGTGCTGGGTCTGCAGGTCCTTCTGCACCCGCTCCAGCTCGTCCTCCTCGATGGCCTTGGCGCGGGCATCCTTCTCCACGCCCTCGGAGGTGAACACCTGGACGTCGATGACGGTGCCATGCACACCGGTGGAGGCGCGCAGCGAGGTGTCCTTCACGTCCGAGGCCTTCTCGCCGAAGATCGCGCGCAGCAGCTTCTCCTCGGGGGTGAGCTGGGTCTCGCCCTTGGGCGTCACCTTGCCCACCAGGATGTCGCCCGGGTTGACCTCGGCGCCGATGCGGATGATGCCCGCCTCGTCGAGGTCGCCCAGGGCCTCCTCGTTGACGTTGGGGATGTCGCGGGTGATCTCCTCGGAGCCCAGCTTGGTGTCGCGGGCCATGACCGAGAACGACTCCACGTGCACGGAGGTGAAGCGATCCTCCTGCACCACCCGCTCCGACACCAGGATGGAGTCCTCGAAGTTGTAGCCGCCCCAGGCCATGAAGGCCACCTTCATGTTCTGGCCCAGGGCCAGCTCGCCCATGTCGGTGCTCTGGCCGTCGGCCAGCACGTCGCCGGCCTCGATGCGCTCGTCCTGGTGCACCAGCGGCTTCTGGTTGATCGAGGTGTTCTGGTTGGAGCGCGAGTACTTGATCAGGTTGTAGATGTCGACGCCGGGCTCGCCGGGCGCGGTCTCGTCGTCATTGACCCGCACCACGATGCGCGAGGCGTCCACCGACTCGACCTTGCCGCCGCGACGGGCAGCCACGGCCACGCCCGAGTCCACCGCCACGCGCCGCTCCATGCCGGTGCCCACCAGGGGCTTGTCGGCACGGATGGTGGGCACCGCCTGGCGCTGCATGTTGGCGCCCATGAGCGCGCGGTTGGCGTCGTCGTGCTCCAGGAAGGGCAGCAGCGAGGCGGCCACCGACACGATCTGCTTGGGCGAGACGTCCATGTACTCCACCTGGTCCGGACGGGCCAGGGTGGACTCGCCGCGGTGCCGGCAGGAGATGAGGTCGGCCGCCAGGTTGCCGCCCTCGCCCACCGGCGCGTTGGCCTGGGCGATGACGTAGTTGCCCTCCTCGATGGCGGACAGGTAGTCCACGGTGTCGGTGGGCTGACCGTTGGTCACCCGCCGGTAGGGCGTCTCCAGGAAGCCGTACTTGTTGGTGCGGGCGTAGGAGGACAGCGAGTTGATCAGGCCGATGTTCGGCCCCTCGGGGGTCTCGATGGGGCAGATGCGGCCGTAGTGGGTGGGGTGCACGTCGCGCACCTCGAACCCGGCGCGCTCGCGCGACAGCCCGCCCGGACCCAGCGCCGAGACGCGGCGCTTGTGGGTGACCTCGGCCAGCGGGTTGGTCTGGTCCATGAACTGCGACAGCTGGCTGGAGCCGAAGAACTCCTTGACCGCGGCCGACACCGGCTTGGCGTTGACCAGCTTCTTGGGCATGAGGTCGTCGGGATCGGCCAGGGCCATGCGCTCCTTGACCGCCCGCTCCATGCGCACCAGGCCGATGCGGAACTGCTCGCCGGCGAGCTCGCCCACCGAGCGCACCCGGCGATTGCCCAGGTGGTCGATGTCGTCCACGTCGCCGATACCGTTCTTCAGGCCGATGAGCACCCGCATGACGTCGACGATGTCCTCGGAGGCCAGAACACCCGGGCCCTCGTCGCTTTCATGGCCGACCCGGCGGTTGAACTTCATGCGGCCCACGGCCGAGAGGTCGTAGCGCTCGCCATTGAAGAACAGGTTGTTGAACAGGTTGGCCGCCGTCTCCTCGGTGGGCGGCTCGCCCGGCCGCATCATGCGGTAGATCTCGATCTGGGCCTCGGCCTGGGTGGTGGTGTGATCCAGGCGCAGGGTCTCGGACAGGTAGGGCCCGCGGTCGATCTCGTTGATGTAGAGGGTCTCGAGCCCCTTGACCCCGGCCTCGCGCAGGCGCTCCACCAGCTCGTCGGTGAGCTCGTCGTTGGCGCTCGCGATCACCTCGCCGGTGTCCGGGTCGGCGATGTCCGCCGCCAGCACCTTGCCCAGCAGGAAGCCCTCGGGGACGGGGACTTCCTTGACGCCCGCCTCCTTGAGCTGGTCCACGCGCCGCCGCGTGACCTTCTGACCCACCGTCAGCAGCGGCTCGCCGCCGTCGGGGCCGGGCACCTCGAAGGGGGCCTTGAGGCCCTGCAGGCGCTCGGGCACCAGGGTCATCTTGATCTGGTTCTTGAGCAGGCGGAAATGCTCGCGCTCGAAGAACAGATCCAGCATCTCCTCGTTGGAGTAGCCCAGGGCGCGCAGCAGCACCGTCGACGGCAGCTTGCGCCGGCGGTCGATGCGCACGTAGAGGTGGTCCTTGGGATCGAACTCGAAGTCGAGCCAGGAGCCGCGATAGGGGATCACCCGGGCGTTGTACAGCAGCTTGCCGGAGCTGTGGGTCTGGCCACGGTCGTGGGAGAAGAACACGCCCGGGCTGCGGGTCAGCTGGGAGACGATCACCCGCTCGGTGCCGTTGACGATGAACGTGCCGCGCTCGGTCTGCCACGGGATCTCGCCGAGGTAGACCTCCTGCTCCTTGATGTCGCGCACCGCCTTGCCGCCGGTGGCCTCGTCCTTGTCGTACACCACCAGGCGCAGCTTGGCGTTCAGGGGGCGGGAGAAGGTGAGGCCCCACTGCTGGCATTCGCGCATATCGAAGGCGGCTTCACCGAACTCGTACCCCACGTATTCCAGCGACGCCTTGCCGCTTTGGTCCTCGATGGGGAAAACGGAGTGGAAGACCTCCTCCAGCCCGTCCATGGCCCGCGCCTCGGGGCCCCGGTCGGCCTGCAGGAACCGCTGGTAGGACTCCACCTGCGTTTCCAGCAGGTAGGGCACCTCCCGAATGGTCGGGTTCTTGCCGAAGTCTTTCCGGATCCGTTTTTTCTCGGTGAGCGAGTACATGGCTACTCCTGCGGGAGTGGAAGGCTGGCGCCGCCTTGCGCCCTGCCCATGCGGACGGGGCCGAAGCGGGAAGCGGCCGTCCGCGGAAACGGCGAAAGCCGCGTCGCGCCCCGCTCCGCACCCGTTCGGGCCGGCGGGGACGCGCGGCGATCATCCAGAAACACAGAAGGGCTGGCGCCCCGAATGGGCCGCCAGCCGCTTCCAACCGGTTACGGGAACCGGGTACGTCAGGGGGGTTACTTGAGCTCCACCGGAGCGCCGGCCTCTTCCATCTTGGACTTGATCTCCTCGGCCTCCTCCTTGGAAGCGCCTTCCTTGAGGGTGGCCGGCAGGTTCTCGACCATCTCCTTGGCCTCCTTCAGGCCCAGGCCGGTCACCTCGCGCAGCACCTTAATGGTCTGCACCTTCTTCTCGCCCTCGCCGGTGAGCACCACGTCGAACTCATCCTTCTCGGCGGCAGCGGCCTCGCCACCACCGGCGGCGGGGGCGGCGGCCACGGCAGCGGCGGGCGCCTCGGCGGAGACGTCGAACTTCTCCTCGATGGCCTTCACCAGTTCAGACAGCTCGAGGACACTCATGTTCTCAATGGCGGAGAGGATCTCTTCCTGGCTCATTGGGGGGGTACTCCCTTCCGGTAAACGTTAAAACTGGATCGTGTGCGTTGTCAGTCGGCTGTTCAGGCCGCCTCGCCCTTCTGGTCGCGCACGGCGGCCAGGGCGCGGGCGAACTTGGCCGGGACGGCGTTGAGGCTGCGTGCCAGCTTGGTGGCCGGGGCGTTCAGCCCAACCGCCAACTGGGTGAGCAGCTGCTCGCGGCTCGGCAGCTTGGCCAGGGCATTCAGCTCCGGGGCCTCCAGCAGCTTGCCGCCCAGCACACCGACCTTGATCTCCAGATCGTCGTGGTCCTTGGCGAACTCCGACAGGACCTTGGCCGCCGATACCGGATCCTCGGCCAGGGCCAGCGCCGTCGGCCCCTTGAGGTGCTCGGTCAGGGGCTCCAGGTCGGTGCCCTCCACGGCCCGCTTGACGAGGTTGTTCTTCACCACCTGGAAGAACACGCCGCTGGCGCGCAGCTGCGCGCGCAGATCGGTCATCTCGTCGACGGTGAGACCGCGGTAGTCGGTCAGCACCGCCGCCTGGGCCGTTTCCGAGCGGGCGCGCAGGTCGGCCACAACAGCCTTTTTCTGCTCCAGGTTCAGCACCGCTCGAACCTCCTTGGCGTTACGCGGTCCGCCCGAACGCCCCGGCCCGGAACAGCCTTCCGGAAGGGAGTCGCGGACGGCACCGCCGTCTCGGCAGGCTGGGGTTTTAAGCCCCGCCCCTGAGCCACCCACCGATGTGGCCTATGGGCACCACCCGTAGGGACTCAGGGGCGGGACGCCTGCGGTCTTCGACGGCCCTGGCGGGAAACCCCGCCGGTGCCGTCGCATGCCCCGGGCATCCGCCCGGAGCGGCCCCGCGCCCGCTAGACGCGGGCGAAGGACGTGTCCACCGGGATCCCGGGACCCATGGTGGTGGACACGGAAATCTTCTTCACGTAGCGGCCCTTGGACGCCGCGGGCTTGGCCCGCACCAGGGCATCGGCGGCCGCCTTGAGATTCTCGGCCAGGGCGTCCTCGCCGAAGCTGACGCGGCCCACCGGCATGTGGACGATGCCGCCCTTGTCGGCACGGTACTCCACCTGTCCGGCCTTGATCTGGCCGACGATCGTAGCGAGATCGTCGGTGACCGTGCCCACCTTGGGGTTGGGCATCAGGCCGCGCGGGCCGAGCACCTGGCCCAGCTGGCCAACCACGCGCATGGCATCCGGCACGGCCACGGCGCGGTCGAAGTCGGTCCAACCGTTCTTGATCTGTTCGGCGAGGTCCTCGAGGCCGACGTAGTCGGCACCGGCGGCGCGGGCCTCCTCGGCCTTTTCGCCCTCGGCGAACACCACCACGCGCACGCTCTTGCCGGTGCCGTGGGGCAGGGAGACCGTGCCGCGCACCATCTGGTCCGCCTTGCGCGGGTCGATGCCGAGGTTGAACGAGGCGTCCACCGATTCGTCGAAGGCCGCCTTGCCGCTGGACTTGACCAGCTTAACGGCCTCCTCGAGGTCGTAGACGCTGTCCTTGTCCACCTGCTGATTGAGATCCGTGATTCGCTTGCCGCGTTTGGCCATGGCCCGTTACCCCTCCACCTCGATGCCCATGGAGCGCGCGGTGCCCTCGATCATGGTGCACGCGGTCTCCACGTCGTTGGTGTTCAGGTCCTGCAGCTTGGTCTGCGCGATATCCCGGACCTGATCCTTGGTCACCTTGCCGACCTTGTCCATGAGCGGGCTGGAGCTGCCGCTCTGGAGCCCGGCCGCCTTCTTCAGCAGGATGGCGGCGGGCGGGGTCTTGGT
>DATFLO010000052.1:0-20913 GCA_035267605.1 Gammaproteobacteria bacterium
GTGGCGGATTCGGCCATCGAGGCCGGCGTCGATCCCGGTCGCATGCCCGATGATTTCCTGGTGCCGCGGCGGCAGCCGGGGGCGGCCTGTCCGCGCTGCGGCACGCCGCTGGAGGACCGCAAGGTGTGCGGACGCACCAGCTACCGCTGCCCACGCTGCCAGCCGGGGTAAGGCCAGGGGACGCCTCCCGGAGGCCCTCGCCGGGCCGTCCGGGGGCCGGGAAGGCTCAGTGGGAGGAGGCGCGGCCGCCGGCGAGGAGTCCGACGCCGGCCGAGGTCGCCGCCAGCACGGCCCAGAAGGCCACCAGGGCCTCGGTGGAGCAGGGCTGCCCGCCGTAGGAGCGCAGCAAACAGACCAGGGCCACGATGGGGACGGGGCCGAGCACGGCCAGGAGGAGGGCGGTCAGCAGGGAGCTGCGCTGCGCTCCCGGCATCCTGCGGAGGGTCTGCAGCAGCATGTAGATCATCAGGCCGATGGCGATGCCCTCCACCAGGGTGATCCAGGTCATTATCGCGCCTCTCTGGGTGGTTGGTTCGGCCCGGCCGGGCCTTGGCTCCGCTGGTCCCCAGTATGCCTAAGGCCGGCGCGGAATGCAGCTTCCCGGCGGGCGTGGAAGGATTCGGCGCAAAATGTAGAGGGATAAAAAAGCCCGCCGGTCGGCGGGCTTTTTGGTGCGGCGGATTTGGTGGAGCCGAGGGGAGTCGAACCCCTGACCTCCAGAGTGCGATTCTGGCGCTCTCCCAACTGAGCTACGGCCCCGTTTCCCCGGCGGGCGGTGCCCGCCGAGGGGAGGGTACTCTAACGAATGCGGATGCCGGCCGCAAGGCGGGCGTCAGGCCTGGCGCTCCGGCTTGAGGCCGATGAATACGGCCACCGCCATGAGGCCGAAGCCGATCAGCAGGCCGAAGGGGCCGATGCCGGTGTTGAGCAGGGTGCCGGCCCAGCCCCAGCCGAGGATGTACGGGTTGCTGAGGTAGAGCATCCCCGAATGGAACAGGGTGGCGATGATGAACACCCAGCTGATCAACTGCTTGAACCACACCGGTATGGCCAGGAACAGCAGCAGGATGCCCACGGCGATATTGATCAGCGACTCCAGGTTGCCGTGGGCGTGCGGGCTGCCCTTGATGCTGTCGATGGGCTGCTGGGCATTCATGTAGGAGTTCATGGCGAGCAGGGCGTCGCTGGCCACCTCCACCGGGTCGCCGCCCATCATGAAGCCGCTCTGCAGTCCCTGCTCGAGCTGGGAGACCTTGTCCTGCTTGGTGGCGGCGGCATCCTCCACCTGCTGGGTCATGCCCACCATGACCAGCCCCAGGGAGGCGGTGAAGATGAGGTAGACGAAGCCGAAAACGATGTTCTTCTTGCCTTCCATCAGTGCGAATCCTCCTCGTTGGCGGCCCCGGGGCCGCGCTCGAGATCGTCGGCCCGGAACAGCTTGTGGCCGTTGACCATGGCCGAGATCAGGCCCCGCCCTTCGGTCAGCTCGTGGATGGCGACCATGACCACGTGGGCCACCACGTAGATGACGATCAGCCAGAAGCCGAGCTCGTGGAGCTCCATCCAGGCCTCGCCGAGCTCGTCGTCGCCCAGGAGGAACATGCTGCCGCCGGTGACCACCTGGACCACGGCGACCACGAAGAAGGCCGCATAGATCAGGCCGGCCAGCGGGTTGTGCGCCCAGTAGAGGGGACCCTCGCCGCGGAAGCCGCCGAAGTAGTGGCGCAGGGTGGCGCTCAGGGTTTGGCGCTGGGCGGCCGTGACCGGTAGCAGGTCGCGCCAGGAGCCGCTGCCCGGGGCGGCGAACAGCCACACCAGGCGGGCGAGGAGCCCGATGGCGAACAGGGTTCCGAAGGTGGCGTGCACGTCCACCAGGGTGTGCTCCCCGGCCTCGGACATGCCCAGGGCGTCCTCGCTCATGATCATGATGGCGAGGGCGATCTGGACCAGCAGGGTGATGGCCATCCACCAGTGAAGGACACGCACCACCGGGTCCCAGACCCGGCGCCGGTAATGAGGGGTGTCGGCCATGGGGGATCTCCTTGCTGGGCGGGCGGAATTGGGTGTCAGAGGAGTATAGGCAGGGCCCCCGGACAGTTGTCCAGCGCTACGGCCGGGGTCCGCGGTGGACGGCCCCGGGGAGGCGGGCTACCATTGGCCGTTCCAGCGCCAGACCGCCCTTCGGGATCCCCATGACCCCCCAGCAGTATTGCGCCGACAAGGCCGCGGCCAGCGGCTCCAGCTTCTATTACGCCTTCCAGTTCCTGCCCTCGCCCAAGAAGGAGGCCATCCACGCCCTGTACGCCTTCTGCCGGGAGGTGGACGACGCCGTTGACGAGGTCAGCGATCCCACGGCGGCCCAGGCCCGGTTGGCCTTCTGGCGGGGCGAAGTGGAGGCGGTCTTCGGCGGTTCGCCGCAGCATCCGGTGGGGCAGGCCCTGGCCGAGGCCACCCGCCATTTCGAGCTGGAGAAGTCCTACTTCCTGGAGATCATCGACGGCGTGGAGATGGACCTCCACCAAAGCCGCTACGCCACCTTCTCCGATCTGCAGCTCTACTGCTACCGGGTGGCTTCGGTGGTGGGTCTGCTGTCCATCGAGATCTTCGGCTACAGCGACCGGCGCACACGCAAGTACGCCCACAACCTCGGCATCGCCTTCCAGCTCACCAACATCCTGCGCGACGTGGCCGAGGACGCGGCCCGCGGCCGCATCTATCTGCCCCAGGAGGACCTGGAGGCCTTCGGGGTCAGCGAGGCGGACATCCTCGCCCGGCGGCCCAGTCCCGAGTTCGGCCGGCTGGTGGCCTTCGAGATCGAGCGCGCCGGGGAATACTACCGGCACGCCCTCGAGGAGCTTCCCGAGAGCGACCGCTACCGGCAGCTGCCCGGCCTGATCATGGCCGCCATCTATCGCCGCACCCTCGGGGAGTTGGCCCGCTCCGAGGAGAGCGTGCTGACCCACCGAATCCGACTCACCCCGCTGCGCAAGTTCTGGCTGGCCTTCCGCACCTACCGCTCCGAGCGCAGGCGGGCCCGCCGGCACGGCCAACGGTAACGCCACGAGGAGCCTGACCATGGCAGACAGTTCCGAATCCGCACAGGCCACCGCCGGGCGCCTGGCCGGCCGGGTCTACCTGGTTACCGGCGCCGCCGGTGGCCTGGGCCGGGCAGTGAGTGCCGCCTTCGCCGCCGAGGGGGCGCTGGTGGTGCTGCTGGACCGCTCCATGGAAGGGCTGGAGGCGGTGTACGACGAGATCGAGGCGGCCGGCGGCCCACAGCCGGCCATCTTCGCCCTGGATCTGGAAGGGGCCCAGCCCGACGACTTCGCCCGTCTGGCGGAGACCCTGGACAACGAGCTGGGGCGGCTGGACGGCATCGTTCACGCCGCGGGCCGCCTGGGTCCGCTGACGCCCATCGAGCACTATCCGGCCGAGGAATGGACCGGTCTGCTGCGCGGTCAGGTGACCGGGCCCTTCCTGCTGACCCAGGCCTGCCTGGACCTGCTGAACCGTGCCGAGGACCCCAGCGTGACCTTCGTTACCGATCCCGTGGGGGCCGAGCCCACCGCCTACTGGGGGGCCTATGCCGTGTCCAAGGCGGCGCTGGAGGCCTTCGCCCGCATCCTGGCCGGGGAGAACGACCGGCGTGCGCTGCGGGTGAACACCGTCGAGCCCGGCCCCATCCGCACCAGCCTGCAGAACGATGCCTTCCCCGCCGGCGACCCGGAAAAGCGGCGTGATCCCGCCGAGCTGGCGCCGCTGTTCCTGGATCTGGCCGCCCCCGCCGCTGCGCCCCGGCACGGCCAGCGCCTGCGTGCCGAGGATCTGCTCGGGCCCTCCTGACCGCAAGGAACTCCCCCGCCTCCGCCGGGGTCCATAGTAAGGTGCCAAACCGGCCAACATCCGACCCGGGTTGGCCGGTTTGGTCCAACGTCCGGACCGAACGCACGCCGGGGCCCTGTCGTCACGGGGCAACGGCCTTGGCACGGGGCTTGCTCCCCTTCACCAAACCCGACCCGCACCCTGCGGTGGGGCCGGGGGACGCCGGGCCGGCCAAGCCAGCCGGCGGCAAACGATCCACGCGGTCGGTTGCCTAACTCAATTCAGCGAACGCGTTTGCCGAGGTGGAGGTTATGGATCTGTCGTTGACCCAAGAAATTCTGGTGTGGGGCTTCGTGATCGCCCTGATCATGGGCGCGGTCGCGAACAAGACCAACTTCTGCACCATGGGCGCTGTCTCCGACTGGGTGAACATCAACGACACCGGCCGATTCCGCTCCTGGGTGTTCGCCATGACCGTGGCCATCGCCGGGGTGCTGGTGCTCAGCGCCTCGGGCTTCATGGACCCCTCGGTCACCGCAAGCGGCTCCTTCCCGCCCTACCGCACGCCCAACTTCAGCTGGGCCCGCTACATTATCGGTGGCCTGCTGTTCGGCATCGGCATGACGCTGGGCAGCGGCTGCAGCAACAAGACCCTGGTGCGCATCGGCGGCGGCAACCTCAAATCCGTGGTGGTGCTGATCTTCCTGGCCATCGGTGCCTACCTGATGATGTTCAACAACACCGCCATCCGCCTGCTGCAGGTGCCGCTGGACTCGGTTGCCCTCAATCTGAGCAACGCCATGGGCGCCTCCGGCCAGTCCATGGGCGACATCGTGGGCAGCCTGACCGGTGTCTCCGCCGCCACCATGAACTACGTGCTCGGCGTCATCGTGGTGCTCGGTCTGCTGTTCTGGACCTTCAAGTCCAAGGACTTCACCGGCCGCTTCAACAACATCCTGGGCGGCGCGGTCATCGGCCTGGGCGTGGTCGGCGCCTGGTACATCACCGCCGGCCCCATGGGGCAGCAGTGGCAGCAGGAGCTCATGTTCGCCGCTCAGCCGCCGGTGCAGCACGCCTCGCCGCAGTCCTACACCTTCGTCTCGCCGACCGGCGACCTGGCCCGCTGGGTCAGCGAAGGCTTCAGCACCAGCCTGCTGAGCTTCGGCCTGCTGGCCCTGGCCGGCGTGATCCTGGGCTCGCTGCTGTGGGGCCTGATCAGCCGCACCTTCCGCTTCGAGTGGTTCGCCTCCTGGCGGGATGCCTTCAACCACATCATCGGCGGCTTCCTCATGGGCATTGGCGGGGTCATGGCCATGGGCTGCACCATCGGCCAGGGGGTGACCGGCATCTCCACCCTGGCGGTGGGCTCCTTCCTGGCCTTCGGCTCCATCGTCCTGGGCGCCGCCCTGACCATGAAGGTGCAGTACTACAAGCTGGTCTACGAGGAGGAGGCCACCTTCCCCAAGGCCCTGGCCGCCGGCCTCGCCGACCTCAAGCTCCTGCCCAACAGCCTGCGTCAGCTGGAGGCGGTGTAACCCGCCCCGCAGGCCCGCGGAAAAGCATCCTTCCTGTAGGTTGCTCGTGCAGCGCCCCCGCTTCCCGGCGGGGGCGTTTTTTGTTTCGGGTCGCTTGAAGGGAAATGGGCGGGGTTTAAGGGGGCGGGTTCGTCGGGCCGTCCGGGGCGCCAGGCAAGTTTTAAGTTTTCAGTTTTAAGTGTTCAGTAACGGCAAAGGCGGGATGGGCAAGGAAACATGAAGACGCGGGAATCCCCGACGACGCCTATCCAACCAACTGAACACTGAACACTGAACACTTCGCCGTTAAAGCGTCCTCGCCAGCCGCAAGCCGGTGAACGGCCAGCGCGCGTCCGGCGGAAAGAAGTTGCGATAGGTGGGGCGGATGTGGTCGGCGGGGGTGGCGCAGCTGCCGCCGCGCAGGACCATCTGGTTGACCATGAACTTGCCGTTGTACTCGCCGACCGCGCCGCCGGCGGGCTCGAATCCGGGGTAGGGCAGATAGGCGGAGGCGGTCCACTCCCACAACCCGCCCAGCATCTGGCTCAGGCCCTCGCCCGATCGGGCCGGGGCCTGCGGATGGAGGCGTCCATCCTCCTGGAACGGTCCGTCGGTCCCGCCCGCCTCGGTCTGGGCCACCTCCCACTCGGATTCGCTGGGCAGCCGGGCGTCCGCCCAGCGGGCATAGGCCTCCGCCTCGAAATAGCTCAGGTGGCAGACCGGCTCGGCGGGATCCAGGGGCCGGCGGCCGGTGAGTGTGAACAGCTCCCACCCGCCCGAGGAATTCCGCCGCCAGTACTGGGGGGCCTCCCAGCCGCGCTCCCGCACCGTGGCCCAGCCCTCGTCCAGCCACAGCTCCGGCCGGCGGTAGCCGCCGTCCGCGATGAAGGCCTGGAACTCGCCGCAGGTGACCGGGCGGGAAGCCAGGCGGAAGGGCTCCAGGAAGACCCGGTGGCGGGGGGCCTCGTTGTCGAAGGCGAATCCGCCGCCGGAGTGGCCGATTTCGCGCACTCCTTCGGGGAAGGGATGCCAGGCCATCGCCGGTGCGGTGCCCGGGCCGGAGGAGGCGGCCCGGATCGGGGCGTAGGCGGGCTCCAGGGGGTTGGTGCTCAGCAGGTGCTTGACGTCCATCAGGATCAGCTCCTGATGCTGCTGCTCGTGGTGGAGTCCCAGCTCCACCAGGGCGCGGACCTCCGGCGGCGCTCCCCCGGCCAGGAAGGTGGTGACGCGCTCGTCCACCTGCTCGCGGTAGGCCAGAACCTCGGCGAGAGAGGGCCGGGTAAGGAGCCCGCGCCGGGCCCGGGGATGCTGCTCGCCGATGCCGTTGTAATAGGAGTTGAACAGCACCCGGTAGGCCTCGTCGAAGGGCCGGAAGCCCGGTTCGTGGGCCTCGAGCACGAAGGTCTCGAAGAACCAGGTGGTGTGGGCCAGGTGCCACTTTACCGGGCTGGCCTCGGTCATGGACTGGGCGGAGCAGTCCTCGGCGGAAAGGGGTGCGCAAAGGGCCCGGGTGCGGGCGCGGATCCGTCGGTAGCGTTCGGTCAAGGAGCTGCCGGCGGCGTCACTGTCCGGGTAGCCGGCGGTCTCGGGATTTGCCCCCATGGCGGGCCCTTTCCGGTGGCGGGAAGGTGGCTCTCAGTAACGCAAAGGCCGACGGGTGCCGTCAAGCTCGGGCGGCGGGGCAGACGGGCTGCAGGGGACAGGGGGCGCAGCGGGGACGGGGCTTGCAGTAGTCCTTGCCCAGGGCGACGATCAGCGCGTGGTATTCATTGAACAGAGCCCGGTCGCGGGGCAGGGCGGCCTCGAAGGCGGCCTGGATGGCGCCGTAGCCAAGCCCGGGATCCAGCAGCCCCAGGCGCTCGAAGATGCGCCGGGTGTAGGCGTCCACCACGAACACCGGCCGGTCCAGGGCGTAGAGGAGGATGGAGTCGGCCGTTTCCTCGCCCACCCCCTTCACCTCCAGCAGATCGTCCCGCAGCTGGAAGGTTTCCCGATCGGCGAGGTTCTCCAGGGCGCCGTCGGCCTTGTCCAGGAGGAAGGCGCACAGGGCCTGCAGGCGCTGGGCCTTGACGTTGAAGTACCCGGCCGGCCGGATCAACGCGCCCAGATCCCCTGGATCCATGGCATGGAGGGCGTCGGGATCGAGGCAGCCGGCCTCGCGCAGATTGGCGATGGCCCGCTCCACGTTGGTCCAGGCGGTGTTCTGGGTCAGTACCGCCCCCACCGCCACCTCGAACGGCGTATCCGCCGGCCACCAGCGCTGGTGGCCGAAGGCGGCGAACAGGGCGTCGTGGACTTCTTGGAAGGTGGGCATGATAGATAAAGGCAAGTTTTCAGTGTTCAGTAACGGCAAAGGCGCAGCGGCATTGCGGTAAATGGGGCAAGAGGGGGAACCTGGGAAGAAACCCGATCCAAACCTCTGAAAACTGAAAACTGAAAACTTGTTTACTTGACACTTTCCCGCAATTCCACGACCTCTTCCCGATCCAGCTCCCGCCATTCCCCGGGCCCGAGGTCCTTCGGCAGGCGAATGGGGCCGTAGCGCACCCGCAGCAGGCGGCTGACCGGGTGGCCCACCGCCTCGAGCAGGCGGCGCACCTCGCGCTTGCGGCCCTCGTGCAGGACCACCCGCAATTGGGCGTTACGGCCCTTGCCGGGCAGGACGTCCACCTCGTCGAAGCGGGCGGGGCCGTCTTCCAGCGGCACGCCTTCCCTCAGGCGCTCCAGGGTGGCGGTGCCCGGTCGTCCGCGCACCCGCGCGCGATACTCGCGGGCCACCTCCCGGGCCGGATGCATGAGGGCGTTGGCCAGCGCACCGTCGGTAGTGAGCAGGAGCAGACCGCTGGTATTGAGGTCGAGGCGGCCCACCTGGATCCACTGACCGGTCGCCGGGGCGGGGAGGCGGTCGAAGACCGTGGGGCGGCCCTCGGGGTCGCGGCGCGTGCATAGCTCGCCCACGGGCTTGTGGTAGGCGAGCACGCGGGCGGTCGCGGCGGTCTGGGTGTCCTCCGGAACCGTCAGCAGCACCCGGCCGTCCAAGGCGATGCGGTCGCCCGGGCCGACGTGCTGCCCGGGCTCGGCCGAATGACCGTTGACCGAGAGGCGGCCGGCCGCCAGCCAGCGGTCGGCCTCGCGGCGGCTGGTCAGGCCGGCGCGGGCGAGGGCCTTCTGCAGGCGCTCAGCCATCCTCGCCGGCGTCCGCCTCCGGCGCCCCGGGCTCCTCCCCGCCGGGGGCCTCCTCCCCGTCGACCTCGCCCTGGGCCGGCTGCTCCACCCCTAGCTGCTCCACCCCTAGCTGCTCCACCAGGGCGTCCATGTCGCCCTCCTGGATCTCCTTGAGGGGCGGCAGCTCCTCCAGGCTGTCCAGGCCGAAATAGCTCAGGAAGTAGGGGGTGGTGGCGTACAGCGAGGGCCGGCCGGGGACGTCCTTGCGGCCGACCACGTGCACCCAGTGGCGGTCGGTGAGGGTGCGCAGCACCCCCGAGCTCAGGCCGACACCCCGGATGTCCTCGATCTCCGAGCGGGTCACCGGCTGGCGGTAGGCAACGATGGCCAGGGTCTCGAGCACCGCCCGCGAGAAGCGCGGCGGCCGGGATTGGAACAGGCGGTGGATCCAGGGGTTGGTGGCCGGGTCGGTCTGGAACTGGTAGCCGCCGCCAGTGGCCACCAGCCGCACGCCCCGCCCCGCGTAGTCGCTCTCCAGCGCCCCCAGGGCGGCCTCCAGTTCGCCCCGGTTCGGGGCCTCGTCCTCCTCGAACAGCCGCTGCAGGCGGGCCAGGGAAAGGGGCTCGCCGGCGGCGAACAGGGCCGCCTCCACCACGGCCTGCAGACGTTCGGGCTCCCAGCTCATGGCACCCGCACGTAGAGGGGGTGGAGGGGCTCCACCTGGACCAGCTCCACCATGTGCCCCTTGGCCAGCTCCAGCAGGGCGACGAAGGTGACCACCACGCCCTCGCGGCCTTCCGCCGGGTCCACGAGCTCGGTGAAGCGGTAGGCGGTCCCCGCCTGCAGATGCTCCAGCACGTCGCTCATGCGGCGGCGCACGGTGAGCCCCTGGGCGCTGACGTGGTGCTCCTCGTGCAGGCGGCTGCGCTGGAGCACGCCGCGGAAGGCCTCCAGCATGTCGAGCAGGGAGGCCTCGGCCTGCGGGGTCGTCGCCTCCGCATCCATGGGGGCGCCGGCCACGAAGAAATCGCGCTCGGCCCGGGGCAGGCGGTCGATGGCCTCGGCCGCCTGCTTGAAGCGCTCGTACTCCTGCAGGCGGCGGATCAGCTCGGCGCGCGGGTCGGCCTCCTCCTCGTCGTCGCCCTCCGCAGCCGGGCGCGGCAGCAGGGTGCGCGACTTGAGCTCGGCCAGGGTGGCGGCCATGACCAGGTATTCGCCGGCCAGGTCGAGCCGGGTCTGGCGCATCAGCTCCACGTACTGCATGTACTGTCGGGCCACCGACTGGATGGAGATGACGGTGATGTCCAGGCGGTGACGGCGGATCAGGTAGAGCAGCAGGTCGAGGGGACCTTCGAAGGACTCCAGGAAGACCTCCAGGGCCTCCGGCGGGATGTAGAGGTCGTCCGGGAGCTGGACCAGCGGCTCGCCGTCGACGCGGGCCACGGCCTCGGCGTCCGCGGCCTCGCCGGCGGTGGGCTGCTGCGGCGGCATCTCGCTCAAACGGGTGTCCTCACTCGCGCAGCCCCATGACCGAGCGCACCTCGGCGAGGGTCTCCTCGGCGATGGCGGCGGCGCGGCGGTTGCCTTCCTCGACGATCTCCCACACCCGGTCGGGCTTGGACGCCAGGGCCTGTGCGCGCTCGCGGATGGGGGCCTGCTCCGCCAGCACCGCCTCGATCACCGGGCCCTTGCAGTCGATGCAGCCGATGCCGGCGGTGGTGCAGCCCTCGTGGGCCCAGGCGCGGGTCCCCTCGTCGGTATAGACCTGGTGGAGCGCCCACACCGGGCACTTCTCCGGGGTGCCGGGGTCGGTGCGCCGCACCCGCGCCGGATCGGTGGGCATGGTGCGGATCTTGTCCGTGACCTGATCGGGATCCTCGCGCAGGCCGATGGTGTTGCCGTAGGACTTGGACATCTTGTGGCCGTCCAGGCCCGGGAACTTGGCGTCGGGGGTCAGCAGCGGCTCGGGCTCGGGCAGGATCTCGCGGCCGCGGCCCTCGAGCTCGCCCAGCAGGCGCTCGCGGTCGTCGCCGGCCAGGTTGGCCTGCTCGGCGAGCAGCGCCTTGCCCGCCTCCAGGGACTCGGCGTCGCCGTGGTCGCGCCAGGCCGAGCGCAGCTGCCTGAAGCGGCCGGCGGCCTTCTTGGGCATCTTCTTGAGGCCCGCCTCCACCCGGGCGTCGTGGTCGGCCTCGCGGCCGTACAGCCAGTTGAAGCGGCGCGCCACCTGCCGGGTTATGTCCAGGTGCGACAGCTGGTCCTCGCCCACGGGGACGCCGTCCGCCTTGTAGATGAGGATGTCGGCGCTCTGCAGCAGCGGGTAGCCGAGGAAGCCGTAGGTGGCCAGGTTGCGATCGGCCAGCTTCTGCTGCTGGTCCTTGAAGGTGGGCACCCGTTCCAGCCAGGGCAGCGGGGTGAGCATGGACAGCAGCAGGTGCAGCTCGGCGTGCTCCTTGACCGCCGACTGCACGAACAGCACTGCCTTGTCGGGATCGATGCCCACCGCCAGCCAGTCCACCAGCATGTCCCAGGTGGCCTCCGGGATGCCCTGGGGATCCTCGTAATCGGTGGTCAGGGCATGCCAGTCGGCCACGAAAAAGAAGCAGTCGCCGCTCGCCTGAAGGGCCAGCCAGTTCTTGAGCACGCCGTGATAGTGCCCGAGGTGCAGGCGCCCGGTGGGGCGCATGCCGGAGAGGATGCGGCGGTGTTGCGGGGTGTCGTCCATGGGCCTCGCGCTAACTCAGCAGAACCTGGATGAAGGGGATGGGGATGCCCGCCAGCCCGGACAGGGTCACGAAGATGGCGTTGAGCGGCCCCAGCAGCAGGTAGCTCAGGGAGCCGGTGAACAGCAGCACCAGCAGGATGGGCAGGCCGAAGGGCTCCACATAGGCCAGCCAGCGGCTCGCCGGGTTGGGCAGCAGGCCGACCATGACGCGTCCGCCGTCGAGCGGCGGGATGGGCAGCAGGTTGAGCAGGCCCAGCACGGTGTTGGCCAGGATGCCGTAGACCCCCATGGCCACCAGCAGGGCGTAGGGCATGGAGGAGGGCGCGAACAGGGCCACCCCGAGGCCGCCCACGAAGGTCCAGAACAGCCCCATGAGGGCGTTGGCGCCGGGGCCGGCCAGGGCCACCCAGATCATGTCCCGCTTGGGCTGGCGCAGGTTGCCGAAGTACACCGGCACCGGCTTGGCCCAGCCGAACAGGTAGGGCGAGCCGAGCAGCAGCAGGGCCGCCGGCAGGGCCACCGTGCCGATGGGATCGATGTGCTTGATCGGGTTGAGCGACAGGCGTCCCATGACCTGAGCGGTCTGGTCCCCGAAGAAACGGGCCACCCATCCGTGCGCAACTTCGTGGAGGGTGATGGCGAAGAGGATGGGGAGGACGGCGGCGGTGACTTTCTGGACGATTGTCAGTTCCATCGCGCGAGTATAGTGGTTGGCCCTGCCGGGGGGCAATCCGGCACCTTGGCTCGGAGCCTTGAAACGGCGCCGCCGGGGTGCGGTCCAACGGGTGGACCGGAGCCGGCATCTCCCGCCGGAAGCCGGTTTATGGACGGATCAAAGATCCTGTTTGCAACTCGCGGGGTACTATGGGAGTATCCTGCAATTCTAATTTTCCCAGCCGGCAAAGGGGCTAGGGAGGAGCGGGCGGAAGCGGCCCCCGAGGGCCCGCCGCCGAGCCGCCCCGTTTGCCCGAAGAGACAGCCCGCGGCGGCGCCAACGGGCGCGTACCGTACCGGTTAGAGCCAGGAGGAGGGCCTCATGGAAAAGCTGCTCATTGTCATGGTGAATACGGATCCGCGCCACAGCTCCGAGCTCGGTGCCCCGTTCTTCCAGGCCACCGTTGCGGCGGCCATGGAGTTCGACGTCGAGGTGGTCCTGACCGGCGGCGCGGGTGAGCTGGCCAAGAAGGGCGTGGCCGAGAACCTGTACGTGCAGGAAGGCAGCGACAAGTCGGTGTATGACTTCATCAAGGACGCCGCCGAGGCGGGCGTCGCCTTCAAGGCCTGCACCCCCACCCTGGACCTGCTGGGCGTGGACAAGTCCGGCCTCATCGACGAGATCGACGAGGTGGTCGGCGGTGCCTACGTCATCACCCAGGCCATGGACGAGGACACCTGCACCATGACCTACTAAGGTCAGGGGCACGGTCCCAAAAGGCCCGCCGAAAGGCGGGCCTTTTTTTGTGCCTGCCTGCCCCAGCGGGGCGGATCACTGATCCATGGGCTCGATGCGGGCGATGACCCCGAAGCGGGGATGATCGAAGTAGTAGTAGCGGTTGGGCAGCAGCCGCCGGCTCTGGTGGAGGAAGTGATGGCGCACGTCCAAGCCCCAGGGCATCCAACGCCGGGCCTCGGCGAAGTCCAGATTGACCTCCAGGTGGGCGTAGCGCCCCTTGGAGAAGGTCAGGGTGCCGCGAATGCGGTCGCTCCCCCAACGGGCCGCTCCCTCCGCCGGCGGCGCCCAGTCATCGCCCATGACCAGGCGCATGGGCCGGTCGGCGAGCCCGCCGAGGGCGTCGAAGGGGGCCCGTATGCTGGCCCGCCACTGGCCGGAAACGGCCTTGGGCTCGGCTTCGGCCCGGGGCTTGGAGAAGGGCACCAAGATCCCCTGCATCAGTGGCCGGTACCGGCTGGAGCGGCTCAGTCGGGTCCACAGGGCGTCCAGCGTCTTGCCTCCGCCAGCCGGGGACTGGCCGGCCAGCTGCGGCGGCCGGTGGCCGCCACGATCCACCGGACCCGCGCTGTCCAGGGGGGCATCCCAGTAGTCCTGGTGCTGGAACACCAGATAGCGCACCACGTAGGGGGCGGGGGTGGCCGGGGCGGAGCCCTGGGGTGCGGCCTGGGCCGCGCCCAGTCCGCCGGCCAGCAGGATTGCGGCCACGCTGGTTCGCTTCACGATTCGTTCGCCTCGCTTTCCTCCGGGCCCGGCTGGGCGGCCTCGGTCTTGCGCGCCTCCAGCCAGGCCAGGAACTCTTCGCTGCCCGCCAGTGCATGGCGCTCGGCCAGGCGGCGCAGCGGCTCGGTGAGGGAGGTCTCGATGTCCTCGGGGCTCCCGGCCAAATCCAGGGCCAGATTGTACACTTCGGTGGCCTCGGCGCGCCGCCCCTGGCCCAGCAGGGAATGCCCGAGCTGGGCGTTCAGCCGCAGGCGGTTGCCGTCGTTGGTGAGGGCCTGACGGAAGGCGGTCTCGGCCTCGTCGAAGCGGCCCTGGCCCAGGAACAGTCTGCCCTGCAGGTCCAGTCCCTCCACCGATTCGGGCTCAAGCTGCAGGGCCCGATCCAGGTGGCCCTCGGCCTCGTCCAGGTGCTGGCAGTCGATCTCCAGCCGCGCCAGCTCGAGCAGTAGGGACAGGTCGTCGGGGGCCACCTCCAGGGCCTCGCGGTAGTGGCCCATGGCCTCCTCGCTCTGCCCCGCGCCCCGCAGCAGTCGGGCCCAGCTGGTGAGCAGGTTGCGGTCCCGGGGGTTGGCCTCCAGGGCCTGCTGCAGGAGGCCGCGGGCCTCGTCCACCTGGCCGTGGCGCACCAGGAAGTTGGCGAACTGGCTGATGGCCGCGGGATTGTTGGGCTGGCGCTGGAGCACGGTCTCCAGGATCCCGCGTGCCTCCTGATCGCGTCTCTGGGTGTCCAGCAGGTAGGCGTAGTAGCGGGCCACGTCCTCGCGCTCGGGGTCCGCCTCCAGGGCCCGCTTGTAGTGGGCCTCGGCTTCGTGGACCCGGCCGGTGTGCTCCAGGATCCAGGCCAGGTTGGAAAGGCTGTCGGCGGTGGACGGGTGGCGCCGCAGCAGCTCGCGGGCGTAGCGCTCCGCCTCGGCGTAGTTGGACTTGGCGTCGGCGTCGAGCATGGCGTAGTAGACCTCCTCGTCGGTGAGGAGGTCGAGGCTGCGCTCGTGGACCACCGAGGCCACGCGCTCCAGGTACTCCCCGGTCTCGGCGGAGACCGGGGACTGCAGGTCCAGGTGCTCGCCGCGCAGCTTCTTCAGGGCGTCCTGCTCGTCGGCGATGGCCTCCTCGATGCGGTTGCGCTCCTCGGTGAGGAACTCGTCGATGAGCTTGCGGGTAAGCTGGCGGGTTTCCTCCTTGCTGGCCTCGAGGATGGACCCCCGGGCTTCCTCGGCGGCCTGGTCCATCTTCTCGCCCAGGTTGTGGCTGAACTCCTCGCTGCGCAGGTGGTTGCGCACGGCGCCCTCGATGATGCCGCGCAGCATCTGGTGGACGTAGCCGAAGCCGAACACCCCGATCAGGATCAGGACGAAGGTCCCCACCCGCATGTAGAGGCTGAGGCTGGATTCCAGGCTGCCGGTGCGGTCCTCGAGGTGCTGCTGGAGGCCGCCGATGCGGGTGTCCAGCTGCTCCTTGACGTGGGGGATCTGGGCATCGAGGCGGGTGACCCGGTCGTGGAGGTCCTGCAGCCGGCGGCGCAGCTGGCGGTTGTCCTCCCGCAGGGCCTCCATGCGGTCCTGGATCACGGCGACACCGGCGCCGGGGGTGGCGGCGCGGGGCACCTGCAGCCGGCCGGGGTCCTGGGCCAGGGCGGGCGCGGCGGCCAGGGCGGCGAGCAGGGCGGTCAGTACCAGGGCGGTCCGGCGGACGGCGGCGGGCCGGGGGCGGTTACCCGGCTGCGGAATCGCGGCAGTAGCCTTCGATGTCGGCATCGGTGAGCCCCAGAAGGTAGAGGAGGCCGTCCAGCGGGCTGTGGAACAGGTTGTAGGGGGCCTGGGCGCGCACCCGCGGCTTGGCGTGGTAGGCGATGCCCAGCCCGGCTTCGGCGATCATGGCCAGGTCGTTGGCGCCGTCGCCCATGGCGACGAGCTGGTCGCGGGTCAGCCCCAGCCGGTCGCGCAGCTCCCGCAGGGTGGCGGCCTTGACGGCTCCGTCAACGATGTCGCCCAGCACCCGGCCGGTCAAGCGGCCATCGGCCACCTCCAGCACGTTGGCGTTGGTGAAGTCGATGCCAAGGTCCCGCTCCAGGCGCTCGGTGAAGAAGGTGAAGCCGCCCGAGACCACCGCGACCCGCATGCCCATGCCCCGGGCGGCGGCCAGGAGGCGCTCGGCGCCGGGGTTGGTGCGGATGCGCTCGCGGTAGACTTCTTCCAGCACGCCTTCGGGGAGGCTGGCGAGCATTCCAACCCGCTCCACCAGGCTGCCCTTGAAGTCCAGCTCGCCGTTCATGGCGCGCTCGGTGATGGCCGCCACCTGCTCCTTGACCCCGGCGTGCTCGGCGATCTCGTCGATGCATTCCACGGCCAGCAGGGTGGAATCCATGTCCATCATGAGCAGGCGGTAGCCGAAGGCCTCGGTGGTCGGAGCCAGCACCGCCAAGTCGACGGCGTTGGCCTCGGCGGGCCCCTGCAGGTCGCGGGTCAGGGCCTCGGGGTCGGCGGCCGGTCCCGCCAGGGTCAGCTCCACCGCCGGGAAGGTGTCGGACAGCACGCGCAGCCCGGTGACCAGCGGCCCCCGGCTGTGGATCTCGCCGGCCAGGTGGTGGAGGGCGGCGGCGTCCAGGCCCTGGCCCATGACCACCGCGCGCAGCGGCCGGTTGGCGCCATCCGCCGCGCGCCAGGCCCAGCCCAGATCGGTGGCGGCCGCCTCCCGGAGGCGGGCGGCCAGGTCCTCGCCGGACGGCGACCGGATCTCGGCGGCGGCCACGCGGAAGCCGCCGAAGGCCCCGGTCGCGGGCTCGGCCGCACCGAGGCCGGCGAGCACCTCCCCCGGGTCGGTGTCGGCTCGGGCGCTGTAGGCGGTCAGGCGGAAGGATTGGCTGGCCATTTAGGCTCCGTTGGGGCGAGTGGGGCGGGGATCAGTCGGCCTGGCCGACGTCCTCGGCGAGCTCCGGCTGGCTGCCGCGCGGCCCGTGCTCGAGCAGGTCCAGCAGCTGGCGGACGCCGGCGATGCGGTCCTCGGTGCGGGCCCAGTCGGCCTTGACGCGCAGCTCGCGGTCGCCGTGCAGTGCGTACTTCTGCGGGTCGGTCTGCAACAGCTCCACCAGCCGCCCGGGATCGACCCCGGGCTTGGGGGAGAACACCACGCGTCCGCCCACGGGTCCGGCCTCGACGCGGTCGATGCCCAGCGGCCGGGCGCGCAGCTTGAGCTGGGCCACCTCCAGCAGATGGGCGGTGGACTCGGGCAGGCGGCCGAAGCGGTCCACCATTTCCTCGTGCAGCGCCTGCAGGGCCGCGAGGCTGTCGGCCGAGGCGATGCGCTTGTACAGCACCAGCCGTTCGTGGACGTCGGGCAGGTAGTCCTCGGGGATGAGCGTGGGCAGGTGGAGGTTGACCTGGGTGCCGTGGTCCTCCTCCTCCAGCTCGCTCTCCACCTCGACGCCGCGTCCGGCCTTGAGGTCCTCGATGGCCTCGTTGAGCAGCTCCACGTAGGTCTCGAAGCCCACCGAGTCGATGTGCCCGCTCTGCCCTTCGCCGAGGATCTCGCCGGCGCCGCGGATCTCCAGGTCGTGGTTGGCGATGAGGAAGCCCACGCCCAGGTCCTCCAGCGACTCGATGGTCTCCAGGCGCTTCTCGGCATCGCCGGTCAGGCCCTGGCGGCTGTTGACCAGCAGGTAGGCGTAGGCGCGGTGGCTGGAGCGCCCCACCCGGCCGCGCAGCTGGTGAAGCTGGGCCAGGCCGAAGCGGTCGGCACGATTGATGAGGATGGTGTTGGCGCTGGGGATGTCGATGCCCGACTCGATGATGGTGGTGGTCACCAGCACGTTGAAGCGCTGGTGGTAGAAATCGGACATGACGTCCTCGAGCTCGCGCTCGCGCATCTGGCCGTGGGCCACGCGGATGGTGGCCTCGGGCACCAGCTTCTCGATCTGCTCGCGGGTGCGCTCGATGGTGCGCACCTCGTTGTGCAGGAAGTAGACCTGCCCGCCGCGCCGGATCTCGCGCAGGATGGCCTCGCGGATGAGGACGTCGTCCCACTCGGAGACGAAGGTCTTCACCGCCAGGCGCTCATCGGGCGGGGTGGCGATGATGGAGATCTCGCGGATGCCCGCCATGGTCAGGTTCAGCGTGCGCGGGATGGGCGTGGCGGTGAGGGTGAGCATGTCCACCTCGGCGCGCCAGCGCTTGAGGCGCTCCTTCTGGCGCACGCCGAAGCGGTGCTCCTCGTCCAGGATGACCAGCCCCAGGTCCTTGAAGCCCACGTCCTTCTGCAGCAGGCGGTGGGTGCCCACGGCGATGTCCACGGTACCCTCGCGGATGCCCTCCAGGGCCTTGTTGACCTCCTTGGTGGTCTGCATCCGCGACAGCAGCTCGATGCGCATCGCCGAGTTGGCGAAGCGGTCGCGCAGGCTCTCGAAGTGCTGCTGGGCCAGCAGGGTGGTGGGGGTCAGCAGCAGCACCTGCTTGCCCGACTGCACCGCCAGGAACGCGGCGCGCATGGCCACCTCGGTCTTGCCGAAGCCGACGTCGCCGCACACCAGGCGATCCATGGGCTGGGGCGCCTGCATGGATTCCAGCACCTCCTCGATGGCCCGCTCCTGATCGGGGGTCTCCTCGAACGGGAAGTCGGCGGCGAATTCCTGGTAGGCGTGGTCCGGGGCCGGGAAGGCGAAGCCCTCCTTGGCGGCGCGCCTGGCGTACAGCTCCAGCAGCTCGGCGGCGGTGTCGCGCGCCTTCTGGCGGGCGCGCGCCTTGGCCTTGCGCCACTGGTCGCCGCCCAGCTTGTGCAGCGGTGCGCCTTCCTCCGACGACCCGGTGTAGCGGCTGATGCGGTCGAGGGCGTCCACCGGGACGTAGAGCTTGTCGCCGCCGGCATAGGTCAGCACCAGGTAGTCGCTGTCGTAGCCCTCGCCCGAGGGCAGCCGGGTCAGGCCCTGGTAGCGGCCGACGCCGTGGTCCTCGTGCACCACCGGCGAGCCGATCTCCAGCTCGCCCAGGTTGCGGATGATGGCCTCGGGATCGCGCTTGCGGCCGCGCGCCTCGCGGCGCGGCGCCCGGCCGCCGAACACCTGGGCCTCGGGGATCACGCGCGCTGCCGGGTTCTCCAGCACCAGTCCCGATTCCAGGTTGCCAACGGTCAGGCCGAGGGCCGGCAGCTGGTCGCAGAAAGCCTGCCAGCCGGGCACCTCGTGGGGGATCAGGTGGCGCTCGCCGAGCAGCTCGCGCAGGGTCTCGCGGCGGCCGGCGCTCTCGGCCACCAGCAGGGTGGGGCGGTCGGGATGCTCGTTCAGGAACCGGGCCAGCTGGTCGATGGCGGCGTGGCGCTCGCGCGCCGCCGGGAAGGCGGCGGGGGTCGCCACCGGGGCGTCGGCATCGCCGCCCGGCTCCGGGCTGGTTTCCACCCGGCTGAAGGCGGTCAGGCGCTGCTCCACCGCCGCCCCGTCCAGGAACAGCTCCTCGGGCGGCAGCACCGGCCGCAGGGGATCCCGCGAGCGCACCTGGTAGCGCTCGGCCACCTCCCGGTCCCAGGCCTCGGCCATCTCCGTGCGCCGGGCGGGCAGGGCGATCAGGGTGGCGGCCGGGAGGTAGTCCAGGAGGCTGGCGGTGCGCTGGAAGAACAGCGGCAGGTAGTACTCGATGCCGCCGGGGGCCAGCCCCTGGGACACATCGCGGTACAGCGGGATGTTCTGGGGATCGCCCTCGAAGCGCGCCCGGAACGCCGAGCGGAAATGGTTCACCCCCTCCTCGTCGAGGGGCACCTCGCGCGCCGGCAGCAGCCGCACCTCCCCGGTTTGGCCGCTGGTTAGCTGGGTCTCGGCATCGAAGTAGCGGATGCTGTCGATCTCGTCATCGAACAGGTCGATGCGGATGGGCTGCTCGCTGCCGGCCGGGAACAGGTCCACCAGGCCGCCGCGCACGGCGAACTCGCCGGGCTCCGTCACCTGCGACACCGCCTGGTAGCCGGCGCGGTCGAGCCGCTCGCGGAAGGCCTCGGGGTCGAGCTGCTGCCCCACGCTGATCCAGAGCGCGAAGCGGTCCATGAACTCCGGCGGCGGCAGGGCCTGCGACAGGGCCGCCCACGGCGCCAGAAACAGCCCGCCACCGCCATTGTGCAGGTGGTAGAGGGTGGTCAGGCGCTGGTTCACCAGCTCGGCGTGGGGGGCGAAGGTGTCGTAGGGCAGGGTCTCGCCGTGGGGGAACAGGTGCAGGTCCTCGGCCACGGCGTCGCCGCCGTAGAAGCGCAGCTCGGCCTCCACCCGCTGCATGTGCGGGATGTCGTTGCAGACCACGAGCAGGGCGCCGGCGTGGTCGCGGTAGGCGCTGAGCAGGGCGAGGGAGGACGCGCTGCCCTGGAGGTTGCCCCAGGTTCGGGCCGTGCCCGGCTCCGGGAGGGGCATGCGGATCGCGCATTCGCGGGACATGGTCACTTCTGGCTTGTTCGGGTCGGATCGCGGAATACGGCACGGGTGCCGGCCCACCGGAGGGGAGGCGGCCCCGGCGGGATGGAGGCGCCTATTTTCCCGCAAGGGCGGGGTAAGCACAATGCGGGATGTTGGGCTATACTGCCGCGCCTGCGATTTCCCTTGCCACCGATCCCACAGGACGGTCCCCCTTGGCGGAGACATTCCCCGGGCGCGTCTGGGCCGTGGTCCCGGCCGCCGGCATCGGCCAGCGCATGGGCGGCGAGCGCCCCAAGCAGTACCTCGACCTGGCCGGACGCACCATTCTCGAGCATACCCTCGAGCGCCTTGCGGCCCACGAGGCCATCCACGCCGTGCAGCCGGTTATCCGCGACGACGACCCGTTCTGGCCGGGGGTGCGCGAGCGCCTCGGCGGTCTCGACAAGGTCCTTGCCGCGGTCCCCGGCGGGGCCGAACGCCAGGGGTCGGTGGCGAATGGTCTCAACGCCCTCGAAAACCTGGGGCCGGAGGATCTGGTCCTGGTCCACGATGCCGTGCGCCCCTGCATTCGCGACCTGGAGATCGATGCCGTGATCGGCGCCGCCCGCGAGGGCGACGGCGCCATCCTGGCGGTGCCGGTGGCGGACACCCTCAAGCGGGTGGACGCCGAGGGCCGTATCGAGGCCACCGTGGACCGCCGGCCGCTGTGGCGGGCGCAGACGCCCCAGGTGTTCCCGGCGGCCAAGCTGGCCGCCGCCCTGCAGCGGGCGGTGGCCGGCGAGGCCCCGGCCACCGACGAAGCCATGGTGATGGAGCAGGCCGGCTACCGCGTGCGGGTGGTGCCCGGCCGCGACGACAACCTCAAGATCACGCGCCCCGAGGATCTGGCCCTCGCCCGCACCGTGCTGGAGGGACAGTGATGCGCATCGGCCAGGGCTTCGACGCTCACGCCTTCGTCCCCGACCGGCCGCTGGTCCTGGGCGGGGTGCGGGTCCCGCACGAGTACGGCCTGGGCGGCCACAGCGATGCCGACGTGGTCCTGCACGCCCTGTGCGACGCCCTGCTCGGGGCCGCCGGGCTGGGCGACCTGGGGCGCCACTTCCCCGACACCGACGCCGCCCACGCCGGGCGCGAC
>DATFLO010000053.1:0-10582 GCA_035267605.1 Gammaproteobacteria bacterium
ATCGCCGCCATGGGCGAGGCCGGCATCGACATCTCCGGCCAGGAATCCACGGTGGTCAGCGACGAGCTGCTGGCGTGGGCCGACCTCGTGGTCACCGTGTGCGGCCACGCCGACGAGCACTGTCCGGTGCTGCCCGCGGGCGCGGCCAAGGAGCACTGGGACCTGAGCGATCCGGCCAGGGCCACCGGCAGCGAGGCCGAGATTGTCGCCACCTTCGGCGCCACTCGCGAAGTGGAGCGCCGGGTGCGCGAGCTGATCGAGCGGCTGCAACAGGAGGCGACCTGATGACCGCGCAGTGCGAGGCCACCGCCAAGCGGGCGGTGGGCTGGTGTCCTTTCCCGGTAATGCGTTGCGTTTCTGAGCTGCAGGTGCCGGCTCGGAGCAAGGCGCGCCGACGAAGGCGTGGTGGCGCCACGTCGAGGAGGTGCAACGCAGCGCCGTGCCGGCACCGGCGCTCCCGAAGGGCGAGTCGGAATGGCGGACGGCGCGGCG
Organism: Gammaproteobacteria bacterium; assembly: GCA_035267605.1. Lineage (GTDB taxonomy): Bacteria > Pseudomonadota > Gammaproteobacteria > Thiohalorhabdales > Thiohalorhabdaceae > Thiohalorhabdus. The sequence goes on from DATFLO010000053.1 coordinate 493, forward strand.
TCACCGGCCCTTGACGGGCAGGAAGCCCGCCTGCGGCCCGCTTCCTTGCGGCGCCCGCCATTCCGACTCGCAGAAACGCAACGCATTACCGGGAAAGGACACTGTCATGCCCTTCTTCGAGCGCTACCTGTCGCTGTGGGTGGCCATCTGCATCGGCGCCGGCATCGGCCTGGGCCACCTGTTCCCCGCGGTCTTCCAGGCCGTGGGCGGCATGGAGGTGGCGCGGGTCAACGGGCCGGTGGCGGTGCTCATCTGGCTGATGATCGTGCCCATGCTGCTCAAGGTGGACTTCGCCGCCATGGGTCACGTGGCCGAGCACTGGAAGGGCGTGGGCGTGACCCTGTTCGTCAACTGGGGGGTCAAGCCCTTCTCCATGGCGGCTCTGGGCTGGCTGTTCATCTACGGCCTGTTCAGCGACTGGCTGCCGGCGGGTCAGCTGGATTCCTACGTGGCCGGGCTGATCATCCTGGCGGCGGCGCCGTGCACCGCCATGGTGTTCGTGTGGTCGCACCTGTCCGACGGCCATCCCGAGTTCACCCTGACCCAGGTCGCCCTCAACGACGCCATCATGGTGGTGGCCTTCGCGCCCATCGTCGGCCTGCTGCTGGGGCTGTCGGCGATCACCGTGCCGTGGGAGACGCTGCTGCTGTCGGTGGGCCTGTACATCGTGGCCCCGGTGGTCGTCGCCCAGGCCTGGCGCGGCTGGCTGCTGCGCGGGTCGGGCGGGGTGGCCCGCCTGGAGCGGGCGCTGAAGGTCATGCACCCAATCTCCCTGGCCGCCCTGCTGGCCACCCTGGTGCTGCTGTTCGGCTTCCAGGGCGAGGCCATCGTCGCCCAGCCCGTGGTGATCGTGCTGTTGGCAATCCCCATCCTGATCCAGGTCTACTTCAACTCGGGCCTGGCCTACCTGCTCAACCGCCAATTCGGGGTGGCCCACAGCGTGGCCGCGCCGTCGGCGCTGATCGGGGCGTCCAACTTCTTCGAGCTGGCGGTGGCCACCGCCATCAGCCTGTTCGGCTTCGGCTCGGGGGCGGCCCTGGCCACGGTGGTGGGGGTGCTGGTGGAGGTGCCGGTGATGCTGTCGGTGGTGCGCATCGTCAACGCCAGCAAGGGCTGGTACGAGCGCGGTGCCATCCGCGGAGCCTGAGCGGCAGGGGCGAACGCGAAAAGGCCCGAGGCGGATGCCTCGGGCCTTTTTCATCGTATGGTGCGCGGGGTGGGATTTGAACCCACACGGCCTCGCGGCCACTAGCCCCTCAAGCTAGCGCGTCTACCGATTCCGCCACCCGCGCTCAGTCACGCCAATCTAACATGGTTGCGGGCGGCGCCGAAGGCGGTGACCCGCGCATTAATTTGTGCGTCTAAAACAGCTGCGGGGCGCGCTTCAGCGGGCACCCGCGCAACCTGTCATCCGCCCAGCGGGGCCGCGGGGCGGCCCCGGAGATGGTGCCCACGACTGGATTTGAACCAGTGGCCTCACCCTTACCAAGGGTGTGCTCTACCGGCTGAGCTACGTGGGCCGGTAACCGGTCCGGAAACGGCCCAAGGATACCCCACTCCGGGGTGCCTCGGTACCCCTGGCCGACCCGCTCCGCAGGCCGCCGGTTCCGAAAGCCGGCCGCAGCTTCGGGAGAGCCGCGGCCGTAAAAATGGTCGGGGTCGCCGCTGAAGCGCCGCCCCGGGGCCGTTTCGGGTAACGGCCCAAAAATATGGTCGGGGTGGGCGGATTCGAACCACCGACCCCCGCCTCCCGAAGGCGGTGCTCTGCCAGGCTGAGCTACACCCCGACTAGGTTTCGCCGATCTAATCGGCCCGGGGGACCGCTTCAGCGGGCACCCCGTCTAAGTCACGCCGATCTAATCGGCCCGGGGGACCGCTTTAGCGGGCACCCCGTCTACAGCAACATCTTATTGGCCCGGGGGACCGCTTCGGCGACCCCCTCAGAAACGACTCGGGCCCGAGTCCTGGCCCGGGCCCTGAAGCTGGAGCGGGAGACCGGACTCGAACCGGCGACATCCACCTTGGCAAGGTGGTGCTCTACCAACTGAGCTACTCCCGCCTGGGTAAGCGGCGCTGCGGCCCCGGAGGGCCGGATTTGGAGCGGGAGACCGGACTCGAACCGGCGACAACCAGCTTGGGAAGCTGGGGCTCTACCAGCTGAGCTACTCCCGCGTGGCAGCCCGTGGGCTGCAACAGCGAATATGGTGCGCGGGGTGGGACTTGAACCCACACGGCCTCGCGGCCACTAGATCCTGAATCTAGCGCGTCTACCGAATTCCGCCACCCGCGCAAAGTTACGTCGTTCCAGAAAAGCTGCGGGGCCCGCTTTAGCGGTCACCCGCGCCTTAATTTGTGTGTCTAAAACAGCTGCGGGGCGCGCTTCAGCGGGCACCCGCGCTCAGTTACGCCAATCTAGAATTGCTGCGGGAGCCGCTTTAGCGGATACCCGCGCAAAGTTTCGTCGATCAGGTTTGGTTGCGGGCGGCGCTTTAGCGTCGACCCGCGCCCGGTTGTGCCGATCCCGATCGGCGGCGGGGGGAGGACCGAGGTCCGACTCCCCCCGAGCAGCGAGAGAGGATAACCAATAAGGGGGGGATCCCTGCAACCCCTTTGGGCGATAAAATGCATCGGTCCGTTTCCGCCGACCGGGAGGTTTGCCCAAGTGATCGCCTCTGATGCCCACCCCTTCAAGGGGTTCGCCCATCCCCTGGGGAGCGCGTTGACCCTGAGCGCCCGCGGCCACCGCTGGACCCTCACCATCGAGACCGCCGACGGCGGCCCCTATCCGCCCTTCCAGGACTATCACCAGCAGGGGATGGACGCGGCCGAGGTGCGGCGCTTCATCCACGGCTCCGGCCGGGACTGGGAGGCGGCCACCGGGGACACCGGGCGCGACGAGCTGGTGGCCATGGACAACGGCTTCCGGGTGCGGCTGACCCCGGCCCTGGACACGCCCCTGGACGCTGCAGCCATGGTGGCGGAGCTGGAGGGGCTGCTGCAGGGGTAGCGCCCGGCAACGGTTGCGGGTAGTGTCGGGGACGGAACGTGGTGGAACGGCGACCGGCCCCGGCCCGGGGCCTGCTCGCCGCCTGGGGACAGGGGGGCGGCTCAGTCCGCGCCCGGGAAAGGAGATCGCCATGGCTCGGCGAGGCAGCGGTACACCGATGGTCAGCAGCGCTTCCGCGGAGGGCGGCCTGCCCAGGCCCGTCTACGAGGCCCTCCCCATCGTCTACCTGGGCATGGCCATCGCCCTGGTGCTGATGGTGGATTCGCCGCTGATCTTCCTGTCCAGCGCCCTGTTCGGCGCTGCCGGGGTGGGCGTGCTGTGGATGCGCATGCGCCACCGGCGCGGGATGTGAACGCCCGCGCCGGCCTCAGCCGCCGGGAGTGAGGTAGCCGGCGCAGTCCTGCTGCCACAGGCGGGGCTCGCCGTCGTCCAGGCGCGCGGCGGTGAGCGCGCCGCCCCAGACGCATCCCGAGTCCAGCCCCAGCGTGTCCTCGGTGCGGGTGAGGCCGTCGGCCGCCCAGTGGCCGTAGACGATGGGCTGGCCCCGGGAGCGCCGCCCCGGATGGGCGTACCAGGCCCGGAAGCGCTCCGCCGACGGTGTGCTGCCGCCCCAGGCGAATTCGCCGTCGGCGCTGCAGAAGCGAGTGCGCGTCAGCACCGCGGCGTTGAAGCGCAGCCACGCCCATTCGTCGGCCGGGTCCGGCTCGGCCGTGGGCAGGTCGCCGGCTGACAGGCTGGCGGCCAGCTCCACCCCCTCCGGCCCGCGCAGGGCCGTCTCCACCGCCCGCGCCCGCCGCTCCGCCTCGGCCACGTCCCAGTCGGGGTGCAGCGCGGCGTGCACCATGGTCCAGCCCGGTGCCGGGTCGCGGTGCAGCAGCGGCCGGTTCCGCAGCCACTCCACCAGCTCCGGGCCGTCCGCGGCCTCCAGGAGCTCGGACACCGTGTCCTTGGCCCGCGGCGCCACCCGTCCGTGGGCCAGGGCGATCAGGTGCAGGTCGTGGTTGCCCAGCACCACCCGCGCCGCGTTCCCCAGCTCCCGCACCCGCCGCAGCACCTGCAGCGAACGCGGTCCCCGGTTGACCAGGTCCCCCGCCAGCCACAGGCAGTCCCGCTCCGGGGCGAACCCGATGCGTGCCAGCAGGGCGTCCAGTTCCTCACCGCAGCCCTGGATGTCGCCGATGGCGTAGACGGCCATGGAGCTCCTCGTGGCGGCGCCGGGCCGCGGTCAGCCGGTGCCTACGGATCCCTGTCCAGCGGGATGGAGCGGCAGCGGCTCGGCGGAGGGCCGGCCCAGATGGAATCCCTGTCCGCGATGCACCCCCAGGTCCCGCAGCAGATCGGCGGTGGCGCCGTCCTCCACGTATTCGGCCACCACCTCCTTGCCCAGGGAGCGGGCGATGTCCAGCAGGGCCCGCACGATGGCCTGGTCGAGGGTGGAGGTGGTCAGATCGCGCACGAACTTGCCGTCGATCTTGACCATGTCCACCGGCAGCTCGCGCAGGTAGGCGAAGCTGGCGAAGCCGCTGCCGAAATCGTCCAGGGAGAAGCGGCAGCCGAGCTCGCGCAGGGTCCAGATCATGGATTTGGCCTCGTCGAAGTTGGCGATGGCCTCGGTCTCGGTGATCTCGAACACCAGGGCGGCCGGGTCCACGCCGTGCTCGGCGATGCATTCCCGGATGTCCGCGAACAGGACCTGGTCGTCGAAGGAGCGCGGCGACAGGTTGACCGACAGGGTCAGGCTCGGGCGCTCCGGCCGCCGCCGGGCGAGCTCGTTGACGGCGGCGCGCACCACCCAGCGGTCGATCTCCCCCATGAGGCTGAAGCGCTCGGCGGTGGGCAGGAACTCGCCGGGGGAGAGCAGGCCGTCGCCCTCCTCCATGCGCAGCAGCACCTCGTGCAGGTCGCTGTCCTCCGCGGCCAGGCCGGTGATGGGCTGGAACAGGAGGCGGAAGCGGTCCTGGTCCAGCGCCTGCCGGATGCGGTGGAACATGGCCATGCGCTCGCTCATGAGCGCTTCGGGGGCTTCCTGGGGCTGGTAGACGGCCACCTGGTTGCGGCCGGCCTCCTTGGCCTGGCTGCAGGCCAGGTCGGCGCCGGCCAGCAGGTCGCCGGCGCTGGCCGTTGCGCCGCCCAGGGAGGCCAGCCCGATGCTGGCGGACGGGGCCACCTGGTGGCCGGCCTCCTCGAAGGTCAGGCGGGCCAGCCGTCCGCGGATGTCCTCGGCCAGCTGGCGGGCGGCCTCCAGCTCCAGGCCGCGCCCCAGGAGCAGGAACTCGTCGCCGCCCACCCGGCCCAGCAGCCCCTCGGCCGGCTGGATCCGCGCCAGCTCCTTGGCCACCTCCGACAGCAAGCGGTCGCCGGCGGAGTGGCCGAGGGTGTCGTTGACGTAGCGGAACTGGTCGAGGTCGATATACATGAGCACCAGCCGCGGGTCGCCGCCCCGGCACTCCTCCGCCACCGCCTCGTGCAGGCGGTCCTGCAGATACTGCCAGTTGAGCAGGCCGGTGAGCGGGTCCAGGTAGGCCTGGTGCGCCAGGTGCTCGGCGTGGGCCCGGTGCATGCCGGCAGTGCGGGCCAGCGCCACCAGGTCGGCGATGGAGCCGGCGAAGGCGGTCTCCACCTCGGTCCAGCGCCGTCGCGTGCCGGTGTGCTCGAAGCACACCACCCCCGCGACCTTGCCCTCCACCAGCAGGGGGGCGTCGAGCAGGGCGGTGACGTCATGGGCGGGCAGGTATTCGCGGTTGAGCTCGGCGGCCCGGGGATCGCTGTCCGGGTCGTGGATGGCCAGCGTGCGCTCGCTCTCCAGGGCCTCGATGTACCGCGGGAAGTTGGCCGCCTCCAGGACCTCGCCGGCGGTGTGCTGGCCGCTTTGCCGGTCGAAGTTCTCGGCGCAGCGCAGGAACCGCCGGTCGGGCGAGAACCACCAGATGTTGATGCGCGCCACGCCCAGGGACTCGGCGGCGCGCTCGGCGATATGCACCAGCCCCCAGCCCTCGTTGGCGATGATGTCCTCGGCCTCGCGCGCCAGGTCGGCGATGGTCTCCTGCAGCTGGCGGGATTTCACCTCGTCGCTGCGGTCGGCCAGCACCAGGCTGTAGTGGCGGCGTCCGCGCAGGGGGTTGCGCAGGTAGCGGGCGTATACCCGCACCGGGATGCGCCGCCCGTCCCTGGCGGCCAGGGTGGCCTCCAACGTCAGGCCCTCGGCCAGGCCCTCCAGCTCATCCGGCGCGGGCAGGTCGGTCAGGGGGGAGTCGGGCGCGGTCAGGGCGCGGAAGGGGCGGCCGACGAGCTCGGCGCTGTCGTAGCCGAGCATGCCGGCGGCGTTGGCGGTGACGCGGCGGATGGTCTGGTCCGGCTCCAGATCGGCGAAGATGAAGCCGGTCTCGCGCGGCACGTTGTTCCAGAAGAAGTACTGGCGAACGTCCTCGCGCAGGATGCGGGCGTACACCACCACTATGGCCAGGACCAGGAGGGACACGGCCAGCCCCGGCAGCTCGCTGGGCCAGGCCCCGGCCAGCCAAGGTACCGGCAGCTCGTCGAGGGTCAGGATCTGGCGCGCGGCCATCAGGCCGGTGAGGGCGGCCAGGAACAGGATGGGCCAGCGCCGGTCGCGGGCGAAGAAGAACAGGCTCAAGCCCAGGCCGAGCAGGCGGACGGCGATGGAGATGACCAGTACGGCGCCCATGGATCTCCCAGAGGGACGGGGGTGGCTGAAAATACCTTACCCCATTGGCCGGGGTCAGGGTTAACCCTGAGAGGAGACGGCCCCGGCCCTTCAGCCGTGCCCGGGGCCGATCCCCCCCAGGGCCAGGCCCAGGGCGATGCCGCCCAGGGCCACCAGCAGGGCGCCGGCGGCGCGGCGCACCCAGGGATTGCCCAGCCAGCGCCCGAGGGCGGCGGCGAACACCCCCATGGCCAGCAGGTTGGGCAGGGTGCCGAGGCCGAAGGCCAGCAGCAGGGCGCCGCCGCTGACGGCGCCGCCGGCGGTGAGGGCCTGCAGCAGGACCATGTAGACCATGCCGCAGGGCAGCCAGCCCCAGACGGCGCCCAGGCCCAGCGCCGCGGCCAGGCTGCGCACGGGCAGCAGGCGCTGGCCGAGCGGCTCCAGCCGCCGCCACAGCGGCACGCCGATGCGCTCCACGCGGCTGAAGCCCGGCCACCAGCCGCCGATGTACAGGCCGATGGCGATCATCACCGCCCCGGCCAGGCCGCGCAGCAGCGCCGGGCCGAGGCCGTGGGGCGTGCCCAGGGCGGCGGCCGCGCCCAGGGCGCCGGCGATGGCCCCGGCGGCGGTGTAGCTGGCGATGCGGCCGAGGTTGTAGGCGAGCAGGAAGGGCAGCTGGCGCGGCACCGAGGCGCGCACGCGGTCGTCGAGCCCGAAGGTGAGGGTGGCGGTGATGCCGCCGCACATGGCGGCACAGTGCGGTGCGCCCAGCAGGCCCATGATCAGGGCGGCGGGAATGGTGAGGGTGCCCATTTCCAAGGCGAAGGTGCTCCGGGAAGGCCGGGATGGGGCAAGCATACGGAAGCGGCGGGGTGCCGGCCAGGGGGCGGGGTCCGGGAAACGGACAAAAAAAATGGAGCGGGCCGGGAAAAGGGGGGGGAAACCGGCGTCCGCTCCACCGGGCCTTGCGGCCCTAAACCAACCGAATTGTCGGCCCCTTACGGGGCAAGGGAGGGTTAGTCCCTATCCCGCCCGAAGGCGGGTCCTACGGCCTCGCCCGGACAACTGCAAGGCCCATGCCTAAACGGGCAAGACCGCCAAAACCGGGGTTTCGGGGGGTTCGGCGGCTGCCGGCCGCTTCCCCCGGGGGCGTCCGCTGCCCCAAACGGCACATCCATTAGAACAGGTTTGTCCGATTTGGTCCATAGGGGTGGGTGCAGTCCGGCGCCGCCTATGGTCAAAGGAATGGGAAGGGGCTACAGTGCCAGCCAGGGGCTGACGGGTAGCCGGCCCCGAAACGGGAGGAGGAACCTATGGTCCGCTACGTTCTCGCCGTACTCGTGCCGCCGGCCTCGGTGTGCCGCACCGGGTGCCACACCGCTCCGCCCATCGCGGTGTTCTGGCTGGCGTCGCTGTCCACCCTCTACCTGGCGCCGGCCTGGACCCCGGTGTGGCTGGGTCTGGCCGCCTTCTTCTGGCTGGCCGCCACCACCTGGGCGGTGCTCACCCTGCGCGGCGCCGAGGCCGACGTCCACGACGATCCCGACAGCACCCGCCACCGCCACATCGATCCCGAGCGCCACTTCCCCGCCGAGGACGAGGTCCCCGACGCCAAGTAGGAGCGGCCATCGGCCGCGATCGCCGTGCCCCGGATGGGCCGGCAAGGGTCGCGGCGGTCCCCGCCGCTCCTGCAAACGGCCCCTGCCGAAATCCAGCGCCCCGCCCAAGCAGCGGGGCGTTCTTTTGGGGACGCCCGAAAGGCACCGCCAAAGCAACCCCGAGCGGCCAAAAGGCAGGGCCGTTCTCTCCCCCTGGGGGGAGAGATTCATGAGGGGGGATCCTGAAAGCCCGGCAAAAACCTCCCCCGGCGCCCAGAAGGCAGGGCCGTTCTCTCCCCCTGGGGGGAGAGTCATTGAGGGGGGCGGAAAGCCCGCCCCCGCAATAACCCCGAACGCTTAAAAGCCAGGGCCGTTCTTTCCCCCTCGGGGGAGAGTCAGTGAGGGGGGCTCCTGAAGGCCTCATCCTGAACGAACCTCCGGCGCCAGCCGGTGCGCCAGCACCTCCGCCAGGTAGCGCCCGGTGTGGCTGGCGCGCACCCGGGCCACGTCCTCGGGCGTGCCCTCGGCGACCACCTCGCCGCCGCCCTCGCCGCCTTCCGGGCCGAGGTCGACGAGCCAGTCGGCGGTCTTGATCACGTCCAGGTTGTGCTCGATCACCACCACCGTGTTGCCGTGGTCGCGCAGGCGGTGCAGCACGACCAGCAGCTGGCGGATGTCGTCGAAGTGCAGGCCGGTGGTGGGCTCGTCCAGGATGTACAGGGTGCGGCCGGTGTCGCGCCGGGAGAGCTCGCGCGCCAGCTTGACCCGCTGCGCCTCGCCGCCGCTCAGCGTCGTGGCGCTCTGGCCCAGCTTGAGGTAGGCCAGGCCGGCGTCGATCAGGGTCTGCATCTTGTTGGCCACGGCCGGCACCGGGTCGAAGAGCTCGCGCGCCTCCTCGATGGTCATCTCCAGGACCTCGTGGATGTTCCTGCCCTTGTAGCGCACCTCCAGCGTCTCGCGGTTGTAGCGCTTGCCCTCGCACTCGTCGCAGGGGACGAAGGCGTCGGGCAGGAAGTGCATCTCCACCTTGATCACGCCCTCGCCCTGGCACGCCTCGCAGCGCCCGCCCTTGACGTTGAACGAGAAGCGCCCGGGCTTGTAGCCGCGGGTGCGCGCCTCCTGGGTGCCGGCGAACAGCTCGCGGATGGGGGTGAAGGCGCCGGTGTAGGTGGCCGGGTTGGAGCGCGGCGTGCGGCCGATGGCCGACTGGTCGATGTTGACGATCTTGTCGATGCGCTCGATGCCGTGGATGGCGGTGTGCGGCGCCGGCTGCGCGCGCGAGCCGTGCAGCGCGCGCGAGATGCCCTTGGCCAGGGTCTCGTTGATCAGGGTCGACTTGCCCGATCCGGACACGCCGGTGACCCCGATGAACAGGCCCAGCGGCAGGTCCACGCTGACCTCGCGCAGGTTGTTGCCGCGCGCGCCCTCGATGGTCAGGGCGTGCTCGGCCTCGGGCGGCGTGCGCTCCCCGGGGATGGCGATCTCCTCGCGCCCGGACAGGTAGGCGCCGGTGAGGCTGCGCTCGTCGCGGGCGATCTCGTCGGGGGTGCCCACCGCCACCACCTCGCCGCCGTGGGTGCCGGCGCCCGGGCCCATGTCGATGACGTGGTCGGCGGCGCGGATGGCCTCCTCGTCGTGCTCCACCACAATCACCGTGTTGCCCAGGTCGCGCAGGTGCTTGAGCGTGCCCAGGAGGCGGTCGTTGTCGCGCGGGTGCAGGCCGATACTGGGCTCGTCGAGGACGTACATGACCCCCACCAGGCCGGCGCCGATCTGGCTGGCCAGGCGGATGCGCTGGGCCTCGCCGCCGGAGAGGGTGTC
>DATFLO010000054.1:0-7197 GCA_035267605.1 Gammaproteobacteria bacterium
AAGGCCAAGATCCTGGAGCGCATGAAGGCCGCGGTGAAGAACGGCTCCTCCGGCACCTGGACCGACGTCACCGGCGGCACGCCCATGCCGCCCCAGCCCCAGGCCGCCGGCAAGGACGACAAGCTGGAGTCCATCGCCGAATGGATCGCGGGCCTGGGCGGCTGAGCCGCCCGCCCCCGCTGCTCGAGCCGCCGGTCCGCCGGCGGCTTTTTTGTGCCCGCCCGCGGCGATAGCGGCAGGCCGCGGCGGTCCAACCAGAACCGGGGCCGACGTTTGGGAGGAGAGCCAATGGCCGTGCGAACCATCCTGCGCATGGGCGATCCGCGCCTGCTTGAGCCGGCCGAGCCGGTGCCGAAGCTGGATACACCGGACCTGCACGCCCTGGTGGCGGACCTGTGGGAGACCATGGAGGCCTACGACGGGGCCGGGCTGGCCGCGCCCCAGGTGGGCATCGGGCTGCGCGTGGTGGTGTTCCGGGTGGACGCCCATCCCCGCTACCCGGAAGCAGAGGCGGTGCCGGCCACAACCCTGGTCAACCCGGTCCTGCACCCCCTGTCCGGGGAGCGCGACGAGGACTGGGAGGGCTGTCTGTCCCTGCCGGGGCTGGCCGGCCTGGTGCCCCGCCACCGCCGCCTCCGCTATACCGGCTTCACCCCGGAAGGGGCCCCCGTCGACCGCGAGGTGTCGGGCTTCCACGCGCGCGTTGTGCAGCACGAGTGCGACCACCTCGACGGCATCCTCTACCCCTTCCGCATGCCCGACCTCAGCCGCTTCGGCTTCGTCGAGGCGCTGGGCGGCGAGCCGCCGGCGGCGGAGTAGCCCTGCGGCCGGTCTGTCACCAAGCGGTCACCGGCAGCGGGCAGGCTGCAGGGAAAGGGAAGGTCGCGCACCGCCACCGGGAGGAATCCGCAATGTATAGCGACAGCGCCCGCGCCAGCATCCACGGCCTGCTGAGCGAGGCCGCCCGCCGTTACCACCAGGCGGCCGAAGAGGCGTCGGACACCGGCGAGGCCGGCTCCTACCGGGAGAGGGCCAGCCTCCTGGAGGCGCTGGCCGACCAGGTCCAGGCCGGCGATCGGGCACCGGCCGGATCGCCCGCCGCCTGAGCGCACCGCCTATTCGCGGTCGGACAGGGCCCCCAGCCGGACCTTGCGCTGGATCTCGTCGCCGTCACGCAGCAGGGTCAGCCGCAGGGTGGTGCCGGGCTTCTTGCCCCCCACCAGGGGCGGAATGCCGGAGGCCTTGGCCACCGGGCTGCCGTCCACGGCGACGATCACGTCCCCGGTCTCCAGCCCGGCATCGGCCGCCGGGCTGCCGTCCTCCACCAGGGTGACGATGCCGCCGCGGGGCTGGTCCATGCCCAGCGACTTGGCCAGGTCGCGTCCGATGTCCTGAATGGCCACGCCCAGCCAGCCGTGGCGGACCTCGCCGTGGGCCTTGAGCTGCGCCACCACATCCTTGGCGACGCTCGACGGGATGGCGAAGGACAGGCCCATGTAGCCGCCGGACTTGGAGTAGATCTGGGAGTTCACCCCCACCACCTTGCCGTCCAGATCGAACAGGGGGCCGCCGGAGTTGCCGGGATTGATGGCCACGTCGGTCTGCAGGAAGGGCACGTAGCTGCCGGGGTCGCCCGGGAGGCTGCGTCCCTTGGCGCTGACGATGCCGGCGGTGACGCTGTTGGCGAAGCCGAAGGGCGCGCCCACCGCCACCACCCATTCGCCCACCTCCAGCTCGTGGCTGTCGGCGAAAGACAGGCTCGGCAGGTCCTCGGCATCCACCTTGAGCAGGGCCAAGTCCGTGACCTTGTCCTTGCCCACCAGCTTGGCGGTGAGCTGGCGGCGATCGGTGAGGCGCACGACGATGCGGCTGGCCTTGGCCACCACGTGGGCGTTGGTGACCACATAGCCGTCGCTGGAGATGATGAAGCCGGAACCCAGGGTGTGGACCTTGCGCTCGCGGTCGGGCTGGCCACCGAGGAAGCGCTTGAAGAACGGCTCCAGGGGGGTGCCCTTGAGCTGGTCCGGGATGTCGCCGCCGCCGGTGGCGATCTTGCGCGTGGTGCTGATGTTCACCACCGCCGGTCCGTGGGCGGCGACGATGGGGGAGAAGGCGCCGCCGTCGGCGCTGGCGCCCTCAACCTTCGCGGGCTGTCGGGATTGGGACTGGCTGTCTGAGTCGGAGGGCTGGTCGCTGCAGCCGGTCAGCGTCGCGGCGAGGACCAGGGGGACAAGCACGAGGCCGGCCAACCGCCGGATTCCGTCGGCCATGGGGCATCCTTTCGCATTCCGGGAGGAAGGGCCGGGCAAGCTGCCCCGCCCCTGCCGCGTTGGAGCCCCGTTGGCGGACAGGGTTCCCCGCCGCCGTCAGCCGTCGGCATCCAGGACGTCGCTGCCGGCCTCGTACACCATCTGCACCAGCTCGGCGGTGGAGCCGGCGTCCATCTTGGCCATGACCCGGCTGCGGTGAACCTCCACGGTCTTCGGCGAGAGCCCGAGCTCGCCGGCGATGCCCTTGTTGGAGAATCCCTCCACCACCATGCGCGCCACCTGGCGTTCGCGCGGGGTCAGCCGCTCCACCCGGTCACGCGCCTTGTGACGCCGGGCGCCCTCCACCTGCTGCTGGCGATGGGTATCGATGGCGTGCTGCACGGCCTCGATGAGCTGCTGGGCGTTGTAGGGCTTCTCGATGAACTCGAGAGCGCCGGCCTTCATGGCACGCACCGCCAGCGGCACGTCGCCGTGGGCGGTCAGGAAGATCACCGGAATGGTGAAGCCTTCTTCGGTGAGCGCGTCCTGCAGGTCGAGCCCGCTCATGCCGGGCATGCGGATGTCCAGCAGGAGGCAGGCGGGCCCCTCCTGGTCATCCGCCGCCACCAGGAAGTCCTGCGGGTTGTGGAAGGTCCGGACCTCCAGGTTCACGGATTCCAGGAGCCAGCGCACCGACTCCAGGACGCCGGGGTCGTCGTCCACCACGTAGACGGTGGGCGCGAGCTCAGCCCCGTTCGTCATTCTTCTCCCCTTGGTTGGCCGCCGGCGGCACGAGGTTGGGGTTCCGTTTCCCTCCAGGCTCTGGCGCGGGGAGAACCGGCTCCCACTCCCGGTTGGGGGGGGCGCGTCCCGCCCCCGGCGGGGCTCGGCCGGCAGGATGGGACCGCCCGCCCCCCTGCGCCGGCCAAGGGCGCAGCGAGACTCGGGATCCCGGCGTGCGGGGATCCCTTTTCGAGGAAAAGCCTGATTTCTATATCCAAACCCGCCTGAACCGGCACGGGGGGAAGGATAGGCCCAACGGAACACATCGGAACCCCCTTTTGCGCCCCCCGGGAACCATCTAACCAAGTCCAAGCTGAATGACGCAAATTCTTTTCTTGAAAGGGATTTTGGACTAAGGGTTTTCCCTTACTTGGCTACCAAGCCCTCCCGATTGGTTCTGTCCACGTTTTCCCCTAAAAGGGCAGAAACTTCGGACAAGGGGGGCCGGCTTGGGCAAGTCCGTGGCCGATCCGGACCGGGACAGCACCGGCTATCTGGTGAAGGAGGGCCGCTTCCTGGCGGTGGTGGATTTCCGCCTTAGCGAGGAGGAGGATCGGCACGGCGAGCCGCGCATTTCCGGCGGCCAGCTGGAGCCACGGGGAGAGGCCCCGGACGGGGCGCTGGAGGGCCCGCTGGTCATCCATGCCGCCAGCGGGTTCAGCATCCATCTGGAGATCACGGGCCGATTGCCGCAGGGCCGGTTCGCCTTCCGCATCCGGCACCCGCATTCCTGAAGGCCGGCTTTGCGGCCAGCCACGCAAAAGGGAGGGCCCGCGGGCCCTCCCTTGCCGGTCCCTACCGCCCTGTCGGGGCCGCCTTCAGCCTTCCTCCCCGCCATTGCCCTGGTCCTTGCCGATCAGCAGGTACAGGGTGGGGACCACGAACAGGGTGAACAGGGTGCCGATGGACAGCCCGGTGGTGATCACCAGGCCCAGAGAGAAGCGGCTCTGGGCCCCGGCCCCGGTGGCCAGGGCCAGCGGCAGGGTGCCCAGCACCATGGCCGCGGTGGTCATCAGCACCGGCCGCAGCCGGATGCCGGCGGCGTCCTCGATGGCCTTGCGCTTGGCGTAGCCCTGGGCCTGCAGGTCGTTGGCGAAGGCCACGATCAGGATGCCGTGCTTGCTGATCAGGCCCACCAGCGTCACCAGCCCGATCTGGGTGTAGATGTTGGCGGTGGCGGCCCCCAGGTAGAGGAATACCAGGGCGCCAAAGATGGACATGGGCACCGAGAACAGCATCACCACCGGATCCCGCCAGCTCTCGTAGAGCGCCGACAGCATCAGGAAGATCAGCACCACCGACAGGCCGAAGGTGACCAGCAGCTGCGAGCCCTCCTGGATGTAGCGCCGCGACTGGCCGGCGTAGTCCGCGCTGTAGCCCTGCGGGAAGATGTCGTCGGCCTTGGACCGCAGGAAGTCCAGGGCCTGGCCCTGGGACACCCCCGGCGCCGGCAGCGCCGAGATGGTGGCGGAGTTGAGCTGCTCGAAGCGGTTGAGCTTCTGCGGCTGCACCACCCGCTCCAGCGACACCACCGTGGACAGCGGGATCATCTTTCCGGACGGGGTGCGGATGTGGTAGCGCGCCAGCTGCTCGGGATTGAGCCGGTCGGCCCGCTGCACCTGGGGGATCACCTTGTAGGAGCGGCCCTGGATGCTGAAGCGGTTGACGTGCGCTCCGCCCACCATGGACGCCAGCTCGCTGCCCACCTCGCGCATGGTCAGGCCGAGGTCGGCGACCTTGGCCCGGTCCACGTGGATGCGCACCTGCGGCTGGTCGTACTTGAGGTCGGTGTCGGCGAACAGGAACAGGCCCGAGTCCATGGCCGCATGCAGCATCTTCTGCGACACCTCGTGCAGCGCCGCGGGCTCGTCGGTGGTGCCGATGACGAACTGCACCGGCAGCCCGCCGCCCGAGCCCGGCAGGGCCGGCGGGATGAACACCGCCGGATCGAGGCCCGGCACCGAGCGCAGCTTGTTCTGCAGCACCGGCTGGATGTCCATGGCGGTGCGCTCGCGCTGACTCCAGGGCTTGAGCCGGAGGATGGAGAAGGCGCTGTTGGGGGTGGCGGCGCCGCCCGGGGCGATGCCGTTGGCGTTGAAGTACACCTGCATCTCCGGGATCGACTCGAAGATGGGGTTGTACATGTCCGTCCACATCTTGGTCTGGTCCAGGGTGGCGTCGGGGGCCGCCGTGGACATGACGAAGATGGTGCCCTCGTCCTCCTTGGGCGCCAGCTCGCTCTTGGCCCCGAAGAACAGGAAGCCGCAGGTCACGAAGATGACCAGGGCGAACAGCAGGCCCACCGGCGTGTAGTTGAGCACCCGGTGCAGGGTGCCCTCGTAGGCCCAGCGCAGGCGCTCGAAGGCGCGGTCGAGGAAGTGCTCCAGGCGCCCGCCGCCGCCCTCGCCGTCGGCCTTGAGCATGCGCGAGGCCATCATCGGCGACAGGGTCAGGGCCACGATGCCGGAGATCACCACCGCCCCGGCCAGCGAGTAGGCGAACTCGGTGAACAGGGAGCCGGTGACGCCGCCCATGAAGCCGATGGGCGCGAACACCGCCACCAGGGTCAGGCTCATGGCCATGATCGGCCCGGCCAGCTCGCGGGCCCCCAAGAGGGCGGCATCGAAGGGGCGCTCGCCGTCCTCGATGTGGCGGTGGACGTTCTCCACCACGATGATGGCGTCGTCCACCACCAGCCCGATGGCCAGCACCAGGGCCAGCAGCGTGAGGATGTTGATGGAGTAGCCGAACAGCAGCATGAGGAAGGCCGCGCCCACCAGCGACAGCGGCACCGCCACCACCGGGATGACCACCGCCCGCAGCGAGCCCAGGAACAGGAAGATCACCACCACCACGATGGCGAAGGCCTCGAGCAGGGTCTTCTCCACCTCGGAGATGGACTCGTGGATGAAGTCGGTGGCGTCGTACACCACCGTGTGCTCCAGGCCGGCGGGATACTGGCCCTGGATGCGGTCGAGGGTGTCGCGCACGCGCGGCACCACATTCAGCGGATTGGCGGTGGGCACCACCTTGATGCCGATGAAGGTGCCCGGCTTGCCCTCGAAGATCACCGACGAGTCGTAGCTCTCGGCGCCCAGCTCCACCTTGGCGATGTCGCCGAGGTGGATGGTGCCGGCATCGGTGTCCTTGACCACCAGATCGCGGAAGGCGTCGGCGCTGTGGACGGTGGTCTCGGACTTGAGCCGGACCGTGACCATGTGGCCCTTGGTCCGCCCGATCCCGGCCAGGTGGTTGTTGGCCTCCAGCACCCGGCGCACGTCCTCGGGGGTGACCCCCACCGCCGCCATCTTGTCCGGCTTGAGCCAGGCGCGCAGGGCGAAGGGGCGGCCACCCAGGATCTCGGCCTCCTGCACGCCGGTGATGGTGTTGAGCTTGGGCTGCACCACCCGGTTGAGGTAGTCGGTGATCTGGTTGGGCGCCAGTACATCGCTGTGGAAGTTGATGTACATGGTCGCCGTGGTCTCGCCCACCTCCACGTTGAGGGTGGGGGCCTGGCTGGCCGCGGGCAGGTCGGCGCGCACCTGGTCGACCTTGGCCGAGATCTGGGTGAGCGCCTTGTAGGGGTCGTAGTTGAGCTCGATGTGGGCCTGGATCAGGGACACGCCCTGAATGGAGGTGGACTCCATGTAGTCGATGCCGTCGGCGGTGGCGATGGCCTCCTCCAGCGGCGAGGTGATGAAGCCCTTGATGAGCTCGGCGTCGGCGCCGGGATAGGCGGTGCGCACCGAGACCACGGCGTTGGTGGTCTCGGGATACTCGCGCACGTTCAGCAGCTGGAAGGAGCGCACCCCCAGCAGCAGGATGAGCAGGCTGATGACCGTGGCCAGGACCGGCCGGCGGATGAAGATGTCGGTGACGTTCATGGCCGGCGCCTAGCGATTGGCGGGGGTGGGCGAGGGGTCGTCGGCCGGCTGTACCTCGTTGTTCACCTTGATGGCCGCCCCCTCCTGCAGCTTGAGCTGGCCGGAGGTGACCACCGTCACCCCCGGCTTCAGGCCCTTGGTGATGGCCACCTGATCGCCGCGGACCTCGCCGGTGGTGACGAAGCGCTTGGCGACCGTGGCCGGGCCCTCGCCCTCGGGCTTGTGCACGATGAACACCGAGTCGCCGTAGGGATTGGAGCTCACCGCCGTCTGCGGCAGGG
>DATFLO010000055.1:0-16108 GCA_035267605.1 Gammaproteobacteria bacterium
CACCGGCGGTCATCAGCAGCGGGAAGCAGGCGAACAGGTCGTACTGGATGGCGATGCGCCGCGCCCAGTCGCCGAAGGTGGCCTCCAGCACCGGCAGGCCCAGGTAGGTGGCGTTGGGCCAGGCGGCGGCCAGCAGCAGGGTGCCGCGGACCCGCCGGGACACCCGGAAGGGGCGCAGCAGGAGCCAGGTCAGGGCCAGCATGGCGGCCACGCCGCCGGCGGCCGACAGCGCCACCTGGCCGCTCTCCAGGCCCAGCGGCGCCCGCCACAGCACCGACAGGATCAGCGCCGGCAGCAGCAGGTAATAGACCAGGGTGGCCACCGCGGCGCGCGCCCGGTCGGCGTCCAGGCCGCCGGGGCGCAGCCAGCGCCAGGCCACGCCCACGCCGATGAGTGCGGCCATCTGGGCCATTACCTGGACCAAGGGAAGCTCCTGCCGGGATGGGGGCGCCGATTCTACCGGAGGGCGCGGCCGGGCTACAGACGGCCCTGGTCGGCCAGGGCGTCGCGGTAGACCTCGACGTAGCGGTCGGCGCTGCGCTGCCAGCTGAAGTCCTGCGCCATGCCGGCGCGCTGGATGCGGCGCCAGTCACGCGCCCGGGTGTAGAGCTCGAGGGCGCGGCGCACCGCCGCCACCAGGGCCGCCGGGGTGTCGCCGGTGAAGCTGACGCCGGTGGCGGTTCCGGCCTTGACCGCCTCGGGGGTGGCGTGGACCACCGAGTCGGCCAGGCCGCCCACCGCGCGCACCACCGGCACGGTGCCGTAGGCCAGGCTGTAGAGCTGGTTGAGCCCGCAGGGCTCGAACCGGGAGGGCATGAGGAACAGATCGGCGCCGGCCTCCAGGCGATGGGCCAGGGCCTCGTCGAAGCCCAAACGCACCGCTACCTGCTCGGGGTGGCGCCGGGCCATGGCCGTCAGGGAGCGCTCGTAGGTCCGCTCGCCGCTGCCCAGAACGGCCAGCTGCAGGCCCTGGCGCAGCAGGTCAGGCAGGCCGTTGAGGAGCAGGTCGATGCCCTTCTGATCGGCCAGGCGGCTGATGACCACCGCCAACGGCGTATCGGCGGCCTGGGGCAGGCCCAGCTCGGCCTGCAGGCGGTGCTTGGTGGTGGCCTTGCCGCGCAGGTCGTCGGCGCGGAAGTGGACGTCCAGGTAGGGGTCGCGGGCCGGGTCCCAGTAGCGGCGGTCGATGCCGTTGAGGATGCCCACCAGGTCGCCGGCGCGCTGGTTGAACAGGCCCTCCAGCCCCCAGCCGTGGGCGGGGGTGCGGATCTCCTCGGCGTAGGTGGGCGACACCGTGGTCAGGCGGTCGGCGAAGGCGGCGCCGCCCTTCATGAACGACAGCTGGCCGTGGAATTCCAGGGCGTCCATGTCCCACAGCCAGACCGGCAGGCCCAGGGTGTGGAAGGTGGGGGAGGGGAACAGCCCCTGATAGGCCAGGTTGTGAACGGTGAACACCGTGGCCCCGGGGATGCGGTGCTGCAGCATGCGCACCGGCACCAGCCCGGTCTGCCAGTCGTTGCAGTGGATCACGTCGGGGCGCCAGCCGAGGCCGCCCAGGTCGCCGGCAACGGCGGCCGCGGTGCGCGCCAGCAGGTCGAAGCGCTCGGCGTTGTCCGGGTGGCCGTGGCCGTCGGCGCCCAGGTAGGGGTTGCCGGGGCGGTCGCTGAAGCCGCGCGCCTCCAGCAGCCATACCGGCACCGCGCTGTCCGGCAGGGCGGTGCGCAGCAGCCGCGTGGCCGGACCGTCCACCGGGCTGGTCCAGTTCGGCTCGGGGGCGGCCTCGGGGACCCGCTCCAGGGCGTCCGCATAGCCCGGGGTCAGGATGCGCACGTCGTGCCCCAGCTCCGCCAGTGCATGCGGCAGGCTCGCCGAGACGTCGGCGAGCCCGCCGGTCTTGGAGAAGGGGTGGACCTCGCTGCTGACGAACAGGATCTTGAGCATTAAGACAGTTTTAAGTGTTAAGTATTAAGTTTTAAGTAACGGCAGCCGCCGGATCTGGGCAGGGTTTCTTGGGAGCTTTTCGGATATTCTCTCCAATTCAAAACTTAAAACTTAAAACTTTTCAGCCCTCCGGTTTCAAAATCACCCCCGCCAGCGGCGGCAGGGTGATCTCGATGGAGTGGGGGCGGCCCGACCATTCGCGGTCCTCGGCGGCGACGCCGCCGAGGTTGCCCACGTTGGAGCCGGCGTAGAAGGCCGAGTCGGAATTCAGCACCTCGGCGTAGTGGCCGCGGCGCGGCACCCCCAGGCGGAAGCGCTCGCGCGGCATGGGGGTGAAGTTGAAGGCGGCCACCGCCAGGCCGCCGGCGTCGTCGTAGCGCAGGAAGGACAGGGTGGACTGATCGGCGTCGTGGCAATCGATCCAGTCGAACCCGCCCGCCTCGAAATCCAGGCGGTGCAGCGCGGCGCTGTCCCGGTAGAGGCGGTTCAGGTCCCCCACCAGGTTGCGCAGGCCGGCGTGGACGTCGTATTGCAGTACGTCCCAGTCCAGCTGACCCTCCTCGCTCCATTCGCCGTACTGGCCGAGCTCATTCCCCATGAACAGCAGCTTCTTGCCGGGATAGGCGAACATGAAGGTATACAGCAGGCGCAGATTGGCGAAGCGCTGCCACTCGTCCCCGGGCATCTTGCCGATCATGGAGCCCTTGCCGTGGACCACCTCGTCGTGGCTGAACGGGAGCACGAAGTTCTCGGTGAAGGCGTAGAGCAGACCGAAGGTCAGGTGATCGTGGTGGTAGTGGCGGAAGACGGGGTCCAGGGCCATGTACTCCAGGGTGTCGTGCATCCAGCCCATGTTCCACTTCATGGAAAAGCCCAGCCCGCCCACGTAGGTGGGACGGGTCACCTGCGGCCAGGAGGTGGATTCCTCTGCGATCACCAGGGCGCCGGGGTTGCGCTCGTGGACCACGCGATTGAGCTCGCGCAGGAACTCGATGGCCTCCAGGTTCTCGTTGCCGCCGTAGATGTTGGGCAGCCAGTCGCCGTCCTCGCGCGAGTAGTTCAGGTAGAGCATGGAGGCCACGGCGTCCACCCGCAGGCCGTCGACGTGGAGCTCCTCCAGCCAGTACAGGGCGGAGGACAGCAGGAAGTTGCGCACCTCCGGCCGGCCGTAGTTGAAGATCAGGGTCCCCCAGTCGCGGTGCTCGCCGCGGCGCGGATCCTCGTGCTCGTAGAGGGCGGTGCCGTCGAAGCGCGCCAAGCCGTGCGGGTCCTTGGGGAAATGCCCCGGCACCCAGTCGAGCAGCACGCCCAGGCCGGCCTGGTGGCACTGGTCCACGAAGTAGCGGAAATCGTCCGGGTCGCCGAAGCGGGTGGTGGGCGCGTAGAAGCCGGTGGTCTGATAGCCCCAGGAGGCGTCCAGGGGGTGCTCGGTGACCGGCATGAGCTCGAGGTGGGTGTAGCCCAATCCGGCCGCGTATTCCACCAGGCGGTCGGCGATCTCCCGGTAGTTCAGGAAGCCGCCGTCCGCGGCCCGCTGCCAGGAGCCCAGGTGGACCTCGTAGACGCTCATGGGGGCGTGCAGCCAATCCCACTGGGTGCGCTGCGCCATCCACTCGGCATCGCCCCAGGGGTGGGACGGCTCGGGGGCGACAATGCTGGCGGTCTTGGGTCGTTGCTCGAACTGGCGTCCGTAGGGGTCGGATTTGGCGACGATTTCGCCGGTGCGGCTGCTGCGGATCTCGAACTTGTACAGCTGGCCGACGCCGAGCTCCGGCAGGAACAGCTCCCAGACGCCACTGTAACCGCGGCAGCGCATGGGGTGGCGGCGGCCGTCCCAGGCGTTGAAGTCGCCCACCACGCTCACCCGTTCGGCGTTGGGGGCCCACACGGCGAACCGCACCCCGGCCACGCCGTCCATCTCCATGGGGTGCGCCCCCAGGATGCGGTAGGCATGCCAGTGGCGGCCCTCGCCGAACAGGTGCAGGTCGAAATCGGACAGCTGGGGGCCGAAGGTGTAGGGGTCGATGCCGCCATGGCGGTTGCCGTGGGCGTCGGCCCATTCCAAGCGGTAGTGCTCGGGGAGGCCGGCGGCTCCCTGGCGCAGCTCGAACACCCCGGAATCCGCCACCGGCGCCATGGCGCTGCCGGCCTCCGCCACCCATGCCTCCGCCGCCTCGGGGAGGAAGGCGCGCACTATCGGCTCCGCACCCTCCTGATGCCGGCCGAGCAGCGCGAAGGGGTCGGCGTTTCGGCCTTCCAGAAGCTGGCTCAGGCCGGGATCGAGATCGGCGGTCGTGCGCTCCATGGCGGTTCCTGTCACTGCCGTTTCATTCCGGTGCGGGAAGCTGGATAGTGGGGCTTTGAGCGCCCGCGGCATAACTGGCTAAATGGTAACATCGACCCTTTGGGCGCAAACGCGCCCAGCAAGGCTTCCACGAAAGAGGGCAGGCCGGTCATGCGTCAACGGGACAAGGCGCCGGAGGTGTTCCGGGAGGCGGCCCAGAACCCCCGCTTCGTCAGCCTCCTGACCAAGGAGACCCTGGCCCTGATCCTGGCCGGCGGACGGGGTTCGCGTCTGGGCAAGCTGACCCTGTGGCGGGCCAAGCCGGCCACCCCCTTCGGCGGCAAGTTCCGCATCATCGACTTCCCGCTGTCCAACTGCATCAATTCGGGCATCCGCCAGATCGGCGTACTGACCCAGTACAAGGCCCACTCGCTGATCCGGCACATCCAGAAGGGCTGGAACTTCCTGCGCGGCGAGTTCAACGAGTTCGTGGAGCTGCTGCCGGCCCAGCAGCGCATCACCACCTCCTGGTACCAGGGTACCGCCGACGCGGTCTACCAGAACCTGGACATCATCCGGGCGCACAACCCCGAGTACATCCTCATCCTGGCCGGGGATCACATCTACAAGATGGACTACGGCCCCATGATTGCCTATCACGTGGAGAACGACGCCGACATGACGGTGGGCTGCCTGGATGTGCCCCTCGAGCGCGCCAAGGCCTACGGCGTCATGACCATGGACGAGTCGGGGCGGGTGGTGAAGTTCCGCGAGAAACCGGAGCAGCCCGACCCGGTGCCCGGCCGCGATGATGTCGCCCTGGCCTCCATGGGCATCTACGTGTTCAAGACCGAGTTCCTGTTCGAGCAGCTCATCAAGGACGCCGACGAGACCTACTCCGAGCACGACTTCGGCAAGGACATCATCCCCGCGGTGATCGAGAAGAACCAGGTGATGGCCTATCCGTTCCGCGACCCCGCTACCGGGGATCAGGGCTACTGGCGGGACGTGGGCACGGTGGACGCCTTCTGGTCGGCCAACCTGGAGCTCATCGGGGTGACCCCCGAGCTCAACATCTACGACACCGAATGGCCCATCTGGACCTACCAGGAGCAGCTGCCGCCGGCCAAGTTCGTTTTCGATGACGCCGACCGCCGCGGCATGGCGGTGGATTCCATGGTCTCCGGCGGCTGCATCATCTCCGGCGGCTCGGTGAGCCGTTCGGTGCTGTTCTCCAACGTGACGGTCAACGCCCGCGCCCGCGTCGAGGAGGCGGTGATCCTCCCGGACGTGGAGGTCGGCGACGGTGCCATGGTCAAGAAGGCCGTGGTTGACCGCGGCTGTCGCATCCCGGAGGGCATGGTCATCGGCGAGGACCCCGAGAAGGACCGCGAGCGCTTCGACGTATCGCCCGGCGGCGTGGTCCTGGTGACCCCGGAAATGCTCGGGATGCAGCTCCACCATGTCCGCTGAGGCCCCCCTCAGGGTGGTGCTGTGCTGGCACATGCACCAGCCCCAGTACCAGGATCCGGTTTCCGGGAGCTACCAGCTGCCCTGGACCTACCTCCACGGCATCAAGGACTACGTGGACATGGCTGCCCACCTGGAAGCCGTGCCGGAGGCCCGGGCGGTGGTCAACTTCGCGCCGGTGCTGGTGGAGCAGCTGAGCGATTACGCCGCCCAGATCCGGGCCCACCTGGCCGACGGCAGTCCCATCTGCGATCCCCTGCTGGCGGCCCTGGACAGCCCGGCGGCGCCGTCGGGAAACGACGAGCGCCTAGCCCTGGTGAACGACTGCGTGCGCGCCAATCGGCGTCACGTCATCGAGCGCTTCCCCGCCTACCGGCGCCTGGCCGGCATGGTCGACTGGCTGGACGGCGACCCTGCGGCCATGATGTACATCGATGACCAGTTCGTGGCCGACATCCTGACCTGGTATCACCTGGCCTGGATGGGCGAGACCGTGCGCCGGGAGGACCCCCGGGTGCGGGGCCTGCAGGAGAAGGCCTCCGGCTTCACGGTGGAGGACCGCCGCCACCTGCTGTCCATTATCGGCGAGCTGCTGGAGGATGTCCCGGGCCGCTACCGGGCACTGGCGGAAGGCGGGCAGGTGGAGCTGTCCATGACCCCGTACGCCCATCCCATCGCGCCCCTGCTGCTGGATTTCGGGGCCGCCCGCGAGGCCCTGCCCGACAGCCCGCTGCCCGAGGCCGGCGGCTACCCCGGCGGGGAGGACCGGCTGCGCTGGCACATCGAGCGCGGCCAGGGGGTCTTCCGCGACCACTTCGGGATAACGCCGAGCGGCTGCTGGCCGGCCGAGGGCGGCGTCAGCGAGGCCACGCTGGGGCTGCTGTCCGAATACGGCTTCGCCTGGGCCGCCACCGGCGAAGGGGTGCTGGGCCACAGCCTGGGCAAGGCCTACGACAAGTACGGCGACGACCCCGGCGCCAGCCTGTGCCACCCGTACCGCTTGGGGGAGGAAGGCACCGCCTGCTTCTTCCGCGACGACGAGCTCTCCGACCTGATCGGCTTCCAGTATTCGGACTGGCACGCCGACGACGCCGTCTCCGACCTCATCCATCGGCTCGAGGCCATCCGCAAGGCCGTCGCCGACCAGCAGGATCCGGTGGTGCCCATCATCCTCGACGGCGAGAACGCCTGGGAGCACTTCCCGCAAAACGGCTACCACTTCCTCAGTGGTCTGTATCGCCAGCTCGCCGAGCACCCGCATATCGAGCTGACCACTTTCGGCGAGGCCCTGGGGGCCGACGTGGCCGTCAATCACCTGCCCCGGCTGGTTGCCGGCAGCTGGGTGTACGGCACCCTGTCCACCTGGATGGGCGACAAGGACAAAAACCGCGGTTGGGATATGCTGGTGGCGGCCAAGGAGGCCTTCGACCAGGCGGTGGCCGACGGCCTGGACGGCGAGGCCCTGGAGGCCGCTACCGAGCAGCTGGCCATCTGCGAGGGCTCCGACTGGTTCTGGTGGTTCGGCGACTACAACCCGGCCGACGTGGTGCGGGACTTCGAGCGCCTCTTCCGCCTCCACTTGTCGCGGCTGTACCGCCTCATCGGCGCCGAGCCGCCGGAGTATCTCGCCCATACCTTTGCCCACGGCAGCGGCCAGCCGGCCCACGGGGGGGTCATGCGCGCCGGCCAGCCGCCGTCGTGAGGCGCAACCGAGGAGTGCATCCGTGGCAACCGGCCAGGTGAATACCGGCGAGGGACCGCTCGACCGGCGCCGGGCCGGGATCCTGCTCCACCCCACCTCCCTCCCCGAAGGGCCGGGTAACGGCGACCTGGGCCCGGCCGCCTACCGCTTTGCCGACTTCCTGGCCGAGGCCGGGGTCGGTGTCTGGCAGACACTGCCGCTGGGGCCCACCCACGAGGACGGCTCGCCCTACCACAGCCTGTCCGCCCACGCCGGGAGCCGCCGCCTGATCGCCCGCGAGCCCCTGGTCGAGGCGGGCTGGCTGGACGGCGTGCCGGAGCCCGGGGAGGGGGAGGACCCGGAGGCCTTCCGCCTGGACCTGGTGGCCCGTGCCCACCGGGGCTTCCGGGAGCGGGCCGCCCCGGCCCAGGGCGCCGAGTTAGACATCTTCTGTGCCGAGCACGCCCACTGGCTGGAGGACTTCGCCCTGTTCATGGTGCTTCGGGCGGAGCAGGGCAGGCCCTGGTGGGAGTGGCCGGAGCCCCTGCGTGACCGCGATCCGGAGGCCATGGGCCAGGCCCGGGAACGCTTGGCCGACGCCCTCGACCACCACCGCTTCGCCCAGTGGGTGTTTTTCCAGCAGTGGCACGCGCTCAAGGACTACGCCAACGCCCGCGGGATCCTGCTGTTCGGCGACATCCCGATCTTCGTCGCGCACGACAGTGCCGAGGTCTGGGCCCACCGCGAGGTGTTCGCCCTCGACCGCGATGGCCAGCCGGAGACGGTGGCCGGGGTGCCCCCGGACTATTTTTCCGAGACCGGGCAGTACTGGGGCAACCCCCACTTCCGCTGGGACCGCCTGGCCGCCGACGGCTACCGCTGGTGGATCGACCGCATCCGCACCCAGCACGAGCTGTTCGACTGGGTGCGCCTGGACCACTTCCGCGGCTTCCAGGCCTTCTGGGAGATCCCCTACGGCGCCGAGCCGGTGGAGGGACGCTGGGTGGAGGGGCCGGGCGCCGATTTCTTCCAGGCGGTGGCCGAGGCCCTGGGCGAGCTGCCGCTGGTGGCCGAGGATCTGGGCGTGATTACCGCCGAGGTCGCGGCCCTGCGCG
This sequence comes from Gammaproteobacteria bacterium, assembly GCA_035267605.1. GTDB lineage: Bacteria > Pseudomonadota > Gammaproteobacteria > Thiohalorhabdales > Thiohalorhabdaceae > Thiohalorhabdus. Next base: position 8,492 of record DATFLO010000055.1, read on the forward strand.
AGCGCTTCGCCCTGCCCGGGATGAAGGTCCTGCAGTTCGCCTTCGACGGCGACAGCGGCAATCCCTTCCTGCCCCACAACCACCGGCGGGACTTCGTGGCCTACACGGGCACCCACGACAATAACACCACCCTCGGCTGGTGGCGCGACGAGCTGGGCGAGGGCGACCGCCAGCAGGTGCGGGAGTACCTCGGAATGCCCGAGGAGGCCATGCCCTGGCCGCTGGTGCGGGCGGGCCTGGCCTCGGTCGCCGCCTGCGCCGTGGTTCCCCTGCAGGACTGCCTGGCCCTCGGCAGCGAGCACCGCATGAACCAGCCGGCCACCGTCGAGGGCAACTGGCAGTGGCGATTCCGCTGGGATTGGCTCGGCAACCACCTCGCCGACAGGCTGCGCCGCATGAACGATCTGTACGGCCGGGTCTAGACCGGGTATCCCGGCGGTGGGGGTTGGCAAGGCCGGAAAACTGGGGTTGAATGAAAGGGATGAATGATTCATCCCTTTTTCGAGCCCGGAGAAGCCCCTCATGAGCGATCGCGGCTCCCGATCCCGAGTGAAGCGATGCACCTTCACGCTGCCGGCCAGCGACGAGGCCCTCATCGACCATATCCAGGAGCTGGCCAACCGCATGGGTCTGCATACCCCCACCCGCAGCGAGGTCGTGCGGGCGGCCCTGAAGCACCTGGACTGGGCCAACGAGCGCCGCTTCCGCAGCGCCTTCGAGGGCCTGGAGCGGATCAAGACCGGCCGGCCTCCGGCGGCGGGGAAGGGCCCCGGGGAGGGCTGAGTCACCGGCCGCAGGGCGCGTAACGGCGGGCCCGCAGGCATTGACACCCCTGCCGGGCTACGATAACTTTTAGCGCGCTGTTCCCCGGTAGCTCAGTTGGTAGAGCAGTCGGCTGTTAACCGACTTGTCGCTGGTTCGAGTCCGGCCCGGGGAGCCAGATCGGCGCAACAGAAACAGGCCCCGACCGCACCCGGTCGGGGCCTTTTCGTTGTGGCGGAAGGAATTGGGGGGGTTGGTTGCAGCCACAGGATATGTACAATCGGGCCTAGTGGTTGTGTTTGACGTGGTTTATGCGCCTTGGAGTCCGGCCTTTGGGTCGCCTCCGAACGCGGCGCCGAGCCGCCTCCCGGATCGGCATGCCTGACTGGGCCGAGGGCCAGCTTTCCGCGACAAGCACGTTCGTTGCCTTTTTTGTTAGGAGTACGTTGTATGCGTAATGGCACCGTCAAGTGGTTCAACGACGCCAAGGGCTTCGGGTTCATTGCCCCCGAGGACGGCGGCGACGACGTGTTCGTCCATTTCTCGGCCGTTCAGCAGGAAGGGTTCAAGAGCCTCACCGAGGGTCAGAACGTGACCTTCGAGAGCGAGGCCGGTCCCAAGGGCGAGAAGGCTAGCGTGGTCCACACCGCGTAAGCCTCGCCGTCTCTGCTGGAAGGCCCCGCCGCTAGCGGCGGGGCCTTTTTTATGCCGGCGCCTGCCGGGGGACCCAAAAAAAGCCCGGGCACGCGGCCCGGGCGGATAGGGACTGAGGTGTCGCTGCCTCAGGACTCGTTGGTGGACTCCTCGGCTTGCGTCTTGCGGTCGGACTGGTCGCCGCCGCCGGAGGCCGGGGCGGTGCTTTCCTCGAAGAAATCGGCGGTGTGGGCCGGGACCTCGATGGATTCGGTGGTCGGCTTGGGCGGGCTGACGCGCTCCTGCTTTTGCGCGCCGCCGCCGGAGCCGGAGGGCTTGGCGGCCCGGCCGCCGGATTGCTGACCGCCGGACTGCTGACCGCCGGATTGCTGACCCTTGCCCTGGCCGCCGCGGCTGCCGCGCCCGCCCCGGCTGCCGCGGGAACGACTGCGGCCGCCGCCGGACTGGCCGGACCCGGCCTTCTTGCCGGAGCCGCCCTGGCCGTTGCCCTGGCCGGACTGGGCCGACTCCTGCTTGCCGCCCGCCTCCTTCTCCTGGCGGGCCTCGCCCTTGGCCTCCTGCTGACCGGTCTTGGCGCCCTGCTGGCCGCCGGACTGCTGGCCGCCGGACTGCTGGCCCCCGGACTGCTGGCCGCCAGACTGCTGACCGGCGGACTGCTGGCCCTTGCCCTGGCCGCCGCGGCCGCCCCGACCGCCCGAGCGGCGCCGGCCGTTGCCGCCGGATTTGGACTGGCCGCCCTCGGAAGGCTGCTCTCCGGACTTTTCGCCGCCCTTGGCCTGGGCCTTTTCGGGCTGCTTGCCCTTGTCCTGGCCGCCTTCCTTGTCGGCCTTCTGGCCCGCCTGGCCGCCCTGCGGCTTGCCCTGTCCGCCCTGGGAGCGGCCGCGTCCCCCGCGGCTACCGCCCGAGCGCCGCTGGCCGTTGCCGGCCTTGGCCTCGGCCTGACCGCCGCCGGAACCGCCCTTGGCCTGCTCCGCCTGAGCCCCGCGGGGCTGGCCGCCGGCCTCCGGCGCGGCGCGGTCCTCGGCCCCCGAGGCCTCGCGGGAGGCGTGCTCCCCGAACAGGGCCGCGAGGATGCGCTTGAGGAAGGGGGTCTTGGCCTCGGCGCGGGGCGGCTTCTCGGGCTCTCCCGGGGAGGCCGGCGGCGCCGATTCCGGCTGCTCGGGCGTGCGGGCGACGGCGGTGGGGGAGAGGGGCGCCTCGCCCTCGGTGGCCGCGGGCTGGGGCTCCTCCTCCTTGCGCGGGCTTTCCGCGGCCTGCGGGCCGGAGATCTGCTGGTAGCTCAGCGGACGGGCGGCCAAGGCCTCGGAATCCTTGGCTCGCCCGCGCTCCAGGGAGTAGTCCGGGGTCTGGAGGTTGGGGTCGGGGATGATGGTGATGCGGACGCTGTAGCGGTCCTCCTGCACCGCCAGCGCCGAGCGCTTCTCGTTGAGCAGGTAGGAGCCCACCTCCACCGGCACGCGGACGTCGATGAAGGCAGTGTTGTCCTTGAGGGTTTCCTCCTCCAGCACCCGCAGGATGTGCAGGGCGGAGGACTCGATGGTGCGGATGCGGCCCTGGCCGGCGCAGCGCGGGCAGGTGGTGTGGGTGGCCTCGCCCAGGGACGGGCGCAGGCGCTGGCGGGACATCTCCAGCAGCCCGAAGCGGGAGATCTTGCCCACCTTGATGCGCGCCCGGTCGACCTTCACCGACTCGCGCAGCTTGTCCTCCACGGCCTGGATGTTGCGCTTGCGCTTCATGTCGATGAAGTCGATGACGATCAGCCCGCCCACGTCGCGCAGGCGCAGCTGGCGCGGGATCTCCTCGGCAGCCTCGAGGTTGGTCTGCAGGGCCGTTTCCTCGAGGTCCTGGCCCTTGGTGGCCTTGGCCGAGTTGATGTCGATGGAGACCAGGGCCTCGGTGGGATCGATGACCAGGGCGCCGCCGCCGTCGAGGGCCACCTCGCGGCTGTAGGCGGTGTCGATCTGGTGCTCGATCTGGAAGCGCGAGAACAGCGGGATGGAGTCCTTGTAGAACTTCACCCGGTTGGCGCACTCGGGAAGGATCGCCTGCATGAACTGGCGGGCGGTGTCGGCGACGGTCTGGTCGTCCACCAGGATCTCGCCGACGTCCTCCTCGAAGTTGTCGCGCAGGGCGCGGATGACCGTGTCGCCCTCCTGATAGATGAGGGCGGGGGCCGGCTGGCTATCGGCCTGCTCGGAGATGGAGCGCCACAGCTGCAGCAGGTGGTCCAGGTCGCGCTGGAGCTGCTCGGTGCTCTTGCCGATGCCGGCGGTGCGGATGATGACCCCCATGGCGTCGGGGATCTCCAGGGCGTTGAGGGCGTCACGCATCTCCTTGCGCTCGTCGCCCTCGATGCGGCGGGAGACGCCGCCGGCCCGGGGGTTGTTGGGCATGAGAACGAGATAGCGCCCGGCCAGGGAGGGCAGGGTGGTGAGGGCGGCGCCCTTGGTGCCGCGCTCCTCCTTGTCCACCTGGACGATCAGCTCCTGACCCTCGGCAAGCACGTCCTGGATGCGGATCTTGCGCGGCGAGGCGGTCTTGCCCTGGTCGTCGCGGGGATAGTATTCGCGCGCCACCTCCTTGATGGGCAGAAAGCCCTGGCGGTCACCGCCGTACTCCACGAAGGCCGCCTGCAGGCTGGCCTCGATGCGGGTGATGCGCCCCTTGTAGATGTTGCCTTTCTTCTGCTGGTAGGCGGCGTTCTCGATATCCAGGTTGAGCAGCTTCTGGCCGTCCACCACCGCGACCCGGAGCTCCTCCGGGTTGGTGGCGTTGATCAGCATGCGTTTCATTTTGGGAGGTCGGCTCCTGCGCCCGTGTACGGGCCTATAGCTGGGCCGCTGCCGGCGCGCGGCCGGCAGCTCGGAAATTTGGCGGCGGGCCCCGCGGGGCCTCGCAACGCTTATGAGTGCGGGTTCTCGGGCGCGGTTGCCGCGAAGGGCCGCCAGCGGCTAGGCCGAGGCGGGCCGGCGGCGAAGGCCGGAAACACGGAACAGCCGACGCGCCGTCCGGGCGCCGTCGGGAAAGGTGAACTGTTTTCCGGGGGATCCGGGGCCTTGGCGCCCGGATCCGCTTGAATGCGTTCGCGCAACGGGGAATGAAACCCCGGAAACCCGCAAAATTACGCATTTGTTATGGTATCCAACCGGCGCATTTTCTTCAATTGGCACCGATCGCACGCCCTTTCGACCCGGAAACCGGCAACGAATTCATGACGCAGCCCAAAAACCCCGGCCCGAGCGGCCCCGGCGGCCCGGACTGGGTCACCGTCGATTCGCAACGCGCCGGTCAGCGCATCGACAATTTCCTGATGGCCCGCCTCAAGGGGGTCCCCCGGTCCCGCGTCTACCGCATGCTGCGCAAGGGCGAGGTGCGCATCAACGGCCGCCGCTGCCGGCCGGCCGACCGCCTGGCCGCCGGCGACCGGGTGCGCATCCCGCCGGCCACCACCGCCGGCAGCAGCGGAGGGCCGGTGCCGGCGGCGGTCCAGCGCCAGGTGACGGCGGCCATCCTGTTCGAGGACGACACCCTGGCGGTCCTCGACAAGCCCGCCGGGCTGGCCGTGCACAGCGGCAGCGGCACGCCGTTCGGGATCATCGAGGCCCTGGCCGCGGCCCGGCCCGGGGTGGAATGGGGCCTGGCCCATCGGCTGGACCGCGGAACTTCCGGCTGCCTGGTGGTCGGAAAGGGTGCGGGCGCGACCCGGGCGCTGCAGGCGGCGTTCCGCGAGGAGCGCGTTGACAAGGCCTACCTGGCCCTGCTGGTTGGCTGCTGGGAGGCGGGCCAGCAGCTGGTGGAGGCGCCCCTGCGTCGCGGTCCGGAGCGGGACGGTCAGCGGCCCATGGTGGTGGACCCGGAGCAGGGGCGCCCGGCGCGCACGCGCTTCCTCACCCTGCGCGCCTTCGCCGGTCACACCCTGGTGCGGGCGGAGCCCCGAACCGGCCGCACCCACCAGATCCGGGCCCACGCCCGCCATATGGGCCATCCGGTCGCCGGCGACCCGGTCTACGGCGACCCCGAGGCCAATGGCGCCCTGCGGTCCCTGGGCCTGGAGCGCATGTTCCTGCACAGCGCCGAGGTGACCCTGCCGCACCCCGTCAGCGGCCAGCCGGTGTCGGTGAAGGCCCCGTTGCCGGAGGCCCTGAAGGCGATCATGGAGAGGATCTGAAAGAAAGGGGTTAAGTATTAAGTAGTTAAGTGAGGGGCCTGGGTGGCGTAATCGCCAGCCATATGCGCCGAGTCCCACCTCCCGCCTGCTTACCTACCTAATACTTAACTACTTTAAACTTCCCCACGGAGCCCCATGACCAAGCAAGCCCCCTCCATCCCCACCGCCACCGATGCCCTGCGCGACGCCCGCCTCGTCATCTTCGACTGGGACGGCACGCTGGTGGACAGCCGCGGAGTGATCGTCGCCACCATGCAGGCCGCCCTGGCCGAGGCCGGGCTCGAGGTGCTGCCGGGCGAGGAGTGCCAGCAGGTCATCGGCCTGGGCCTGGACGAGGCCCTGCGCACGCTGGTCCCGGAGGCCGGCCCCGAAGGCTGGGCGCGGCTGCGGGACATCTATGGCCGCCGTTTCCAGGAGTTTGGCGCCGGCGACATGCCGTTCTTCCCCGGCGTGGCGGAGGGTCTGGCGCAGCTGGGCGGCCAGGGGCGCCGCCTGGCGGTGGCCACCGGCAAGTCGCGCCGGGGGCTCGACCGGCTGCTTGCCGAATGGGACCTGCACGACACCTTCCATGCCACCCGTTGCGCCGACGAGACCGCCTCAAAGCCCGACCCCCTCATGCTGCGGGAGATCCTGGCCGAGACCGGCGTGGCGGTCGAGCGCACGGTGTTCGTGGGGGATACCGGCTTTGATATGGAGATGGCCCACCATCTGGGCATGCCCCGCATCGCGGTAACCTACGGCGTCCACGGCCGGGAGCGCCTGGCGCCCTGGGAGCCCACCGCCTGGGCCGAGGATTTCACCGCGGTGCTGCGGTGGCTGGGGTGCGCCTCCTTGGATCCATCCCCGGCGGAAGGGTATAATTGAACGCTTATGCGTGAGCTGCGCGAATCCATCATCCGGCTCGACCAGGTGCCCGCGGAGGGGCTCGGCCTCAAGGGCGTTATCGCCCCGGCCCGACTGGAGCGGCTGGCCGCAGCGGTGGCCTCCCTGGATCGGCCCGTGGAGGTGGACCTGCGACTGCAGCGGGAGAGCGACGTCTACCTCCTCACCGGCAGCGTGCACGGCTCCGTCACCCTGGAGTGCGAGTACTGCCGGGGCACCTTCGAGCAGCCGCTGCCGCAACGCCTGTTCCTGAGCGTGGATCCCAACCCCGAGCGCGCCCTGTACCGCGACCCCTCCCAGAAGGGGGAGGTGTGGGTGATGGAGCACGCGGACGAACAGGTGGAGGCCCCCGAGGGCGAGCTCGACCTGATCGGCGCCCTGGAGGACGAGTGGCTGCTGGCCATCCCCCACAGCCCCCGCTGCGCGGAAGGGTGCAACGGGCTGTGCCCGGTTTGCGGAACCAACCGGAACGAGGCAGAATGCGGCTGCGCTCAGCCCCGCCGCGAGAATCCGTTCGACATCCTGGCGCAGCTGAAGAAGGACGAATGACTCGCCCCCGGCCGCCTGGCCGAGGGCGACCAAGCAACGGTTTCGGGAGTTCAGACCATGGCCGTACCCAAGAAGAAGACCTCCAAGGCCCGCCGCGACCAGCGTCGCGCCCACCACGGCATCCGCCCGGGCAACCTCAGCACCTGCCCCGAATGCGGCGAGCGCAAGCGTCCTCATCACGTTTGCCAGAGCTGCGGCACCTACCGGGACCGCCAGGTGGTTGCGGTTGCCGAGGAAGACTGACCGCGACCCAGCCGTGCCGACCGCGAGCTTGCTGCCGAGGCGGGCGCCTGCGGCGACCGCCGGCGGCCCCGTGCGCCGTGAGCAACGGTTGACGCCGTGCGCATAGCCCTGGACGCCATGGGCGGGGACCATGGGCCCTCGGTGGTGGTGCCGGCGGCCGCCGCGGTCCTGGAGCGCCAGCCCGACCTGGAGCTGGTGCTGGTGGGGCTGGAGGACGCCATCAACCCGGCCCTGGCCCATCACGGCCTGGCGCAGCACCCGCGCATCTCGGTGCGGTCCGCCAGCCAGGTGGTGGCGTCCGACGACGACGTCGCCCAGGCCCTGCGCAGCAAGCGCGACTCTTCCCTGCACGTGGCCAA
>DATFLO010000056.1:0-2550 GCA_035267605.1 Gammaproteobacteria bacterium
GTTGAACAGGTACTTGGCGGCATCCGAGATGTGGTACTGCACGGCGAACTGGAGGTCGACGATGGCCTCGTCGCCGGTGAGCATGAGCGCCTCTTTGGGCACGTGCATGGAGTCCTGCTGGCCGGGCCGGCTGCGGAAGCCCACCTCCAGCCGGCGCACCTGGGTCACCTTAGGGGTCTGCGCGGTCTCGATGGGCCACGGCAGGTGGTAGTGCAGGCCCGGCTCGGTGGACACCGTGTGCTCACCGAAGCGCTTGACCACGCCCTGCTCGGCGGGCCCCACCACGTAGATGCCGCTGGCCAGCCACAGGACGGCGACCACGGCGACGATGATGGCCAGGCCGCGGCCGCCGAAGGGCATGCCGCCCAGGCCGCCGCCGCCTCCGCCGCCACCGCGGAAGCCGCCGCCGAGCTTGGCCTTCAGCTTGCGGATGATCTCGTCGAGGTCCGGCGGCTGCTGGTTGCCGCCGCCACCGCCGCCACCGCCGCCCCACTGTCCCCAGGGGTTCTGGTTATTGCCGCGGTTGTTGGAGCCTCCAGGCTCATTCCATGCCACGTTGCGACCTCCTGCAGGGGCGGCGGGCGGGCTGCCGCGCGCCGCCGGTGTCCTCATCGACGAACCGGACCCGGACACGGAGCGGACGGGGCCGGAGCGGATAAGCTTGCGATCGAACCGGGCAGTTTAGGCAGGATGAAGGATTGGGACAAGCCACGATTGCCTCGCCGACGGGCTAGCCCCACCCGTGGCGGCCGAGGAACGCCGCCACCCGGTACGCCAGCGCCGCCCGGGCCCGCCGATCGTCGGCCCGGAACCACTCCACCCCGGCCTCCCGCCGCAGCCAGATGAGCTGCTTGCGGGCGAGGCGGCGGGTGGCCACCACCCCGGCCTCGATCAGGCCCTCGCGGTCGAGCTCGCCGTCCAGGTGGGCCAGGGCCTGGCGATACCCCACCGCGCGCAGCGCCGGGCTGTCCCCGGGCACGCCGGCGGCGCGCAGGGCCTCGGTCTCGGCCACCAGCCCGGCGTCGACCATGCTCCGGAAGCGCGCCTCGATCCGCGCCCACAGCGTCTCCCGCGGCAGCCACAGGGCGGTGCGCAGCACCGGGTAGGCGAGCGGCGCCATCCCCTGCTCCCGCTGCAGGACGGAAAGGGGCCGGCCGGTCAGGGCGTGCACCTCCAGGGCGCGCAGGATGCGCTGGCCGTCGCGCTCGTGGATGCGCGCCGCGGCCTCGGGGTCCACCTGCGCCAGCCGCCGGTGCAGGGCCGGCCAGCCTTCCCGCTCGGCCTCGGCCTCCAGCCCGCTCCGCACCGCCGGATCGGAAGGCGGCAGATCGGCCAGGCCCTCGGCGAAGGCACGGAAGTACAGCCCCGTGCCGCCCACCAGCAGCGGCACCCGCCCGGCGGCGAAGGCCTCCTCCGCGGCGGCGCGGGCGGCCCGGGCGAACTCGCCGGCGGAGAAGGGCTGCGCCGGATCGCGGCAGTCCATGAGGGCGTGGCGTCCCCGCACCTCGGGGCCGGGCTTGGCGGTGCCCACGTCCATGCCGCGGTAGACCTGGGCCGAATCGGCGTTGATCAGGGCCAGCGGGTAGCGCTCGGCCAGCTCCACGGCCAACTCGGTCTTGCCCGCGGCGGTGGGCCCCATGAGGAAGACGGCGCAGCGCTCGCCCACGTCCGGCCTCCCCTATTGGCCCCGCAGGAAGAACCCGTCGAGCTCGGCCATGGTCAGGGCGACATAGGTGGGCCGGCCGTGGTTGCACTGGCCGCCGCGCTCGGTGGTCTCCAGCTCGCGCAGGAGGGCGTCCATCTCCTCCCGGCTCAGGCGGCGGTTGACCCGCACCGAGCCGTGACAGCCCATCTCCGCCAGCACCTCGTTAACCGCCTCCGCCACCGGCCGCTCCGAGCCATAGCGGTCGAGGGCATCCAGGGCCCGGGCCACCAGGCCGGCCAGGTCGGCATCGGCGAGCATGGCCGGGGCCTCGCGCACGGACGCCTGGCGCGGGCCGCTGGGCTCCGCCCGCAGCCCCAGGCGCAGCAGGGTGTCGGCCTCCTCCTCCAGCAGCACCAGCTGGCGCTCGCTCAGCTCCACCGGGACCGGAACCAGCAGCGCCTGGCGCGCCACCCCGCCGTCGTGGAAGGCGCGCTTGAGGCGCTCGTAGGTGATGCGCTCGTGGGCGGCGTGCTGGTCCACCAGCACCACGCCCTCGGCCGTCTGGGCCAGGATGAAGGCGCCGTGGACCTGGGCCAGGGCGTGGCCCAGGGGCGGTACCTCCGCCGTGTCCATGGGCTCGGGGGCGGGTACCGGATGGCCCGGCATTCCCGCCGGCTCCGGCGATGGGGCTTGCGCTGGCGGCCGGCGGTACAGGGCCTGGTAGGCGGACGGCGCCTCGGCCAGCCCCAGCTGGCTCTGGGTCTGCGCCTGACCCGGACCCCCTGGCCGGGCGGCGGGTCCCGGCGGCGGCCCGCCCGCCCGCGGCCGGTTCCCGCCCTCGGCACCCGGCACCGCGTGCGCCTCGGGCCCGGCGGCCGGGCCCGACGGCCGCTCGGCGCCCAGGG
>DATFLO010000057.1:0-4763 GCA_035267605.1 Gammaproteobacteria bacterium
CACATCCTGCGCTTCATCGAGTTCATGGACGTGGGCAACAGCAACGGCTGGCGCATGGACGACGTGGTCACTGCCGCCGAGATCCGGGACACCGTCGACGCCGCCTGGCCCATCGAACCGCTCGACCCCAACTACCCCGGCGAGGTGGCCAGCCGCTACCGCTATCGCGACGGCGCCGGCGAGGTGGGCATCATCAGCTCGGTCACCGAGCCCTTCTGCCGCACCTGCGGCCGCGCCCGCCTGTCCGCCCAGGGCGAGCTGTTCACCTGCCTGTTCGCCGAGTCCGGCCACGACTTCCGCCACCTCCTGCGCGAGCGGGCCACCAGCGACGCCGAGCTCAGCGAGCGCATCCGCGCCCTGTGGGGCCGGCGCGACGACCGCTACTCGGAGCAGCGCACGGCCGAGAGCGCGCCGCGGCGGAAGGTGGAGATGTCGTTTATCGGGGGATAGCAGGTAAGTTTTAAGTTTTAAGTTTTAAGTTTTAAGTTTTAAGTTTTAAGTTTTTGATTGGAAATCCGTCTTTGCTTATTTGGTTCCGTGGTTTGAAAAGTTTCCTCCGCCTTTTTGCCGTTACTTAACACTTAAAACTTCATGGACTTCCTCTTCACCGGCCCCGCCTCCGCCCCCCTGACCCTCGCCCTCGCCCACGGCGCCGGGGTGGGGATGGATTCGCCGTTCATGGCGGCGGTGGCGTCCGGGCTGGGCGAGCGTGGCTGGCGGGTGGCGCGCTTCGAGTTCCCCTACATGGTGCGGCGTCGCGCGGAGGGGACCAAACGGCCTCCCGATCGCCAGCCGGTGCTGCTGGACACCTGGCGCGAGGTCATCGACGAGCTGGGGGCGCAGCGGCTGGTGATCGGCGGCAAGTCCATGGGCGGGCGCATGGCGTCCCTGGTGGCCGACGAGGCCGGGGTGGCGGGGCTGGTTGGCCTCGGCTACCCGTTCCATCCGCCGGGCAAGCCCGACAGGACCCGCATCGAGCACCTGCAGCGCCTGGCCACGCCGGCGCTGATCGTGCAGGGCAGCCGCGATCCCTTCGGCACCCGCGAGGAGGTGGCCAGCTATCCGCTGGACCCGGCCATCGCCTTCCACTGGGCCGAGGACGGCAACCACGACCTGGCCCCGCGCAAGCGTTCCGGGCGCACCGCCGAGGACAACCTGAGCGCGGCCCTGGACGCTGTCGACGGCTTCCTGCGCGGCGTGGCGGGCTGAGCGCGGCGCGGAGCTACGCCGCGCCGCCGTTGCCCAACACCGGGGAAGCCCCGAACGGGGGCGAACCTTTCAGGAGGGAGCGATGGGCGATCCGCAGCAGCCGAGCCTGCCCTCGGAGGAGGAGCGGGCCCAGCTGGCCTACATGGTGCTGGCCCTGTTCCAGCGCTGGGGGCTGGAGGACAGCCAGAAGCTGGTCCTGCTCGGCCTGTCGCGGCGCGACAAGAAGCGCCTGGAGGCCCACAAGAAGGGCCGCCCCCTCGACCCGGAACCCGCCACCCTGGGCCGCGCCAGCGGCCTGCTGACCCTCCACCAGCGCCTGGCCGACCGCTTCCCCGGCGACGACGACCCCCGCACCTACACCTGGGTGGTCGAACCTCACCCCGATCTGGACGACCGCCGGCCCCTCGACGTCATGCTCGAGGACGGCGTGGCCGGCATCCGCCGGGTGCTGGAGCTGGCCCAGTCCGAGCCTTCCTAGACCGTCCCCATGGCCAGCCGCGCCGCGCCGCAGGCCGCCTCCCCCGAATCGGCGTCGGCCATGGGCACCCCCAGCAGCCGCCCGCGGATCCTTGTCCAGGCCGGGTTGGCCGCCCCACCACCCGCCGTTCGCACCGACACCGGGTAGGGCGCGCCCAGCTCGGCCAGGCGCCGGTAGCCGCGCGCCTCGACGGCGGCGATGCCCTCCAGCAGGCCCTGCAGGAAGCGCCGGCGGTCCGCCGGGATCGGTTCGATGCGGGGCTGGAGGTCGGGATCGTTGTCCGGGAAGCGCTCCCCCGGCGCCGGCAGCGGCAGGTAGTCCAGGCCGGTGGGGGAATCGGGCTCCAGCTGCGGGGTCAGGGCGGCCAGCTCCGCGCGGCTGAAGTGCTGCAGAAGCACGGCGCCGCCGCTGTTGGACGCCCCGCCCGGCAGCCAGCGCTCGCCCAGGCGGTGGCTGTAGACGCCGTACTCGGGGGCGAACACCGGCCGCTCCCCGACCACCTTGAGGGCCAGGCTGGAGCCCAGGGAGGTCACCGCCTCGCCCCGGTCCCCGGCGCCGGTGGCGAGGAAGGCGGCGACGCTGTCGGTGGTGCCGGCGCGCACCGCTGCCCCGGCGGGCAGGCCCAGCTCGGCGGCGGCCCCGCCGGCCAGGGTGCCCACCGCCGAACCGGGCGCCACCACCTCCGGCAGCAGACCCGGCGGCACCAGCTCGCCCACCCACCCCGGCCAGGACCGGCTCACCGGGTCGTAGCCCAGCTTGAGGCAGTTGTTCTCGTCACCCGCCCCGTAGCTGCCGGTCAGGCGCCCGCCCAGCCACTCGGCGGCGTGCAGGGCGTGGCGGGCGCCGGCGAGCTCGCCGCGCAGGTGGAGGTGGCGCAGCTTGGCCAGGCTGCTGGCGGCGCCGTGGGCGCCGCTCTCGACCGGCGCCAGGCGCGCGATCTCCCCGGCCTCATCGGCGGCCCGGCGGTCGTTGTACAGCAGGGCCGGCCGCAGCGGCCGGCCCGCGGCGTCGGTCACCACCAACGTGCCGGAGGTGGAATCCACCGCCAGCGCCGCCACCCGCTCGCCGCCCACGGCGGCGGCCAGCTCCGCCACCGCCGCGGCCAGCCCCGCCCACCACGATTCCGGGTCCTGCTCGCTGCGGGAACCGGCTGCCACCGGCGGCTCCAGGGCCCGCTCCGCCTCGCCGTGGATCCGGCCCCAAGCGTCCAGCGCGCAGGCGCGCACGCCGCTGGTGCCCACATCCACGCCCACGAACAGCCTCCCGGCGGCCTCCCCCACGATGCCTCAGCCCTCCCCCTCGCCGGCCTGCCCTTCCCCGGGCTGGCGGTAGAGGTCGCTGTCCAGATAACGCTGGCGGGCGTGGCGCAGGAACACGGCGATCACCGCGGCCGCGGGCAGCCCCAGCAGCACGCCGACGAATCCGAACAGCTGGCCGCCGGCGAGCACCGCGAAGATCACGGCCACCGGATGCAGGCCCACGCGATCCCCCACCAGCATGGGGGTGAGCACCGTGCCCTCCAGCACCTGGCCCACCAGGAACACCCCGGCCACCGGCAGCAGGGCCAGCACGTCGCCGCCCGTCTGCACCAGCATGGCGACCCCGGCCAGCACGATGCCGAGGATGAAGCCCAGGTAGGGCACGAAGTTCACCAGCCCCGCCAGCAGGCCGATGAGGAAGGCCAGGTCCAGCCCCGTCAGCCACAGGCCGGTGGCGTAGATCAGCCCCAGCGACACCATCACCAGCAGCTGGCCGCGCAGGAAGCCGGCCAGGACCTCGTCGGACTCGCGCGCCAGACGCGCCACCGTGGGCTCCCAGGGCCGCGGCAGCAGCGCCCGGATGCCGGCCACCAGCCGGTCCCAGTCGCGCAGCAGGTAGAAGGTGACCACCGGGATCAGGACCAGGTTGGCGGCCCAGCCCATCAGCGCCAGCCCCGAGCTCGACACCGATCGCACCACCCCGGCGGCGACCCCGCCGGCGGCCTGCCAGTGCTCGCGGATGGAATCCCGCAGCGAGTCGAGGGCCGACCAGTCGGGGCGCAGGCCGAGGTGGGCGGAGAGCCAGGGCAGCACCGTGCCTTCCACCCACCGGAAGTAGGCCGGGAGCTGGTGCACCAGGGTCCGGATCTGATCGTCCAGGAGGGGCACAAGCAGCAGCAGGAGCAGCAGGAAGACCGCCGCCAGCACCGCGAAGACGATCACCACCCCGGCGGTGCGCGGCGCCCCGCGGGCCTCCAGGCGATCCACCAGGGGATCGCCCAGGTAGGCCAGCAGGCCGGCGGCGAGGAAGGGGGTGAGCACGGGCCCCAGCAGGTAGAGCAGCCAGGCCGCGCCCACGGCGCCGACCAGGGCCAGCCACTTCTGGGCGTCGGTCATCGGGGCCTCCCGCGTCTCCGGGGATGGAACGGTCCCCCGGACCTTACCATCCGCCCCGCGGGCGGGGAACGCCGCCCCTCCCTACAGATAGCCGGTCATGCAGCTCAGCACTTCGGCGTTGTCGTCGGCCAGGTTGGACTTCTGGGTGCCCAGGTCCACCTCCCACGCGGCGGTGGCCGGTCCGGCCTCGCCGTCGATATAGTGGAGGACCACGTGGTAGCGCTTGCCGCCCTGGGCGGTCACGTCCCAGGAGCGGAACGTCAGGCCCATGTAGTCGTTATCGAAGAGGTAGGAAAGATTCTTCCGCAGCGGATAGGTGTTGACGTCGCACTGGCGGGTGAAATTGGTGGCCATCAGGTGGTCCACGACCTTCGCGTCCCGCTTGCTGCCGGGCTCGGCGTCGAAGGCCTGGGCGGACAGCGGAACAGCCAGGGCAAGCGCGGCAAGCAGCGGGGAAAAAGTGCCTTTTATGGGCATGGTAACCCTCCCTGCCCTCCCCCCCACGGGCGACATGGTTGCTTGCGGTTGTTCGGACCCGCTTGCGGGTCCCCTGGGGACCAATATAGACAGCTTGTTCGCCCGGCTCCAACCCCGTCGGGGAGGCCGCGGTGAGCCCCGCCCTGCCCCGGGTGGGGGTGCTGGCGGTGGTCTGGCACGGCGACCGGGTGCTGCTGGTGCGCCGCAGCCGCCCGCCTCAGGCC
>DATFLO010000058.1:0-18708 GCA_035267605.1 Gammaproteobacteria bacterium
GCCCGGAGCCCTGGACGAAGCCCGAGTCGGTATTGCCGACGTTGTACACCACCGCCGCCCCCTCCGCGTTGATCCCGACGAAGGCACCATCGATCTCGCCGTTGATGGCAAGGCCCCCGGCTCCGGCGTGACCCGCCACTGGGATGACGAATTTCTGGGACAGGGACTCGGACGGACTGGCCTGGCTGGCCACCCAGGTATCGCCGCTGCTCAGGTTGTCGATCACGATGCGGGCGTCGGTGATCTGGCTGGCGCTGAAGTCCACGTCGAAGGTCAGCCGGTTCAGGGCCACCGTGGCCAGACCATTGTGAGCGGCCGTTCCCTGCCGGAAGGAATACTGGGCCCTGCCCTCCAGCTGACCCAGCGCCGCCTCGGGGGTCAGGTTGTCGGAATAGGCGTAAAAGAACGGCTGGGACGTGGTGATCGGCGTGCCGTTCAGGGAAACGGTGAAATCCGCGGCGTTCCAGCGGCCCCAACGCACGGCCAGGTCGGGGTTGCTTCCGGTGTCCACCGGCGTCCCGGTCCCGGAGGTGCTGAGGACCAGCGGGTCGCCGGCGCTGGTGGTGGCAGTTATCCCGGTCACGTAGCCCTCCGGGCTCAGCTGCACCGAGTCCCCGTTCGGCTCCAGGGCCACCCCCAGGGTAGGAACAATGCCATTGGAGAAATCGATGGTGGTGAAGGGGGCCGCGAACGATCCGGTGGGAGAGCCGCCGCTGAGGGTCCGGGTCCCCCCGACCGAATCCACGCGCTCTCCGCCCTCGAAGTCGTCTTCCGAGCCCACCACCTCCAGGGACGGCTTGGCGGCGGCCAGGGCGCTCAGGTAGGTCCCCAGGTCGGGGACCTCGCCGCCGGCGGCCACGCCTACACCGCCGGCCCCGCCCTGCCCGCCTTGCGGCGGCCGGGGACCGGTGAGCAGGCCGTCGGGCGGGGTCAGCATGCCCTCGGGCAGGTCGTCGTAGGAGGCCACGCGGAAGTAGCGGTCGCCACCGAAGGCGACCGTGCCGGCGCCGTTGGAGACGCCGATGCGGCCCTGGGTGACGCCGCCGTAGAGACCGTCGGGCACGTCCCCGGCGCAGTCGCCCCGGCACAGCCGCAGCAGGTACTGCGTGCCGCGCACGCCGATGGAGGCCACCGGGGTTTCCACCCGGTACTCCTGCTTGTCGCCGCCGCCCACGGCGCCGGTGATGGTGCGCATGCCGCCCTTGAACAGCTTCATCACGGCGCTGTCGGAGTCGTCGCCGGCGGACTTGGCGCGGTAGCGCTTGACCGTGAAGCGGCTGCCGGGCTTGAGGTCCACCAGCCCCTGGTCCTTGAAGCGCACCTGGGCGCGCCCGGAGTCGCCGGTGACCACGGTCTCGCCCTCGCGGATCTCGGACCGGCGCTCCAGGTCCCGTCGCTGGCCCTCCGGGCCCACCGCCTCCACCTGACCGACGCGGCTGATGACCCGCCCCACCACCTCGGCGGCCTGGGCCGGGGCGGCGGCCAGCAGGGCCAGAAGGATCAGGCCGGCGCGGCCGGGGAGGATCAGGGTGCGATCGGTTGGGGTCATGGCTGCCCCTCCCTAGAAGTGGTCGTAGCGAAGCCGCAGCCACGCCTGGGTGCGGTCGTAGTCGTAGATGGCGATGTTGGCGTCGTTGCGGCTGTAGCGCAGGTGCGGCCCGGCGCTCCAGTGGCGGCTGATGCGCCAGGTCAGGCCGGCGTCGGCCTGGTAGTAGGTCTCCTCGCGCGTGCGCAGGAACAGCTGGTGCTCGGCGCCGTACTCGCTGCGCCGCACCTGGCCCGACAGCTCCAGGGTCCAGTTCGGGTCCGGCACGAAGCGCAGGCCCAGCTGGGCGCCGTAGAGGTCGCGCTCGGCGATGGCGCGGGCGGCGTCGCCGCCGTCGTCGGCCAGCTCCTGGCCGCCGAACACCGTTGCCGACACCGCCGGCCGCAGCGCCCCCACGAACAGGTGGCTGAGGCCGGCGCCGGCGGTCCACATTTTCGAGTCGCGGATGGGCTGGCCGGGGTAGCGGAGCCGGTCTCCCCGCGCAAAGGCGGTGGCGGCGGTGGTGTCGGAGAGGGAGTAGCGGTAGTCGGCGCCCACGCCCCAGCGGTCCTGGTAGACCGAGCTGTCGAGGTAGAAGGGCTGCATGCGGGCGCTCAGGCGCAGGCGCGAGAAGTCGCCGCGCCACTCCCAGCCGGCGCGGAAACGGACCTGGCCGGTGTTGTAGGCAGTCTTGCGGGCGTGGCCGCGCACGCGCACGTCCAGGGAGCCGAACACGCCGGTGCTCGGCGACAGCGGCTTGCGCACCTCGCCGCCGGCGGACGTCTGCCAGAAGGCGTCCTCCTGGGCCTGGCTGGCGCCGTTGAGGCGCAGCTCCAGCAGGCCATCGAAGATGGCGACGCTGTCGGCGTCGGTGGCGCTGTTGACGTTGCTGTCGTAGCCGCCGGCGAGCTCGGCGTAGGCGGTGACCACCGTCTGGTAGCGGTCGCTGCGCCGGCGCATGGCCTCCAGGAAGCGCTCGACCGTGGCCTGCACTGCCTCCGGCGGCTGGTGGCCGAGCACGGTGCGGAATTCCTGGCGGGCGCGGCGGTCCTCGCCCAGCATGAAGTAGCCGCGGGCCAGCTCCAGGCGCGCCCGGTCCAGGCCGGGGCGGTGCATGAGCACGCGCTCCAGGGCGAACACGCCCTCGGCCACGTGGCCGGTGTCGATGGCGGCCACGCCGTAGTAGAAGTCGAAGCGCAGGCGGCCCTCGTTGGCCGCCCGATTGACCAGGGCGAGCTCGTAGGCCCGCTCCATCCGCCCCCGCTCCACCAGCCGCTGCAGCCGTTCGAGGTCGAGGCCGGCGTTGGCCGGTGCGGCCAGCGCCGTGCCCAGGAGGAGCCCGAGGGCCCAACCAAGCCTTGCCGTCATGTGAAGTCCGCCCGTTGGTTCGCCGGTCCGGCCGAGCGGGCTCCCCCCCGGGCCCGAACGTGCGCGCCGCCCCCTCGGCGGCCCGTTTCCGACCATCGCGGTCAGGTTAACCCCAGCACCTCCCCCGATACCAGGGGCCGCACGTCGCGGCCCGGCATGGCGCGGTGGCACTGCTCCAGGATGCGGGCCTCGAGGCCCGGCATGCGGTGGCTGATCCACACCACCGGATCGTGCGCCAGCTTGCCCAGATCGGCGGCCAGCAGACGCGGCGTGTAGTGCTTGGCCGCGACCGCCAGCTCTTCCCGCTCGTCGGGGAAGGCCGCCTCCACGATCAGGTGATCCAGCCGCGGCCGGGCGTTCAGCCCCTGCCAGAAGACGTCGTTGGTGGTGCAGTCGCCGCTGAAGGCCAGCGCCACGCCGCCCCCTTCCAGGTGATAGCCGGCGGCGGGCACGGCGTGGTGGGCCGGAACCATGGTCACGCGGCGGCCGGCCAGGTCGCGGCTCTCGCCGGGCTCCAGGGGCGCCAGCCGCACCACCGGGGCCTCCGCGGTGGGGAGCTCGGTGAAGTCGGGCCAGATCACCCAGTTGAAGATGTGGCTGCGCAGGGCCTGCAGGGTGATGGGCTGGGCGTGGACCGTCAGCGGCCCGGACCCGGGCCGGCTGAGGCTGTCGAACAGGGTGTCGAGCAGCAGCGGCAGGAAGCCCACGTGGTCCAGGTGGGAATGGGTCAGGAAGACGTGGCGGATCGCCGCCATCTCGTCCAGGGTCAGATCGCCCACCCCGGAGCCGGCATCGATCAGGATGTCCTCGTCCAGCAGGAAGGCGGTGGTGCGGGCGCCCCGCTGCACCCCGCCGCTGCATCCCAGTACCCGCAGTTGCATGACTCCTCCCGTGCGGCGCCCCTGGCCCGGGGCAAACATAACCCGGCCCCGGACAGGTGTATACCCCTGTGGGGAAAGGACGAACCCTCCCAAAAACCGGCCGCTCCGGCTAGGATGGTCCGGCGAGGGCCTTCAACCCCAGGACACCCCATGGCAACCAGCAAGCAGGGCGCGACCCAGCGCAAGAGCGCGGCCGACGCGGCCGCCACCGATGGCGGGAACGCGGACACCCGCGAGTACGAGCGCCGGCTCAATGCCCTCCTGCGTCAGATCCACGACGCCCCCACCTTCGACGACGTGCTGCCCCAGCTGGAGGCCGAGCTGCTGTCCCTGCTGCGCGCCGAGCGCCTGACCGTCTACCAGCGCGGCCGCCACAACCGCGAGATCGTGTCGCGCTACAAGACCGGCGACGAGATCAAGGAGATCCGCATCCCGGTGGGCCCCACCTCGGTGGCGGGCTACGTCGCCCTGACCCAGGAGCCGGTGCGCATCGAAGACGTCTACGACAGCGCCGAGCTGGGGCACATCAACCCCCACCTGGGCTTCGACCGCAGCGTGGACCAGCGCACCGGCTTCCGCAGCCGCTCCATGGTGGTGGTGCCGATCATCAACGGCGAGGTGCTGCTGGGCGTGCTGCAGGTCCTCAACCGCTCCGGCGGCGGCGCCTTCACCGACACCGACCTGGAGCGCGCCCGCGACATCGCCCGCGTCATCGCCCAGAAGTACCGCTACGACCTGCGCGGCACGCGCGGGCCCTTCGACCACCTGGTGAGCCGCCGGCGCATCAGCCGGGAGCGCCTGGATGAGCTGCAGAACCGGGCCGCCCGCGAGGGCACCCGCACCGTCGGCCTGCTGCTGGAGGAGGAGCGGCTGCCGCCGGAGGTGGTGGGGGAGTCCCTGGAGCACTACTACCAGGTGCCCTTCCTCGCCTACGATCCGGACATGGAGCCCCCGGCGGAGCTGCTCAACCGGGTCAAGCGCAGCTACCTGCGCAACAACCTGATGGCGCCGGTGGCCCTGGAGGGCAGCACGGTCACCCTGGTGCTGGACAACCCCAACGACACCAACCGCATCATGGAGCTGCAACAGTTCCTGGGTGGCTACAACTTCGACATCCGGGTGGGCCTGCCCGACGACATCCTGCGCTTCCTCGGCACGCAGGTGGACAGCGCCGCCGGCAGCGAGCACAACCTGGAGGATCTGGTCGGCAAGCTGGCCGACGGCGAGGTCGAGGAGGAGCTCGACGAGGCCGGCGACGATGCCCTGGTGGACGAGAACGAGCCCACCGTGGTGCAGCTGGTCAACCGACTGATCGTGGACGCCCACAAGCTGGGCGCCTCGGATATCCACGTGGAGCCGAGCAAGGGCACCCAGCCGGCGGTGGTGCGCATGCGCGTGGACGGCGTCTGCCGCACCATGCTGCGCATCCCGGCCAGCCACATCCAGGCGGTGCTGGCGCGCATCAAGATCATGTCGCGCCTGGACATCACCGAGCGGCGCAAGCCCCAGGACGGCAAGATCTCGGTCAAGCTCAAGGGCCGCCCGGTGGAGCTGCGGGTAGCCACCGTGCCCACCGTCAACGGCGAGAGCGCGGTCATGCGCCTGCTGGCCTCCGGCGGCGCCCTGCCCTTCGCCAAGCTCAACCTGTCCGAGCGCAACCACCGCGAGACCGCCGAGCTCATCAGCCACCCCCACGGCCTGTTCCTGGTGGTGGGCCCCACCGGCTCGGGCAAGACCACCACGCTGCACGGCGTCCTCGGCGAGCTGAACACCCCGGACCGCAAGATCTGGACCGCCGAGGATCCGGTGGAGATCACCCAGGCCGGCCTGCAGCAGGTGCAGGTCCAGCCCAAGATCGGCTTCGACTTCGCCGCCGCCCTGCGCGCCTTCCTGCGCGCCGACCCGGACGTCATCCTGATCGGCGAGATCCGCGACCAGGAGACCGCCGAGAGCGCGGTGGAGGCCTCGCTCACCGGCCACATGGTGTTCTCCACCCTGCACACCAACTCGGCGCCGGAGACCGTCACCCGCCTGCTCGACCTGGGCCTGGACCCCATGAACTTCGCCGACTCCCTGCTCGGCGTGCTGGCCCAGCGCCTCATGCGCACCCTGTGCGGCGAGTGCAAGCAGTCCTACACCCCCGATGCCGAGGAGTGGGCCCACCTGCGCCACGCCTACGGGGAGGACGAGTTCGACCGCCTGGGGATGAGCCGCGAGGCGGCCACCCTGTACGGCCCCAAGGGCTGCAACAAGTGCGGCAACACCGGCTACCGCGGCCGCACCGGCATCCACGAGCTGCTGGTGGCCACCCCGGAGATGCACAAGGCCATCGCGCGCAGCGCTCCCATCCACGAGATCCGCGATCTGGCCCACAGCGAGGGCATGCATTTCCTGATGCAGGACGGCGTGGCCAAGATCCTGCAGGGCCAGTCGGACTTCGCCCAGCTGCGCCGGGTCACCGCCGAGTAGGACCGCCCAGGAAAAATTCACAGGCCGGGAGAGCTCGCCCGTCTGCTGTTGTCCCAGCCTGTGCGGTTCATCCCGATCCGATCGGGACCCGCGATATTCCCTTGTCTGTCCTTCCCCGCGCCCTCCGGGGCGCAACCTGTCAGGCGGCAACGCCTGCTCGGTCCGCCGGCTCGGGTCCCTTGCCCCGGGTCGGCGGTTTTTTTTGCCGATTCCCCGGCCCCGGCGGGAACCCTGGGGACCCCGGCGTTACCCAATTCCGTAAAGGACGAAAGGAGATTCGATCATGGACCGGACGCGGACATTCACCCGCGACGACCTGCGCAGCGCCTGCCGCCTGCTCGAGCGCGAGCGCCCGTCGGGGCTGGCCGACTGCGACGAGTGCGCCGAATACCGCCTGGCCGTCTGCCACTTCCCCGACTGGCTGGAATTCCCCCTGCCGGGGCAGATCCTGCCCAACCCGGAGCGCTGACCGGAACCCCCCCGAAACCGCCTAGCGGGCCCCCAGGATCCGCGTCACCTCGCCGTAGAAGCGCGCCGCATCGTCCATCATGGCGGCCGCCACCCGCGCCACCTCGTCGGGATCGGGCGACTCCTCTCCCTCCGCCAGCATGAAGGCATCGGTGGCGCCGATGGCGACCACGAACGGGAACGGCTCGGGCTGCGGGAACTCCCGCCAGGCCTGGCGGTACTGCTCGGCCATCTGCAGGAACTCCTCCAGCTCCTCCTCGGGCAGGGCCTCGCCGCGCAGCTCGCCCCACTGCCGCATCACCTCGTGCAGCTGCTCGACGGCGCCCTCGTCGCTGCCCAGGGTCTCATCGAGGGCGATGAGCAGGAGTCCGGCATCGAGGTTGAGGGCATTGCCGAGCTCCGTCGGCGGCTCCCCCTGGTAGGCGTAGACCTCGCAGCGGGCCATGCCCTCCAGGCGCTGGTCCAGCAGGTGGGCGACGGATTCCGTCTGGTCGGGGTAGAGGGGCTCCAGCGCCGGCCCCCCGGCGGCGGGCTCCTCCTCCGCGCTGCCGCGCATGCGCACCGGGACCTCCACGCCGCTGTCCGTGCGTGCGCCGATCCAGCCGCGCAGGGTCTCTGCCGCCTTGTGCAGGAATCCGGTGTCCATCGGCCTTTCCCTTGCTATGGTGGTTGGTGTCCGGCCCCGCTGCGGGGCCCAGGATCCAGGATGCACCGACTCGGGCGGCGAACCAACCGCCGCCCCCGGGAGGAGCGATTGGGCGAGACCGGCTGGACCGTGGTGGTCGTGGTGGTGGTGCTGGCCGCCGTGCTCGGGCCGGTGGCCACCCTGCGCTACCTGGCCATCCTGGAGCGTCGCAAGGGCGGCCGGCGCGGCAGCGGCGACTGACCGCGCCGGCTTTCCCGCCCGATCCCCGGGCGACAGGGTACGGCCCAACCGACAACCCCATCAGCGAGGTAGACCATGTCCCTGCGCAGCTTCGGTCTGGACGAGCGCACCTACCAGTACCTGCTCGACCACATCCCGGCCGAGCCGGACGTGCTGGCCCGGCTGCGCGCCGAGACCGCGTCCGATCCCAAGGCCAACATGCAGATCGCCCCGGAGCAGGGCCAGCTCATGGCCCTGCTGGCCCGGCTCATCGGCGCCCGGCGCTACCTGGAGGTCGGCGTCTTCACCGGCTACTCCAGCCTGGCCGTGGCCCGCGCCCTGCCCGCCGACGGCGAGGTGGTGGCCCTGGACAGCAGCCCCGAGTGGACCGAGGTGGCGCGGCGCTACTGGGACGAGGCCGGGGTCGCCGACAGGGTGACCCTCTACCTCGACGAGGCCGACCGCAGCCTGGACACCCTGGTCAACACCGAAGGGCGCTCCGGCGCGTTCGATCTCGCCTTCATCGACGCCGACAAGGAGAACTACCCGGCCTACTGGGAGTACTGCCTGGAGCTGGTGCGCCCGGGCGGTCTGATCCTGGTGGACAACGTCCTGCGCTACGGCCGCGTGGCCGACCCCGAGTGGGACGGCGACCCCATGACCGAGGCCATCCGCGCCTTCAACGACAAGGCGGTGGCCGACGAGCGCGCGGAGATGACCATGCTGCCGGTGGCCGACGGCATCACCATGGCCCGGCGCAACTAGGACCGGCAGATACCGACCCGGCAGGCAAAAGGGCCCCTTCCGGATGCGGAAGGGGCCCTGCTGCTCGCTCTCCGCCCGACTACTTGCGGCAGACCTGCACCCCGCGTAGCTGGATGTTGTAGCTGGACCTGTCGCAGGAGTAAGGGGTCCAGCCGGGACTGGCGTATTCTCGCCGGGATCCAGGCCGAACCCGTTGATGTAGCTCTGCTGGCGCTCCCCCTGGCCGGCCATGCGGCTGCCGCACCAGATCAGCGCCGCGTCCACATCCACCCCCACGGCATACCGATTGAGGTTGTTGAAGGCCACGCGGATGGCCCGAACCCGGTCCGGGCCTGATAGATCTCCATCCCGCGCTCCTTGCCCATGAACGGCCGATTGAGCCCGGCCCGCATCCCCCAACGGGGGAAATCGGACCGAAAGCCTTGGAAAGGGCCTAAATGGGCAGGTCCTCCTCCTCCACCGGACAGCCGTCGAACTTGGACCAGGCGATCTTGCGGCAGGCACCCTCCCACAGGCCCCCGGCCGCGTCGCAGGCCTGGAGGGAGGCCACCAGCTTCAGGCACTGCGCCGGCAGGTTCTCCTTGGCCACCGGACCACCTCCACCCACGGCAGCCGTTCCCGGGGCTCCACCGCTGTTGCGCAGCCGCCGGTTCTCCGCCTCCAGCTCCTCGATGCGCTCCTGCTGGGCCATGCGCTCCTTGTGGGCGGCGGTGGCCTCCACCATGGCGGCGATGACCTCGTCGGGGACCCCGAACCCGGCCAGGTCCTGCATCTCCGGGGCGGAGAAGTCTTTGTAGGGCTTGCCGGCGGAGCGGATCTTGGCCGCCACCGCGTTGGGGCCCAGGCCCCCGGCCATCAGGCCCATGGCGTCGACCACCCGGAGCTCCTCGGGGCCCACCTCCAGCAGATCGAAGCGGGCCGGCCAGTGGGCGCGGGCGGCCGGGCAGTCCCGGTTGAGGGCATTGTAGGCGCCCACCGGGTCGGCCGCCGCCGCAACGTCGTCGGCCACCGCCGCGGTCAGTCCCTTGATGTGGCCGGATTGCGGGTAGTCGGCGCAGAAGTCGATCACCGCGGCCACCGTGCCGGCGCGCTCGGCCCGCCGGGCGGCCCGCTCCTGCTCGGCCTTGAGCGCGGCCATGCGCCTGCGGGCCCGGTCCTTGTAGGTGTCGTCCTGGACCTCGTCGAGGTAGCTGCGGTAGGCCGGGACCGCGTCCCGCTCCCGGACCTGCTCCCACAGCAGGCTGGCGGTGCTGGGCGCCCCCTGGTAGCCCTCCGGGACGATGGCCGGCACGAAGGCCAGGGTGCGGGTGGTCCCGTCCCGAGCCACCTCCAGGCGCACGGTGTCGCCGAAGGCCACCCGGTTCAGCTCGGCGACCACCTCGCGCGGGGCCTTGCCCTGCAGGGGCCGGCCGTCGACCGCCACCAGGCGGTCGCCCCTGCGCACCCCGGCCAGGTAGGCCGGCCCCCGGGGCAGAACCGCCGCCAGCCGCGCCTCCCCGGATCCGGCGGCCTCCAATTCCAGGCCGTAGTACGAGCGGCGCTCCAGGAGCTCGAAGGCCGCCTGGTAATCCCCGTTCACAATATGCACGTCGGCCTCGGTGAAGGCATTCACCACCTCGCCGTCCTTGTAGATCTGGTTCACCACCAGACCGTCCTCCCGGATCAGGCGGGCCTTGCCGGTGGGGACGCCCTCGTCGAAACGGCCCTCCCAGCGCATGCCGTTGCGATACCGGACCACCGCGCGGCCGTCGGGCTGGCCGCCGACCCGGCGCTCGGCGAGGAAGGTGGCGCCGTCCTCGGTCTGCCACTCGTAGACCCAGAACGGCCCGTCACCCTCCAGGGCCTGGTAGGCCACCTTGCGGTCCTGGTCGAGGAACGATTCCGGATCGAAGCCGGCGGGGAACGCCGACAGGAACCGGAAGTCCTTGGCCGCCCATTCCTCGGCCTCAAGGGGTTCCACCCAGAACTTGTACTCATGAACCGACTCTTTCGCCAGGGATAACCGGGTTTGAACAAAGTGCTTCCTGCCCGCTTCAACCTCAACCGGCAGCTCTTTTGAGAAGTGCCCCCTGAACTCGGAATTCAGGTCCACCTTGACCACGTGCGGCCCCGGACGGAGCTTGACCAGGAAGAAGTTGTTCGGTTTCAAGGGCCCGACCTTCTGGCCGTCCACCGAGATCCGGAACGCGGTCTCCCATCCTTCGAGGTCCTTTCCCCGCCAGACATAGATCGCGCCTTGATCGGCGGGGACCTGGTAGTCCAGGGCCTGGTCCTTGGCCTCGCTGGAGGCTGTTTTGGGGTATTTCTTGTGCTGCCGGCTGTCCGCCGTGCCGGCATCCGGATTCCGGTTGGCGGACGGCGGCACGCAGCCCGCCGCCATGCCCGCCAACGCCGCCGCCAGCACGGCCCCCAGCAGCCCCTTGCCACTCGTCCTGGTCATGCCCTCGTCCCTCCGTAGTCCCGTTCACCCGGGCTCCGGCCCTGCCGGCCGCAACCGTCCGCAACCGCCCGTTCCCTCCCCCGGCCCGCGGGCGTAATCCCCTGCGGATCCAGCATCAAGTAGACGCGCGCGGGGCGATCGGCGCATCCCCCAAATGGGGGATGCGCCACAAAAAAGCCCCCCGCCGAGGCGGGGGGCGACCCACTGGCCGGGACGGGCTGCGTCAGCCCTCCCAGAGCGGCAGCACTTTCGGCCGTTTGTCCCGGAAGTCGGGCATGACCATGCCGGCGTCGGCATTGATGTAGGTGGGATCGGCCACCAGCAGCCGCCGACCGCCCACGGTGACGTGCACCCCCTGGCCGGCGTCGCCGAGGTCGATGGCGGTGGCCACGTGGCCGGGGTAGTCCAGCACCGCCACCTCCAGCCCCAGCACCCGCCGCGCCAGCCAGGCGAACAGCACCGCCCGGTCCTCGCAGTCGGAGGCGGGATAGAACACCGTCTCCTCGGGCAGCAGGTAGTCCTCGCGGCCGAACTGCTCCTGGTCGGTCCGGTAGTCGAAGGCGGTCTGCACGAAGCGCAGCAGCAGGTCCACCTGCCGCTGCCGCTCCAGGCCGTCGGTGGCCCGCTTGAGCGGCGGCACCAGGGCCTGCTCCAGGGCATTGCCGGGTCGTTCGCGGAAATACGCCGCCAGGTCCATCTGCGGCACCGTGCCCAGGAAATCCAGCAGCGCCGGCGACACCGGCACCTCCAGGCGGTAGGCGCGCTCCCGGTAGCGGAAGCGCAGGGTCCGGGTGCGGGTCTCGCCCCCTGCCTTCGGCGGCCGCTTCAGGGCGATGGCAAGGCGCTGGTCCGCCCCCTCGTAGTCGGCCTCGTAGGTGGTCAGCCGCGGGATCCGCCCCTCCGACTGGAAGACGTAGTAGCGCTTGCCGTCGAGGTCGAAGTAGGGGGTGTCGTAGAGCTTCTCGCGCGGCCGGTAGAGCAGGACCAGCCGCCCTTGCTCGCTGCCCACCCGGGCGTCGATGCCCGACTTCAGCAGCAGCCCCCAGGTCAGGGCGGTGGCCGCGTCGCCCTCCCCCGCCACCGCCCGCGCCAGGGCGTGGCTCAGGCGCAGGTAGCCCCAGCCGTTGAGCCGCAGCCGCTCGCGGATCCCCTCCAGCTGCTCCACCACGGGGTCCACCGGGGTGCGGGCGAAGGCTGCCCAGAAATCGGCCACCGCCCCCCGGTCCGCGCGGTCCAGGCGCAGGTGCGCCCAGGCGGCGGGCACCCGCACCTCCAGGTCGTGACCCAGGAAGGCCACCGCCACCGGCTTTCCGGCCGGCTTGGCCGGAGCCGGTTCGGGGGCCGCCTGCGGTTCGGGCGCGCCCCCGGGCTGGGGCTCCGGGCTCGGCGTCGGCTCCGGTTCGGGCCGGCGGGCCGGTGTCGGGGCGGGCCCGGGGGCCGGCTTGACCTCGCCGCCGGGCGCCGGGGCCGGTGGGGCCTCCGGCACGGTGCGGGGCTTGGGGGTCGGATCCTCGGGCTCGCCCCGGTACACCCGGAACGCCTTCCACTGCGCCTGCAGGAAGCGGTGGAACGCCCGGTCGCGCTCCTCCCGGAAGTCCCGGAAGTCCCGGCGCTGGGACTGCGCCCACTCGCGGAACCCCTCCTCGGCCTCCGCTGCCGGCAGCAGGCCGGCCAGGATGATCAGCACCACGCCCTTGCGCATCGCCCTTCCCCCACCGATGGATCGCCCGGGAGCGAAAAGCGGCGGCGGTCGCCCGCCGCCCCAGCCAGCCACGGCCGCCGCCGGGGCTAGTTGCCCAGCTCCTTGTCCATCTCCTGCTGGGCCTTATGCGCCTTGAACTCCTGGTACAGGATGTCCTCGTCCTGCGGGCTCACCTTGCGGTCGCTGGCCTCGATCAGGCCGTCGAAGATCTCCTTCATCTGGGAGTCGCCGAAAGCCACCATGACGCACAGGTTCTTGGTGCCGCCCAGGTCCACGTAGCCGGTCTTGACCACCCGCGAGCCGTTGAGCTGGGTCTGGGTCACCTGCCGCGAAACGCTCTCGAAGGTGGAACCGGTGCTGGCCTCGCCCTCGGCCCGGGTGCGCCGCTGGTAGGTCTTGTCCATGGCCTTGACCTTGAGGTCGAGCTGCTGGGCCAGGTTCTGGCGGGCGTTGGCCACGGCCTCCTTGCGGTCCAGCGAGAAGCTGGACGAGGCCGGCACGCACTCGGTGGCGGCGAGGCCGTCCTTGTAGGAGGGGCTGGTCACCCAGGTGGGCACACCGGCGATCTCCGGCTGCTTGGCCTCCTCCTTGTTGCCGCCGGTGCTGGCGCATCCCGCCGCCAGCAGGCCCATGGCCAGAGCCGCGATCATCTGCTTGTTCATTCCGTCCTCCCCTGTGGTTTCAGGCGTTTACCGGGCCCCCCGCGACGGGGGTCCCTCTCTACAGATCCCCGTAGGCCCGCATGCGCCGGGCCACCCGCTTGAGGTAGTCGCGGGTCTCGCGATAGGGCAGATCGCGCACCAGGGTGCGGTACACCCAGCCCCCGGAGCGCCGGTTGATCCTGCGCGCGGCGGCATCCATATCGGTGTCGCCGGTGAAGGTGCGGGCGACGTTGCCGGGTCCCGTGTTGTAGGCGGCGATGGCGCAGTACAGCCGGCTCTCGGCGTCTTCCACCGCGCCCATGTAGCGGTAGTAGAGCAGGTGCAGGTAGGCGGTGCCGATCTCGATGTTGTTGCCCGGATCGTACAGGTACGACGGCGCCAGCACCCGCGGCCGCCCCAGGAGCATGCGGGTGGCGTCGCGGCCCGCCGACTCGGGCACGATCTGCATCAGGCCGTAGGCCGGCACGTGCGAGCGCGCCATGGGGTTGAAGGCGCTCTCGGTGTGCATCACCGCCAGCACCAGCGCCTCGCCCATGTCCTGTTTGCCGGCCAGTCGCCGCACCTGGGGCAGGTATTCGCGGGCCTTGGCCATGGGCCGGTCGTCCGGCAGGGGCACGCTGATCACCGACGCCCAGCCGCCGTCCCGCAGCCGCTCGCGCGATTTGCCGGCGCCCTCCATCAGCGCCCGGGCCCGGGCGCGGGCCTGCTCCGGATCGGCCTCGGGGGCGTCGAGCAGCTCGGCGAGCACCGCCCCACGCCCCGGTTCCCCCCGCTCCACCGCCTCGGGCACGCCGGCCAGGGCCCGCTCCACCTGCTGGTCCACCGGGTTGCGCCGGAAGGCGGTGGCGAAGTCCTCGCCCAGCAGGTCCGCCAGGTGCGCCTCCGCCCGGCGGTCGGCGTCCTCGCCGGGGCGCTCGGTCACCTTGATGCGGATCTCGCCGGCGCCGAAGTCCACCACCCGCTGCGCGGTATGGTCGTCGCCGTACTCCACCCACTTGCGCCGGTCGGTGAGCTCGGGGTCGCGCCAGACCCGCTCGAGCCGCCGCCGGTAGGCCTTGAGTGCGGCCGCGTGCTCGCGCTTGTAGACCGCGAAGGCCTTGCGCACCCGCTTTTGGTAGTCGGCGAAGGCCGCGCGCTCCCCGGCCACCCCCTGGCGCTGCTGGCGGCGGTAGGACTCGAAGTCCTGGGCGCGCGCCGCCAGCGGGGCCAGGGCGCCGGCGAGCAGGAAGCCGCGCCGGTTCATTGCCGCCCCGCCGCCTGCTCGAAGCTGTCCAGCAGGCGCTCGCCGAGCTTGCTGCCCAGGCCCTCGGCCAGGCGGCCCACGGCGCGGTCGCGGGCCACCCCGGGGTCCACCGAGCCGGCCTTGACCCGCGCCTGGAACTCGTCGATGACGCCGCCGCCACCGTCGAGGACGGTTACGTTGCCGTCGGCGAACACGAAGCTGCGGCCGTCGCGGCGGACCGAGCGCAGACCGGCCTGGTAGCGCAGGGCCAGATCGCCGCTGCCGGACTCGCGCACCTGCACGCCCTGGTCGGCCAGGGCCTGGCGCAGGCCGGAGTCCATCTTGCGGCTGGCCTCGCCCTGCGGCCGGAGCACCACCACCAGGGAGTCCAGCAGCCCGGCGATGCGCCGCTGCAGGGACCGGAATGCCTCCGGCAGGCGGTGGCCCGGATCGTGCACGGCCACCAGCTGCAGCTTGTCCAGCACCCCGGCCCGCTCCTCCAGCAGCGGCAGCGCCGGCATCAGGGCCTTGAGCCGCTGCAGCCGGCCGCCACCGGGGTCGCGCCCGGCGATCTCCCGGATGCGGGCATCCAGCACCTCGATGCGCCCGGCCAGATCCATCTCCGCCTCGGTGCGGTTGAGCCGGGCCAGGGCGTAGGCGGTATCGGCCCCTTCGGCCGCGAAGGTCCTGGCGATCTCGATATTGCGCAGCTCGGTCTCCGGGACCCGGCTCGCCACCGTGTCCATGACCGAGCGGGTGATGCGGCTGTCGCCGTCCTCCACGGTGCGGCTGCGGCTGGCGGTGGTGCTGCCGGAGACGGTCACCTCCAGGCGCTTGAGGAGCTCGGCGCGGGCCCGGTCCTGGGCGCGGTTGAGGGCCGAGGCGGGATCGGCGTAGATCTCCGCCGAGCCCACGCCGTAGGCGTAGCCGCCGCCGCTCGGCGGCGACGTGACCCAGGCCGGGACCTCGCCCCCGGAGGCGCCGGCGGACGCCCCCTGGTTGCGGTCGGGACCGGCGGGAGCGGCGCCCAGGCAGCCCGCCAGGACCAGGGCGGCGCAGCCGGCGAGACAGGCGCGCAGGGCATTGCTTTCGGTCATGGAGCTGCCTCTCCGGGTCCGGGCCTCAGAACCAGCCGCCCTTCTCCGCCACCTTCTTGATCTTCTTCTGGCCGTACCACACCTCCTCGGTGGTGGTCAGGTCGATCAGGTTGAGGTCCACCTGGTAGAAGGTGACGCGGGTGCCGTCGGCCTGCTGCACGGTGGAGCTGATGGTCCCGGACAGGGCGAAGTCGGCGCCGGTCTCGGCGCCCATGCGCGCCCGCGTCTCCTCGCTGGCGTAGACGTCCTGCTGCTTGCGCTCCTCGCGTACCTGCTCGCGGGCGGCGCCGCCGGAGACGAACTGGACCTTGCCCGAGCGCAGCATGGCCCGCTTGAGGTCGTTGATGAAGGTGTCCACCGGGATGTGCTCGTGCGACTTGTTGCGCACCGACTGGATGATCACCCGGGGCATGCGGTCGTTGGCCTTCTGCCACTTGTCGACCCAGGGGAAGGTGAGCATGTCCTCGATCATCTGGTCGGCCACCAGCTTGGAATCGGTGGAGTTCCACTGGTCGGTGACGTCGATCTGCTTGTCCGCCTCCACGCGGCTCACCTTGGTGCCGCCGCAGGCGGCCAATCCGGCGGTTACCGCGGCCACCAGCATCAGGCGCAGGGCGGTGCGGCGGGTCTGGGCGTCGGGCATGGTCGGGATCTCCTCCCCGTCTAGTTGGATGCGGTCTTCAGCCCGGCCGGTCGGCCGGGCCGCTGCTGGGTGGGGTCCATGGTGCGCAGCACCCACACCCGCACCTCGCCCGCCTTCAGGTCGAGGGTGCGCCGGGCGCGGGCCATGCGGGCGCCGCTGTTGGTGCGGGTGGTGACCCGGACCTGGTGGCGGCCGGGCTCCAGCGGAACCCGCAGCACCCGAATGCGGTAGGGCAGGGTCAGCCAGTTGCGGGTCTCGGCGGCGCTGGTGCCGGCAGCCACCAGCTTCATGCCCAGCCGGCCGAGATCGCCGCCCAGGGCCTGCCCGGCCTCGGCGGCGGCCAGGTTCTTGAGCGTGGCCCGGGCCAGGGCCTGGTAGACGTCGTTGCTGGCCGCCAGCAGCTGGCCCTGCAGCGCCAGCTGGGCCACCGATTCGGCGCCGCGGAGCCTGCCCAGAACGGCGCCGTCCACCTGCAGGCGGGCGCCGTCGGCGGCGGTGCGCAGCGGCGAATAGTAGGGCACGGTCACCCGGATCCCCTCCCGGCCGACGGCCTGGGGCAGGTGCAGGTCCTCGGCCAGGCGCCAGGCGGGACCCAGGTAGACGGTCTTGCTGGTCAGCGAGCGCGCCACCCC
Organism: Gammaproteobacteria bacterium; assembly: GCA_035267605.1. Classification (GTDB taxonomy): domain Bacteria; phylum Pseudomonadota; class Gammaproteobacteria; order Thiohalorhabdales; family Thiohalorhabdaceae; genus Thiohalorhabdus. The sequence goes on from DATFLO010000058.1 coordinate 16,740, forward strand.
GCCCAGGCCGCCCTCGGAGAAGCCCTTGAGCATCTCCAGCACGCCCTTGTCGCCGTAGAGCAGGAAGAACCAGCTAAGCTGATCGCCGGCCGCGCGCGAGGTATCGCCGGTGATCACCGGGCGCAGGCGCAGGGCGCGCTGGTGCGGAAGGGCCGTCAGGCGCAGGTTCATCTCCTTGCGCCGGGGCACCAGGCCGAGGTGCTGCACCACCAGCAGCTGGGCCTGGTCCGGGCCGAAGGCCTCAAGCCGGGTGCGCCCGGCAGCCGACAGCTTCTGCTCGGCCAGCCGCTGCCACTCGCCGTCGTAGCCGCCGGCCCGGCGCATGACGCGGATGGTGTCGAGCCAGGCCTGCTCCGCCATGCCCCGCCCCAGGTGGTACTGCTTGGCGTAGCCGTTCTCGTAGAGGCGGGCGGCCTTCTCGTAGGCGATGCGCGCGTCGTCGAGCTCGCCGCTCTTCTCGTACAGCACGCCGGCCAGGTAGCGGACGTAGGCGTCCTCGCGGAAGACCAGCCAGTCGGCGTCGAGCCAGTTGCCCTCGAACCGCCGGAACAGGTCGAGCAGCTTGGTGAAGGTCTTCTCCTCCCGGTCCTTGACCCCCTGGTAGGTCCCCTCCTTGAAGGAGATGGCCGAGAGCTTGTTGTCCAGGCGGCGCACCTCCACCAGGGCCGCCTCCAGATTGTCGGAGCGCGCGGCGGCCTTGCCGGCCTGCTGGGCCAGCATCAGGTAGTTGAGCGCCTTGTAGTAGTTGATGTAGACGCGCTCGAAATCGGCGCCGCGGTAGGTGCCCTCGCGCGGATTGACCATGGCCGCCGACAGGGTGTCGCCGGCGCTGGCGCCGTGGAGGGAGTCGGCCAGGCGGTTGGCCTGCTCGAGATGGCGGTTGCTGGCGGCGTACTTGCCGGCGAGGTGGAGGACGGTGCCGCGCTCGAGCTGGTACAGCAGGCGGTCGTCGCCGCCGGGATCGAGGCTGTCCTGGAGGGTCTTGTCGGCCTGGCGGTACTCGCCCTGCTCCACCTGGTGCAGGGCCTTGTCCACCCCCTCGCCGTAGGTGGCGCAGCCGGCCGCCAGGAACCCAACACCGATGGCGCCGATGGCGCGGGTCGCCCGCCGCATCCCCGAACCCTCCCCGGTCCGCTAGCCCCCTTTCCCCTTTCGGGCCCGCGCCCGGCGGCGCCCGCCCCGATAGTGACAACTCCCCGGCGGGGGCGCAAGGCCCTAGACGTTGGTGACGGCGTTCCAGGAGAGGATGTGGCCGGGGCCGAACCAGTCCCCGATGTGGTCCAGGACCTCCTCCACCCGCTGCGGGGTGTCGAAGAACTCCACCACCAGCGGCAGATCGAAGGAGACGTCCAGGAGGGAGTCGCCGTGCATCCGGCCCGAGCGGCCGAAGCCGGTGGTGCCGCGGAACACGGTCACCCCCATGACCTGCTCGTGGTCGTGCAGGCGCTCCAGCAGCTGCCGCAGCAGGCGGTCGCCCTCGGTGAGGTAGATGCGCACCACGGTGACATCGCGCCGGTTCATAGCTTGCGCCCCGCAATCACCCCCAGCCACACCGCCGCCAGGCACAGCACCAGGTTCAGGGCCACGTTGCCCAGTGCCCGCAGCCGGGCGCCGTTCTCGACCAGGTGGAAGGTTTCCATGGAGAAGGTGGAGAAGGTGGTGAACGCCCCCAGCAGTCCCACCAGCACGGCCGCCCGCCACTCCGGCCCGATGCCGACGCGGTCGAGCAGGAGCACGGACAGAAAGCCCATGCCCATGCTGCCCAGGGTGTTCACCACCAGCGTGCCGTAGGGGAAGCCGGTGCCCAGCAGCGCATGGCTGCCCACCGAGGTCCAGTAGCGCAGCAGGGCGCCGACGGCCCCGCCGGCGGCAACGGCGAGGGAATAGGTCATGGCGGAACCGAAGTGTTCAGTGTTCAGTGTTCAGTGTTCAGTTGGCAGTTGGCAGTTGGCAGTTGGCAGTTGGCAGA
>DATFLO010000059.1:0-3272 GCA_035267605.1 Gammaproteobacteria bacterium
GCCGGCCTCGACGAGCTCGACGAGGCCGACAGCCCGCACGCCGAAGAAGCCTCCATCGACATCAACGACCTGCTCGACGCCAGTGATGACGACGAGGCGCCGGTCATCCGCTTCGTCAACTCGCTCTTTGTCCAGGCGGTGCGCGAGCGTGCCAGCGACATCCACATCGAGCCCGGCGAGAAAGAACTGACGGTGCGCTTTCGCATCGACGGGGTGCTCAAGGAGGTCACCCACCCCCCGCGCCGGTTCCACTCCTCGATCATCACCCGCATCAAGATCATGGCCGGCCTCGACATCGCCGAGAAGCGGGTCCCCCAGGACGGGCGCATCCGCATCAAGATGGCCGGCAAGGATATCGATATCCGTGTGGCGACCGCCCCGGCGGTGCACGGCGAGCGCATCACCATGCGTCTGCTGGACAAATCGGCCGTGCTGCTCAACCTGCGCGACATCGGCCTGGCCGGTGACTACCAGAAGATGCTGCTCAAGCTCATCCACCGGCCCCACGGCATCATCCTGGTCACCGGGCCCACCGGCAGCGGCAAGACCACCACGCTGTACTCGTCGTTGAGCGAGATCAACAGCCCCGACAAAAATATTTTGACCATCGAGGACCCGGTCGAATACCAGCTCGAGGGCATCAGCCAGATGCAGGTCAACTCCAAGATCAACCTCAATTTTGCCACCGGCCTGCGCAGCTACCTGCGCCACGACCCCGACGTCATCATGGTCGGCGAGATCCGCGACCTGGAGACCGCCGAGATCTCGGTCCAGGCCAGCCTCACCGGTCACCGGGTGTTCTCCACCCTGCACACCAACGACGCGGTGGGCAGCATCACCCGGCTGGTGGACATGGGGGTGGAGCCCTATCTGGTTTCCTCCAGCCTGCTCGGCGCCATGGCCCAGCGCCTGGTGCGCAAGCTCTGCCCCCATTGCCGCGAGCCGCGCGAGGCGGACGAGGCCGAGCACGAGCTGCTCGGCATGCCCCCCGGGGAGCCGGCCACCCTCTACCATCCCGCCGGCTGCGACGCCTGCGGCCAGACCGGCTACCGTGGCCGCACCGGCATCTTCGAGCTGATGACGGTCACCGAGGAGGTGCGCAGCCTGATCCACGACGGCGCCGGCGAGCAGGAGCTGCGCAAGACCGCCCGCCGCCAGGGCATGCGCACGCTGCGCGAGGACGGCATCGCCAAGGTGCTGGCCGGCAAGACCAGCCTGGAGGAGGTCCTCCGGGTGTCGCAGGGCTGATATGGCCGCCTTCGAGTACCGCGCCATGGACGCCGGAGGCCGCTCCCGCAAGGGGGTCCTGACCGGCGACTCCGCCCGCCAGATCCGCGCCCAGCTGCGCAGCCAGGGGCTGTACCCGGTGGCGGTCGAGCAGGTGGCCGAGAGCCGCCAGGGCGGCCGCGGCTCCCTGTTCGGCCAGCGCGTCTCCACCGCCAACCTGGCCCTGTTCACCCGCCAGCTGGCCACCCTGGTGCGCGCCGGCATGCCCCTCGAGGAGGCCCTGCGCGCCCTCGACGAGCAGATCTCCAACCGCCGCCTGCGCTCGGTGGTGGCCGGCGTGCGCGCCCAGATCAACGAGGGTTCCTCGCTGACCGAGGCCCTCGGCCAGTTCCCGCGGACCTTCCCGGAGCTGTACCGGGTCATGGTGGAAGCCGGGGAGGCCAGCGGCCGGCTGGAGGACGTCCTCGACCGCCTGGCCGATTTCACCGAGGAGCGCCAGGTCATGCGCCAGAAGCTGGGCGTGGCCTTGATCTATCCCATCCTGGTGACGCTGGTGGCCACGGTGGTGGTGATCGCCCTGCTCACCTACGTGGTGCCGCAGGTGGTGCGGGTGTTCGAGAACACCGGCCAGGACCTGCCGCTGCTCACCCAGGGCCTGATCGCCACCAGCGACTTCCTGCGCGCCTACGGCATCGTCCTCGGTATCGTCCTGCTCGGGCTCGGCTTCCTGGGCGGCTACCTGCTGCGCCGGCCGCGGATCCGCTACCGCTGGGACCGGATGCTGCTGGACCTGCCGCTCCTCGGCCGCTTCACCCGCACCCTCAACGCCGCCCGCCTGGCGCGCACCCTCGCCATCCTCACCGAGAGCGGCGTGCCCCTGCTCGAGGGGCTGCGCATCGGCGGCCGGGTGGTGCGCAACCGGCCCATGCGCGATGCGGTCCAGGAGGTGGCGGTGAACGTCCGGGAGGGCGGGCGCCTGTACGATTCCCTGCGCCGCAGCGGCTACTTCCCGCCGCTGCTGGTGCACATGCTGGGCGCCGGCGAGGAGAGCGGCGAGCTCGAGCGCATGCTGGAGCGGGCGGCCAGCCAGCAGGAGCGCGAGCTGGAGACCGCCGTTTCCGCCGCCACCTCCCTCATGGAGCCGATCATGATCCTGGTCATGGGCGGCATCGTCCTGGTGATCGTCCTGGCCATCCTCCTGCCCATCTTCGAGATGAACCAGCTGGTCGGCCGCTGACCCCGCCGCCCGAAGCAGGCTCCCCAGGTCCCCCACTGTCATGGATTTTTACGACGAAGTGGGGCAGGCTTTTCTCCGTGGGGTACGGGCGATCCCGTACGCAACACCAGGAACCCCTAGGGGAAAGGAGGGCCCAGTGGCCAATCAGCGGGCAGCAAAGCACGGACGCATCCTCAGGACTCTCGGCATCAGCGGCACCGCCCTGGCGCTCGCCGCCTGCGGCGGGGGAGGCGGGGGCGGTGGGAGCGACTCCGGATCGGGCATCAGCGGCAGCACCTCCTATACGAGCGGGACTTCCCCCGCCGCCATCGACAGCGAGGGCACCGGCACCACTGCGGCGGCCGCTGCCGCGGACTCGGTCTCCAGCAGCGCCGGCACCTCCAATCTGGGGGTATCGGCCGGCAGCCTGGGCTCCGCCCTGGTGGCCGAAGGTGGGGAGGCGGGGCTGAGCCTGGCGGCGGCCGGTCTGGCGGCCCGGCAACTGGCCACTGAGGCCATGAATCGGAGCGGCAACCTCCCCGCGGGCGTCACCGAGTCCTGCAACGACGGCGGCAGCTTCTCCTATACCGGCAGCAATAGCCTCTCGGTTGGGACCCCGCTGGTACTCGCCTTCGACGACTGCTACTTCGGCAGCCTGGGCTTCGACGGATCCATCAGTCTGACCCTGAACGCCGGGGACTTCAGCGGCAACAACTACGACGCCACCCTGGAGTTCAACCACTTTCTCATCGCCAGTAGCGGTCAGACGGTCTACGGCGCCAATGGTCCGATCCGGATTCGATCTGGCAGTGAGACACAAGTCTTCCCC
>DATFLO010000060.1:0-10768 GCA_035267605.1 Gammaproteobacteria bacterium
CGATGGTGGCGCCCACGATGCGCCCGCGCCGGAACACCAGCTCGGCGAAGCCGGTGCCCTCGCCCTCGGCCACCGCCCGGTCGAGATCGCCGTAGTCGGCGCGGTGGACCTCGGTGTCGCCGTGCCGCTGCCGGGCCTCGGCGGCGGTCAGGCCCACCCGCGCCAGCTCCGGGTCGGTGTAGGTGACCCGGGGCAGGGCGGTGAGGTCCGCCTTCGCGGGCAGCCGGAACACCGCGTTCTGGATCACCACCCCGGCCTGGTGGCTGGCCAGGTGGGAGAACTGGTAGGGCCCGCAGACGTCGCCCACGGCGAAGATGCGGCGCACCGAGGTGCGCTGCCGCCGGTCCACCGCCACCGCGCCGGAGCCGGTGAGGGCGACCCCCGCCGCCTCCAGTCCCAGGCCCTCGGTGGCCGGCCGCCGGCCGGCGGCCACCAGGATGCGGTCGGCGGCCACCTCGCCGCCGTCGCCAAGGCGCAGGCGGTGGCCGTCGGCGCCCGCCACCACCTCGGTCACGGCGGCCCCGGTGCGGACGGTCAGCCCCTCGCTGACCAGGGCGGCGCGCAGGGTCTCGGCCGCCTCCGGATCCTCGCCCGGAAGCAGGCGCTCGCCGGCCTCCGTCAGGGTGACCGTCCAGCCCAGGCGGGCGAAGGCCTGGGCCATCTCCACTCCGACCGGGCCGCCGCCGATCACGGCCAGGCGTGCGGGCGCCTCGTCCACGCCGAACAGGTCCTCGTTGGTCCAGTAGCCGGCCTCGGCCAGCCCGGGGATGGGCGGCACCGCCGGGGCGGACCCGGTGGCCAGGACGAAGCGGCGGCCGCGCAGGACGCGGCCGCCGGCCTCCACGCGCCGGGCGTCGAGAAAGCGGGCGGCGGCGAACACCACCTCCACGCCGTAGCTGCGGAAGCGGGCGGGGTCGTCGTGGGCCTGGAGGCGCTGCACCACGGTGCGCACCCGGCGGCTCACCGCGGCCATGTCCACCCCGGGGTCGCGCGGGGTCAGTCCGAAATCGGCGCCGCGGCGCATGAGGCGGGCCACATGCGCGCTGCGCAGCAGGGTCTTGGAGGGCACGCAGCCGGTGTGCAGGCACTCGCCGCCGAGCTCGCCGGCCGCCTCCACCAGCGCCACCCGCAGCCCCAGGCGCCCGGCCACGCTGGCCACCGACAGGCCGCCGGAGCCGCCGCCGATGACCACCAGGTCGTAGCGCCCTTCGTCCGTGGCGGCGCTCACGGGATCTTTCCGCCAACCGGGCCGGCGGGCGTAGAATCGGCCTTTGCCCCCGTCCTCGAGGAAAGGATTCGCATCGCCATGCGCTGGATCGACCGCATACCCCTCGGCTCGCTGGTGGTGGCCGCCCTGCTGCTGGGCCTGGCCCCGTTCGCGCCGGAGCCGCACCTGTGGCAGAAATTGAAGATGCTGGCCAACGGGACTCTAACCCGCCCGCTGGACATCTTCGACCTGGTCCTGCACGGGCTCTTCCCGGTCCTGCTGGCCGTCCGCCTGGGGCGGCTGGCCCTGCGGCGGACCGCGCCCTGAGCGCGCCGCCTTCCGCCGTCCCCCATCCCCGGCACCCCACGGGAGCGACATTGGCCTACAAGAAGATCGGCGCCTACGGCGTCATCGGCAACGGCGCCACCATCGCCCTGGTCGGTCTGGACGGGGCGGTGGACTGGCTGTGCTCGCCCCATCTGGATTCGCCGACCATCTTCGGGGCCCTGCTCGACGATGCCAAGGGCGGGCGCTTCGCGGTCACCCCCGAGGCCGCGTGGGACTCGGCGCAGCACTACCTGCGCGAGACCAACATCCTGCAGACCCTGTTCCGCACCGCCTCCGGCGAGGCCGAGGTGGTGGATTTCATGCCCGCCGGCGAGGAGGCGGTGGCCCTGGCCGGGCATCGCGACCACCTGATCCGGCGGGTGCGCGGATTGACCGGACAGCTGGCTCTGACCGTGGAGTGCTCGCCGCGCCCCGACTACGCCCGCCAGCAGGAGCCCGAGGCGGAGCGCCTGGATGCCCGGCGCTGGCGGATCCACGACGGCGGCGCCCACCATACCTGCTCGGCGACCAGCGAGCTGGACTGGACCGGCGAGCGCGCGGCGCTGCACGTGGCCGCCGGGGAAACGGTCTGGCTGGCCTTCAGCCGCGACGGCGAGGGCGTCGCGGTGCGCGGCCCGGAGGCCCTGCAGGAGGTGCTCGATGCCACCCACCGCTACTGGCAGGACTGGTCCCACACCGAGGAGGTCACCCGCTACCCGGCGGAGCGCTTCTGGCGCGAGAACCTGGACCGGGCGGCGCTGGTGATGAAGCTGCTGCAGTTCCAGGACACCGGCGCCATCGCCGCCGGCGGCACCTGCTCGCTGCCCACCATCCTGTACGGCGAGCGCAACTGGGACTACCGCTTCAGCTGGATCCGGGACACCGCCATGACCCTGGCGGCGCTGTTCGAGCTGGGCCACTCGGAGGAGGTCACCCGCTACCTGGACTGGCTCAAGGAGCTGTGCGCCCACGAGCCCCCCGGTCAGCTGCGCATCATGTACCAGCTGACCCGGGCCGAGCCGCCCATCGGCGAGACCCGCCTGGACCACCTGGCCGGCTACAAGGGCAGCGACCCGGTCCACATCGGCCAGTTCAACGTCGAGCAGAAGCAGCACGACATCTACGGCGAGCTGCTCGAGACCATCTTCGCGGTTTCCCGGTACGTGGGCAAGATCGACCTGGAGCACTGGGAGTACCTGCGCCCCATGGTGGATACGGTGTGCCAGGTGTGGCAGGACCCCGACGACGGCATCTGGGAGATCCGCACCGGCCCCCACCACTACGTCCACTCCAAGCTCATGTGCTGGGTGGCCCTCGACCGCGGCATCAAGATCGCCGAGCACTACGGCCTGCCCGCGGAGCTCGGCACCTGGCGGGCCGAGCGCGAGGCGGTGCGCGCCGAGATCCTGGAATACGGCTACAGCGCCGAGCGCGGCGCCTTTACCCAGCACTACGACACCGATGAGCTCGACGCCTCGGTGCTCATGATCCCCATCGTCGGCTTCCTGCCCGCCGAGGACCCGCGCGTGGCGGGCACCATCGCGGCCATCGAGGACGAGCTGCTGGTGGACGGCACCATGCTGCGCTACCGCATGGACGACGGCCTGCCGGGGCAGGAGCACGGCTTCATGATCTGCCTGTTCTGGTACGTGGACTGCCTCATCCTGCAGGGCCGGCTCAACGAGGCCGGGGCGCATCTCCGGCGGATCGACCGCTTCTCCAACCACCTGGGCCTGTTCGGCGAGCAGTACGACCCGCGCTTCCAGGAGATCACCGGCAACTTCCCGCAGGCCTACTCCCACATCGGCTTCGCCATCACCGCCATCAACTACCTCAACGCCCGGCGTACGCGCGCCCTCCCCGAGCACCGCACCACCTGGCGCGAGCGCCTCGGGCTGCTGCTGCGGCCGCGCCTGCTCAACCCGGCGCCCGAGGGCCACGCCCCGGCACCGCCGGAGAACCCCGCCGAGGAGATCAAGCGCTCGGTGAACACCCTGCGCGGGCACTTCTACGACAACCATCGCCAGCGGGTGAACTACGAGCTGGTGCGCGGCTCCGGCTACTACGGCCGGTTCAAGCAGGCGGCGGCCGATCTGGCCGCCTTCGACCCCGACACCCTGCGCAGCGACGCCGAGCGCATCGCCTTCTGGGTCAACGTCTACAACGCCATCGTCATCCACGGTGTCATCGAGCTGGGGATCCGCGACTCCATCCGCGAGGTGCCCTGGTTCTTCCGGGCCATCGAGTACCGCGTCGGGGAGTACGTCTTTACCGCCAACGACATCGAGAACGGCATCCTGCGCGGCAATCGCCGCGGCCCCTTCCGCCTGCGCGCCCCGTTCGGCCCGGGCGATCCGCGGCGCCGGCTGGCGGTGCGCGAGCCCGACCCCCGGGTCCATTTCGCCCTGGTCTGCGGCAGCCGCTCCTGCCCGCCCATCGAGGTGTTCGAGGCGGCCAACCTCGAGCGTCAGCTGGAGACCGCCGCCCAGGTGTTCATCAACGCCACCACCGCGGTGGACCGGGAGGCGGGGACGGTGGAGGTGTCGCGGGTGTTCCGCTGGTACCGGCGGGACTTCCCCGGCGGCGAGGCGGAGCTGGCGCGCTCGGCGGGACGGCGGCTGTACGACCGCGAGGCGGGCGAGTGGCTGGTGGCCAACGCGGACCGGGTGCGCGTGCGCTACGCCCCCTACGACTGGCGTCTCAACCAGTCGCGCCGAGGATCGGGGTGAGGGCGCGGGGCTGAAAGGATTAGAAAATTAAAATACAATTATTTTCTTTCCGGATCGCATCCCCGGGGGCCGCTGCCTAACCAGTATTGCCCCCTGGTATCAAGGAGGATTTCCCATGGCGAGCATTTCCGCCGGCCGGGTCCTGGCCGGCCTGGGGCTGCTGGCCCTGCCGCTTTGCGCCCCGGCGGCCGACCTCGGCGCCACCATCGCCAAGCAGGGCAACGGCGAAGGCGCCACCGCCTGCGCCACCTGCCACGGCGCCGACGGCAGCGGCCAGGGCGCCGCCGGCTTCCCGCGCCTGGCCGGGCTGCCGCAGGCCTATCTGGCCAAGCAGCTGCGCAGCTTCGGCGACGGCTCCCGCGCTAACGCCACCATGAAGCCCATCGCCAATGCCCTCTCGGCCAAGGAGATCAAGGCCGTGGCGGCCTACTACGGCGGCATGGAGCCGCCGGCCAAGGCGCCCGGCGCTGCCGGTGCGTCCGCCGAGCGCAAGGCCGCCGGCGAGGCCATCGCCAAGCGCGGCCTGTGGGCCAAGGACGTGCCGGCCTGCACCAAGTGCCACGGCCCGGACGGCCGCGGCGTGGGCGATAACTTCCCGCCCCTGGCCGGGCAGCACGCCAGCTACATCCGCAACCAGATCGATGCCTGGCAGTCGGACAAGCGCTCCAACGACCCCAACCAGCTGATGAGCGGGGTGGCGCAGCGCCTGAGCAGCGACGAGGCGGCGGCGGTGGCCGCCTACTTCGCCTCGCTGCCGGCCGAGCCGACGGACCAGTGAGCCCCAGCCGGGTAAGGAGGACGACGTGAGCATGACCAGCGCATTCCATCGCACCCTGGCCGGGCTGGGCGGCCTGCTGCTGGCCGCCGGCGGCGTCCAGGCGGCCGACGACCTCAAGGCCCAGAAGGAGCTGGCGCCCTCCCCCGAGGTGGGCAGCACCGGCTACCACCAGCCCCCGGCCCTGTCGGACCTCCCCGACGACCAGTTCGGCGAGGCCGTGCGCCGCGGCCGCAAGGCCTTCATCCAGACCCAGAAGTACGCCGGCAAGTACGTGGGCAACGGCCAGAACTGCAGCAACTGCCACCTGGGCGGCGGCACCGTGCCCAACTCGGCGCCGCTGTGGGGGGCGTGGCCGGTCTACCCCAAATACCGGGGCAAGAACGACCACGTGAACACCATGGACGAGCGCATCCGCGGCTGCTTCACCTATTCCATGGATGCCCAGGACTCCGCCGCCGGCCATCCGCCGCCGCCGGACAGCCAGGTGCTCAAGGACATGCAGGCCTACATGTTCTGGATGGCCAGGGGCGCGGCGGTGGGCAAGAGCCTGCCGGGCCGGGGCTACAAGGCGGTGTCCAAGCCCGAGGACGGCTACAGCGTGGCCCGCGGCGACAAGGTCTACCAGGATCAGTGCGCCATCTGCCACGGCGATGACGGCCAGGGCCGCTTCGCCGACGACGGCACCCAGATCTTCCCCGCCCTGTGGGGCCCCAGGGCCTACAACTGGGGCGCCGGCATGCACCGGGTGAACACCGCCGCGGCGTTCATCAAGTACAACATGCCCCTGGGCAAGGCCCAGCCGGCGGCGGCCAAGGGCGCGCTGACCGATCAGCAGGCGTGGGACGTGGCGGCCTTCATCAACAGCCACGAGCGCCCGCAGGACCCGCGCTTCGACGGCTCGATCGCCGAGACCGCCGACAAGTGGCACCAGCACGAGTGCCTGTACGACTCGAAGGTGCGCGGCCACAAGCTGGGTCAGGGGGTGAACTAGCCCCCGGCCCCGCCTGTCGACCAGGGGCGCCCGCGGGCGCCCCTTTTTGCCGGCGCCGGTCTCGGGACCCCGCCGGCTGCGGTAGAATCGCCGGCGATCCGCCCCATCCGACGAATCCACGCCAGAGAAGGGATAGAACCATGAAGGTGGTCGTTTCCGTTACCCACGGCACCGATGATCCGACCCAGGCCACGCTGGGCGTCCTGGCCGCCAAGGCCGCGGCCGACCAGGGCCACGACGTCACCGTCTGGCTGCAGGGGGAGGGCGCGGTGCTCGCCAACAAGCAGGTCTACCCCCACGTCCAGGGGGTCAACATGCCGGCCATGAAGGACGCCGTGGAGGCCCTGGTGGACAAGGGCGTGCCGCTGTGGGTGTGCAAGGCCTGCGGCGCCGCCCGCGGCGTGGACGAGTCCAACTGGGTGGCCACCGCCAGCTACAAGGCCATGGGCGACTTCGTGACCGCGGTCACCGAGGCGGACAAGAACATCGACTTCTGAGGCCGGTCCGCCCCGGAACCCGACGACCCGCCCCCGCCGGCGGGTCGTTTTGTTTGGCAGGCGGGCGGCGGCGGCGTTACAAAGGATGAACACCCCCCATCCCGGGATCCGCCGCCTTGGCCGACGACTTCCTGCCGCGCGAGCGCTTCGGCGCCCTGTTCGACGCCCTCCACGGCCGCGGTTACAGCTGCCGCGGGCCGCGCGTGCGCGACGGCGCCATCGTCATGGACGAGGTGGCCGGCGCCGACGACCTGTGCTTCGGCCTGCGCGACCGCCAGGCCCCCGGCAGCTACCGCCTGGAGGAGGGCACCGGGCGCCATTTCGCCTGGGCCAACGGCCCCACCGCCCTCAAGCCGCTCACCTTCGCCCCGCGCGAGACCGTGTGGCGGGCCGAAAAGGACGGCGACGGCGGCCTCCAGTTTGACGAGCCGGAGCCGGCCGCCGAGCCGCTGGCGGTGATCGGCGCGCGCGCCTGTGACCTGGCCGGTCTGGCCCTCCAGGACCGGCACTTCCTGGGCGACGCCCCGGATCCCCACTACCAGGCCCGGCGCGCCAACCTGTTCCTGGTGGCGGTGAACTGCACCCACCCCGCCGACACCTGCTTCTGCGCGTCCACCGGCGACGGCCCCGAGGCCACCCACAGCTTCGACCTGGTGCTGTCCGAGCTGGACGAGGGCTTCCTGGTGCGCGCCGGCTCCGACGCCGGCGCGGCCGTGCTCGCCGAGCTGCCCACCGAGGCGGCCAATCAGGGGCAAAACGACCAGGCCAGTGCCGACATCGACGCCGCCGCCCGCGCCCAGACCCGGGGCCTGCCGTCGCGCAACCTGCGCGACTTCCTGTTCGACCATCCCACCCACCCGCGCTGGGAGGAGGTGGCCGAGCGCTGCCTGTCCTGCGGCAACTGCACCAACGTCTGCCCCACCTGCTTCTGCCACAGCCAGGAGACGGTGCCCGACCTCGAGGGCCAGCGGGCGGAGCAGGTGCGCCAGTGGGACTCCTGCTTCACCGCCGGCCACAGCTACATCCACGGCATCGTCATCCGCGCGTCGACCGCCAACCGCTACCGCCAGTGGCTGACCCACAAGCTCGCCGGCTGGCACGACCAGTTCGGCCGCAGCGGCTGCGTGGGCTGCGGGCGGTGCATCACCTGGTGCCCCACCGGCATCGACCTGACCGAGGAGGTGGCCGCCATGTGGCGCGATCCCGACGGTGACGGCGGTGGCTGAGCCCGCCTCGACCACGCCGTGGGAGGCGGAGGTGGTGGAGCGCACCGCCGAGAGCCCGGGCATCGTCACCCTCCGGCTGCGCGCCACCGACCCGGCCATCCGCGCCGCCTACCGCTTCCGGCCCGGGCAGTTCAACATGGTCTACCTGTTCGGGGTGGGCGAGGTGCCCATCTCCATCAGCTCCGACCCGGACCACCCGGAGACCCTCGGCCACACCGTGCGCGCCGTGGGCCGGGTGACCGAGCCCCTGACCCGGCTCGGCGTCGGCGATCGCGTCGGCCTGCGCGGGCCCTTCGGCAGTCCCTGGCCGCTGGAGCGGGCGGAGGGCCGCGACGTCCTGGTGGTCACCGGCGGCCTCGGCTGCGCCCCGGTGGTCTCGGTGATCGACTACGTCATGGCCCGGCGCGAGCGCTTCGGCAAGCTCACCATCCTGCAGGGGGTCAAGCATTCCCAGGATCTGATCTGGCGCCGCCGCTATGCCGCCTGGGAGAAGGCCCCGGACACCGAGGTGGGCCTGGCCGCCGACGTCGCCGGCGAGAACTGGTCGGGCCACGTGGGCCTGGTCACCGAGCTGTTCGACCGTTTCGATCTGGATCCCGCCACCACCGAGACCATGATGTGCGGCCCCGAGCCCATGATGCGGGCGGCCGCCCGCGACCTGGAGGGGCGCGGCTTCGATGCCGGCCGGGTGTGGCTGAGCATGGAGCGCAACATGCACTGCGCCGTGGCCCGCTGCGGCCACTGCCAGTTCGGGCCGCACTTCGTGTGCCGCGACGGGCCGGTGCTCGCCTACGAGCGTATCCGGGAACTGTTGGCCGTGAAGGGGCTCTAAGCCCACTCGGCTCCGGGGATTTGGCCGGAGCCAGCGGGCTGGGTTAAAGTAGGGGCCGTGGTAGCAGGCTCCTGCCCGCCGCCGCGTCCCTTTATTCGCAAGCCGTCATTCGTAAGGCAAAAGGAAGTGACCATGCAGGTTGAAAAGAACCGGGTCGTCAGCATCGACTACACCCTGAAGGACAACGACGACCAGGTTATCGACACCTCCGAGGGTCGGGAGCCGCTGGCCTACATCCACGGCGTTGGCCAGATCATCCCCGGCCTGGAGCAGGCGCTGGAGGGCAAGGAGCCGGGCGCGGACGTCTCCGTGACCATCAAGCCCGAGGAAGGCTACGGCGAGCGGGACGAGTCCATGGTCCTGAACGTCCCGCGCGAGCAGTTCGAGGGCGCCGAGCAGATCGAGCCGGGCATGCAGTTCCAGGCCGAGACCGACGACGGGGTGCGCATCCTCACCGTGCTCGAGTCCGGCGACCAGGAGGTCACCGTGGACGGCAACCATCCCCTGGCCGGCGTCACCCTGAACTTCGACGTCAGCATCCAGGACGTGCGCGAGGCCGAGCAGGAAGAGCTCGACCACGGCCACGTCCACGGCCCCGGCGGCCATGACCACGGCTAAGTTTCGCCGATCCAGATAGGCCGTGGGGGCGCTTCAGCGGCCACCACGGCTAAGTTTCGCCGATCCCGATAGGCCGTGGGGCCCGCCGAGCGGGCCTCACGGCCTAGCTTTGCCCAAGCCGGAAACGGCCCGGCCCGGTTCGCCGGTCCGGGCCGTTTTCGTGGTTCCCAGCCGAGGCGCCGCGCTTGAATCCGCTGACCCTCCTGCACGCCGTTCGCCGCCGCCTGCGCCGGGCCGTCATGGCCCTGGCGGTGGCGTTCGTGCTGGCTCAGCCGGCGCTGCTGGCCCACGCCATCGACCATGCCCTGGACGGCGCCGGGCCGGTCTGCGAGATCTGCGCGGTTGCCCACCACGCCGCCGATATCCCCGCGGTGCCGGTGCTCCCCGGGGTCAGCCGCAGCCCCGAGAGCTCCCCCTTCCTCCCGCCCGCACCGCCCGCCGCGCCCGTCCGCCCCGCCGCTGCCCGCGACCCGCCGCACCGCTCCCTTTCCTGAACCGCACCGCCTGATTTTCCGACGCCCTGTGCGCGCGACGGCCCCGGCCGTCGTAGGCGGGCCGTGGCCCCGCCGGGCGCCGTTCCGGTTTCCGTCTTTGGAAAGGGAGATCCCATGCAGCGGATCGCTTTCGTCTTGGGTGCCGCCCTCGGGCTGATCGCGGGCGGCCCCGCCTGGGGCCAGTCCGCCCCCCACCTGGGGGCCGCCTCCGGCGGCGCCAGCAGTGCCGAGGTCACCTCCGGCAACCGCTTCAATCCCGACCTCTCGGTCATCCTCGAGGGCATCGCCTACGCCGACGACCGCAGCGGCGACGCCGACGCGCTGGTCGCCGCCGCCGCAGGCATCAACCAGGCCCACGGCCACGATGCCGGCGGCCATGCCGGCGAGGAGCCCGGGTTCAGCCTCAAGCCCACCGAGCTCGCCGTCTCGGCCAGCGTCGATCCGTATTTCGATGCCTTCGTCCACGCCGTGATCACCGAGGCGGGCGGAATGGATCTGGAGGAGGCCTACTTCACCACCCGCGCCCTGCCCGCGGGGCTCCAGGTGAAAGCCGGCCGCTTCCTGTCCGGCATCGGCTACCACAACGACAAGCATCGCCACCAGTGGCAGTTCGTGGAGCAGACCCTGCCCTACCAGCAGCTGCTCGGCGCCCACGGCCTGCGGGACACCGGCGTGCAGCTGACCTGGACGCCGGCCACGCCCTTCTACACCCGCTTCGGGGTGGAGGCCCTGCAGGGCGACCAGGAGGTGGTGGGCCGTTTCGACGGCGAATCGGCCCTGGATGGCGTAGTTCCAGCCAGCGTGGTGGACCGCTACGGCGACCCCAAGGCCGGCCCGCGGCTGTTCACCGCCTTCGCCAAGGCGGCGCCCAACCTGGGCTATTCCCATGAGCTGCAGGCCGGGGTGTTCGGGGTCTATGCCAGCGACCACCAGGAGCTGCACACCGACCCGGACGACCACATCCTGACCGGACAGTACTGGCTGGCCGGCACCGACTGGGTCTACGCCTACGACGCCCCGCACCAGTACGGGCGCGGCGACCTCAAGATCAGTGCCGAGTATCTGTACG
>DATFLO010000061.1:0-4658 GCA_035267605.1 Gammaproteobacteria bacterium
TGTCGCGCTGGTGCAGGCCGATGGAGGGCTCGTCCAGGATGTACATCACCCCGACCAGCCCGCGCCTATCTGGCTGGCTAGGCGGATGCGCTGGGCCTCGCCGCCGGACAGGGTGTCCGCCGAGCGGTCCAGGGTCAGGTAGTTGAGCCCCACGTCCACCAGGAAGCGCAGGCGGTCGTCGATCTCCTTGAGGATGCGCTCGGCGATCTGGCCGCGGCTGCCGTGCAGGTCGAGGTTGCGGAAGAAGTCCAGCGAGCGGTGCACCGGCTCGGCCACCACCTCGTGGATGGGGCGGCCGCCCACCAGGACGTGGCGCGCCTCGACGCGCAGCCGGGCGCCGCCGCAGTCGGGGCAGGGCTCCTCGGTGATGTACTTGGCCAGGTCCTCGCGCACCGCCGCCGACTCGGTCTCGCGGTAGCGCCGCTCGAGGTTGGGGATGACGCCCTCGAAGGGCATGTCGCGGTAGTGGGCGTTGCCCGACTCGGTCTCGAAGCGGAAGCGGATCTTGTCGCCGCCGGAGCCGTGCAGGATGACCCGCTGCACCTGCTCCGGCAGGCGGTCGAAGGGGGTCTCGGTGTCGAAGCCGTAGTGCTCGGCCAGGGCCTCGAGCATCTGGAAGTAGAAGTGGCTGTGGCGCTTGTCCCAGGGGCGGATGACGCCCTCGCGCAGGGTCCAGTCCGGGTGCGGGATGACCCGCTCCGGGTCGAAGCTGGAGATGTGGCCCAGGCCGTCGCAGGTGGGGCAGGCGCCGTGCGGATTGTTGAAGGAGAACATCCGCGGCTCGAGGTCCGGATACGAGACGTTGCAGTCGGGGCAGGCGAAGCGCTCCGAGAACAGCAGCTCGGGGCCGTCCATCACCTGCACCTGGGCCAGGCCGTCGCCCCAGCCGAGCGCCGTCTCCAGCGACTCGGCCAGGCGGTTGCCCTGGTCCGGGCGCACCTTCAGCCGGTCCACCAACAGCTCCACGGTATGCACGCGCTTGCCGTCGAGCTCCGGGATGCCGCCGTCGAGCTCCACCATGTCGCCGTCCACGCGGGCGCGGATGAAGCCCTGGGCGCGCACCTTCTCCAGCAGCTCGCGGTGCTCGCCCTTGCGGCCGCGCACGATGGGGGCGAGCACGTGGATGCGCGTGCCCTCCTCCATGGCCAGCACCTGGTCGACCATCTGGGAGACCGTCTGCGCCCGGATGGGCTTGCCGCAGGAATAGCACACCGGCTCGCCCACCCGCGCGTAGAGCAGGCGCAGGTAGTCGTAGATCTCGGTGACCGTGCCCACCGTGGAGCGCGGGTTGTGGCTGGCGGTCTTCTGCTCGATGGAGATGGCCGGCGACAGGCCCTCGATGGACTCCACCTCGGGCTTGCTCATCATGTTGAGGAACTGCCGGGCGTAGGCCGACAGGCTCTCCACGTAGCGGCGCTGGCCGTCGGCGTAGAGGGTGTCGAAGGCGAGCGAGGACTTGCCCGAGCCCGACACGCCGGTGATCACCACCAAGCGGTCGCGCGGGATGTCCACGCTGATGTTCTGCAGGTTGTGGGTGCGCGCCCCGCGGACCTCGATCCAGTCCATGCTCGCCCTTCCCAGGCCGGGCCCGTGCCCCGCCACCAAACCGGGAAGGGCGGTTGCCCATCCCGGCGGCCCGTAGGGGTTTAGTGGCGGGGTTATACGGGCGGGAGACAAACCATGTATCATAGCCCCTTTCTCGGAAAAGGCGCAAAACCGCCCCGGAGCCGGCATCCCGCCGCGGGGACTCGCGCCGTTCCGGACCCGCCCGGCGGGCTCCCGGAGGGGCGAGGCGGGGCCGGGCGCCGGGGCGGCAGCGGCGATCCGCCGCGCGCCCCCTGTGAACGACCCCAGACAAGGAGCCCCCATTGAGCGAGAGCGTACGCATGTCCCCCGCGGAGCGCCGCTCGGCCTTCTCGCTGGCCGGGATCTTCGGCCTCCGCATGCTCGGCCTGTTCATGATCCTGCCGGTGCTCAGCCTGTACGCCCACGACCTGGCCGGCTCCACGCCGCTGCTGGTGGGCATGGCCCTGGGCGCCTACGGCCTCACCCAGGCCATCTTCCAGATCCCCTTCGGCGCCGCCTCCGACCGCTTCGGGCGCAAGCCGGTGATCGCCTTCGGCCTGCTGGTGTTCGCCGTGGGCTCGGTGGTGGCGGCCACCGCCGACAGCATCTACCTGCTGCTGCTCGGCCGCGTCCTGCAGGGCGCCGGCGCCATCGCCGCCGCGGTCATCGCCCTGGTGGCCGACCTCACCCGCGACGAGACGCGCACCCGCGCCATGGCCATGATCGGCATGACCATCGGCGTGTCCTTC
Source organism: Gammaproteobacteria bacterium (assembly GCA_035267605.1). Lineage (GTDB taxonomy): Bacteria > Pseudomonadota > Gammaproteobacteria > Thiohalorhabdales > Thiohalorhabdaceae > Thiohalorhabdus. Next base: position 2,316 of record DATFLO010000061.1, read on the forward strand.
GCCGTGTCGCTGGTGGCCGCCCCCGGCCTGGAGCACTGGATCGGCGTGCCCGGCATCTTCTGGCTGACCGCGGTGCTGTCGGTGGCGGCGGTGGCGGTGCTGTACCTGGTGGTGCCCGAGCCGGAGGCCACCAGCCACCACCGCGACGCCCAGCTGACCCCGGCCATGCTCGGCAACGTGCTGCGCAGCCCCAGCCTGCTGCGGCTGGATGTCGGCATCTTCGCCCTGCACCTGGTGCTGACCGCCATCTTCGTGGTGGTGCCGCCCATGCTGGTGAACCAGGCCGGTCTGGCCACCAGTCAGCAATGGATGCTCTACCTGCCGGTGATGCTGGCGTCGTTCGTGCTCATGTTCCCGCTGGTGTTCCTGGCCGAGGCCCGGCGCCGGATGCAGCCGGTGTTCGTGGCCTCCATCGGCGCGCTGGTGGCGGCCCTGCTGCTGCTGGCCTGGACGCCGCACAACCTGTGGGGCATCGGCGGCTCGCTGATCGCCTTCTTCACCGGCTTCAACGTGCTCGAGGCCAGCCTGCCGTCGCTCATCTCCAAGGCCGCCCCGGTGGCCGCCAAGGGCACCGCGGTGGGCGTCTACAACGTGGCGGAGTTCCTCGGCGCCTTCCTGGGCGGTACCCTGGGCGGGGCCCTGTCCGGCGCCTACGGCGCCGACCGGGTGTTCGAGGTGGGCGCGCTGGTGGCCCTGATCTGGCTGGGCGTGGCCCTGACCGGACCGGCGCCGCACTACCTGTCCACCAAGCTGCTGCACGTGGGGCGGCTGGACCCCGACGAGGCGCGCCGGCTGGAGCGCTCGCTGCTGGGCGTGGAAGGCGTGGTGGAGGCGCAGGTGTTCGTGGACGAGGGCACGGCCTACTGCAAGGTCGACAGCAAGCGCCTGGACGAGGATTCCCTCGGCCAGGCCCTGGAATGGGCGGAGGCCCAGGCGGCGGGCTGAGCGCCGCATTCGAACCCGCAACGAGGGAAGGGGAGCGCCATGGCGAGCGGCGGCGTAAACAAGGTCATCCTGGTGGGCAACCTGGGGCGCGATCCCGAGATCCGCTACACCGGCAGCGGCAACGCGGTGGCCAACCTGAACCTGGCCACCACCCGCCGCTACCGCGGCCGGGATGGCCAGCAGCAGGAAGAGACCGAGTGGCACCGCGTGGTGATGTTCTCGCGCCTGGCGGAGATCGCCGGCGAGTACCTGCGCAAGGGCTCGCAGTGCTACATCGAGGGCCGGCTGCAGACGCGCAAGTGGCAGGACAACAACGGCCAGGACCGCTACACCACCGAGGTGGTGGCCAACGAGATGCAGATGCTCGGCGGCGGCGGTGGCGGGGGCGGCCGCGGCGGGGGAGGCGGCTCCTGGGATCAGTCGGCACCCACCGAGCTCGACCAGTCGGCCCCGGCGCAAAGCGGCGGCACCGGCGGCGGCTCCGGCGGCGGACAGCCTGACTTCGACCAGGACTTCGAGGACGACATCCCCTTCTAGCCGCGGGCCGGGAGGGGAGGGTCCGGCCGGATCGGGGGGCGGGTCCGGGCGGCCGTCTCAGGCGCTGTAGCGCACCTCGGCGTGGCCGTCGGGGGCGGTCCAGACGGCGACCCGATTGCGGCCCTCGTCCTTGGCCCGGTACAGGGCCTGATCGGCCTCGCGGAACAGGCGGTTGTAGTCGCGCGCCGGCTCGCCGGACTCGTGGGCGCTGATGCCGATGCTGGCGGTCACGGGCACGTCGCCGGTGAGCTCGGTGATGCGCCGGCGCAGCCCCTCGGCCCGCTCGGCGGCCTGGTCGCGGTCGGTCTCCTCGAGCACCACCACGAACTCCTCGCCGCCGTAGCGGGCGATCAGATCCACCTCCTGGAACTCCTCCTCGATGGCCTGGGCCACCGCCCGCAGCACGTCGTCGCCGACCTCGTGGCCGTGGTGGTCGTTGATGGCCTTGAAGTGGTCCAGGTCGACGACCAGCAGGGCCAGCGGCTGGTCCTGGTGCTGGGCCGTCTGCAGGGCGCCGGGGGCCTCGTTGTTGAGGAACCGCTTGTTGTAGAGGTTGGTCAGGCCGTCGGTGACCGACAGCCGCTCCATCACCTTCTTCTGGGTGTAGAGCTTCTTGTAGGCGTGGCGCAGGGCCAGCAGGTTGTTCAGGCGGGCGTACAGCTCTTCCGGATGGAAGGGCTTGTAGATGAAGTCGTTGGCCCCCGCCCGCAGGCTGGCGATGCGGGTGTCGGCCTCCTCGGCGCTGGTGAGCATGAGCACCGGCAGCAGCGACAGGTCGTCGTCGCGGGCGCGGATGCGCTTGACGAAGTCCAGGCCGGTGAGCTCGCCGTCCAGGAAGAAGTCGGACAGCACCAGGTCGAA
>DATFLO010000062.1:0-8045 GCA_035267605.1 Gammaproteobacteria bacterium
CTGCGGTCGGGGAAGTAGGTGATGCGGCGGAAGCCCTCCGGCTCGCACTGGGTGCAGAAGTTGCCGCTTGATTGGTACAGCCCCTCCAGGGCGGTGTTGTCCTGCGGCCGGATGCGGGTGGTCACCTCCAGGGTGAAGGCCTCGCCCGGGTCGGGGATGGTCAGGCTCTCCTCGCCCACGGTGTAGTCGTCCTCCCCCAGCGGGTGGCCGTCGAGGACGAGCCCCTCCAGGACCAGCTCGCGGCCGTCGAGCACCAGCTCGCCCGCCCCGGTGCGGTCGGGATTGGCGCGCATGGCGAGGCGCGATCGGACCACGGTGTCCTCCTCGCCCAGCTCGAAGCGCAGGTCGGCGTGGTCCACCAGGAAGGCGGGCGTGGTGTAGTCGGCCAGCCGGATCACCGGCGGGCCCTGCTGTTGTCGGGCATCGGCCATGGGTGCGGTCCTTTATGGAAACGGCGGCCGGCGGGAGAGGCCGGACTATTCGCCCTGCACCGTCACCGTGACCTGGCGGCGGAAGCCGCTATAGCGATGCTCCCACAGGAACACCCCCTGCCAGGTGCCGAGCCGCGGCCGGCCGCCGCTGACGGGGACGGTCAGATCGTTGTGGGTGAGGATGCTGCGGGCGTGGGCGGCCATGTCGTCGGCGCCCTCGAGGTCGTGGACGTAGGCCGGGTCACCGTCGGGGGCCAGGCGCGCCAGGATGGTCTCCAGGTCGCGGCGCACGTCGGGGTCGGCATTCTCGGTCACCACCAGCGAGGCGCTGGTGTGGTGCTGGAAGACGTGGCAGGTGCCGGTGACGATGCCCGAGCCGCGGACGGCCTCGCCGATGCGGCCGGTGATCTCGTAGGTGCCGCGGCCCTCGGTCACCAGCGTGAACGTTTCCTGCGAAACGGCCATGACGCGCTCCTCCGTTAACGCCGGCGGGCCTAGCCCTCGGGCTCGTCGAGGCCGCGCTTGGCGCGCTGCTTCTCCACCAGGGTCAGAAGCGGCTGCAGGTTGATCTTCTCCTGGCCCGTCACGTTGGGATCCTCGTAGATGGCCTGGCGGCCCAGCCGCTCCATCTCGAGCAGCTCGTCGTCGCTGAGCCGGTCGAAGGAGAAGTCGCCGCTGGCGTCGCCGTACTTGGCCTCCATGCGGTCCCAGTGGTCGGCCAGCGGCGGGCGGTAGTCGTCGCTCATGGGGCTCCTCGCGGGGCTGCCGGGCAAGGCTGCCGGATCGTTGACAGGAGGCGTCGGCCATTGACGCCGGTCGAAGGGTGTGGAGGATAACAGCCAAGGCCGCGCGGCCCCCACCTTTCCCCCGAAAACGGCACGAGACAGGCCCGCACCATGTCCGACAGCAGCGCCGAGACCATCGACCTGCGCGACGAGGCCCGCCCGCGCATGGCGGCCTTCGCCACCCTCCAGGAGAAGGGCACCGGCCACCCCCTGGAATTCGTCTTCGCCGACGAGCCCACCCTGCTCATGCAGGCGGTCGCCCTCATGCTTCGACACCGCATCCACTGGGACGTCTCCGAGGCCACCCCGGGGGCCTACCGGGTGCGCGTGGTGGACCGCGACACGGTGGAGCCGGAGACCCTTACGGATCTGCTGTCGCGCGACCACGAGCGCCTCGACCGGCTGTTCGCGGTGGCCCTGCAGCACGCCAACCGCGGCGAGATCGCCGAGGCGGCGCCGCTCATCGAGACCTGCCGCGAGGGCCTGCGCCGCCACATCTACTGCGAGAACGAGGTGCTCGCCCCCCACTTCGGCATCCCCGAGGGCGGCCCGGAGTCGGACCCCACCAACCAGATGATCCACGAGCACGACAACATCCTCGGCGAGCTCGACCAGATCCGCGAGCTCACCGCCATGGAGGAGCTCGCCGACGCCTCCATGATCGCCGCGCTCATGGGCATCCTGTCCGGCGGCCTGGCCAAGCACGAGGGCCGCGAGGAGGCCAACCTGTTCCCGCGCTGGGAGGCGGCGCTCAGGCGCAGCCCGGAGCCGGCCCTGCTGGAGCGGGCCAAGGCCATCCTCGACGGCGCCGAGGACGACCGCATCGCCGACTGAGCCCGGCGCCCGGGCGCCCGCCTCAGAGCTGGCGGTCGCCCTCGCGCCATGAGCGCTTCAGCCAGCCCGATCTCCATCCCCCTCCTGCCGCCGCGTTGGCGTCGGCCGCAATCGCAGCCGGGCCACCCGCCGCCGCAGGCGGGCCGCCTCGCCGGCCCCGGCCGCGCCTTCATAGCGCAGCCTCAGATAGGCGTCGCGGATGGCGAGCAGGTCCTCTCGCTGCCCGGGGAAGGCGTCGGCCGCCCGCCCGCCGAAGTCGCGCGGTCCCTCGCCGGGGGCCCGCCGCAGTCCCGCCCGCGCCAGCTTGCGCTCGAGCCGTTCGAAGGCGGCCGCCGCCGCATCCCGCCGCGGGCGCCGGCGCACCAGCACCCACGCGGTCACCCCGCCCCCGGCCGCCGCCAGGGCCACCGCCAGGGCCATCACCATGCGCGGCCACTCGCCCAGGCCGAAGCGCCCCAGCAGGCGCTTCTGCAGCTCCGGGCCGTAGGCCAGCACCCAGCGGTTCCAGGCGGTGTCCAGGGCGTCCAGGCGCAGGCGCGCGGTCTTCAGCCAGCTGCGCTCGGGCCGCGCCATCATGGGCACCGGCTCGCCCGCCGACACCGAGCCGCCCAGACCCTCCTCGGCGCGCGCCGGCGACACCGCCGTGGTGGGATCCACCCGCACCCAGCCGCGCCCGGCCAGCCACACCTCGACCCAGGCGTGGGCGTCCGACTGGCGCACGATCATGTAGTCGCCGCCCGGACTCATGGCGCCGCCCAGGTACCCGGTAACCACCCGCGCCGGCACCCCGGCGGCGCGCATGAGGAAGGCGAAGGCGCCGGCGTAGTGGCCGCAGAAGCCGGCGCGGGTGTCGAACAGCAAGCCGTCCACCCAGTCCCGGCCGGGATCGGGCGGGGTCAGGGTGTAGCGGAAGCCGTTCGCGCGCAGGTAGGCCAGGCCCCGGCGCACCACCGCCGCGCCGTCGCCGGAGCGGCGCTGCCAGGTGGCGGCCAGCTCGCGCGCCCGCGGATGGGCCCCGTCCGGCAGACGCAGGTAGCGCCGGCGGCGCTCTGCCGGCAGCTCCGGCTGCAGCCGGAAATCGGGGTAGGAGCGCATGCGGTAGCGCCGCAGCTGGCGCACCGGCTCCCGCGCCAGCGGCGTCAGGTTGGGGCCGAGACGGCCCTGCGGCGGCGCCTCGGCGGGCAGGTCGAGGGCGAACAGCCAGCGCCGGTCGTGGGGCTCGAGCATGACCGTGTAGGCCACCGCCGGCCCCCGGGTGCGCGGTGCCGGCGCCGGCCCCCGGCGGTGGCGCGGCGGGTTCCAGCTGCGGCCGTCGTAGCGGGTGAACACCGGCCCGCGCCAGTAGCGCTTGCCGGCCGGCGGCGGGTCGCCCCGGAATTCCACCCGGAAGGCCACCGCCCCCGAGCGCGACAGGCGGCTGATGGCGCCGGGCGAGAGCTGGTCGTCGAGGCCGGTGACCGCGCTCGTGCGGTCGGGCAGGCCCCACAGCGGACCCGGCACGCGCGGGAACAGCACGAACAGGATGATCATCAGGGGCAGGCCCTGGGCCACCAGCACCGCGGCCAGGCGGGCATGCCGCCAGGGCCGGTCGCCGCCGGTCTCCCGGGTCACCGCCACCAGCAGCGCGGTGAGCGCCCACACCCCCGCCAGCAGGTAGAGCGCCGCCGGGATGGCCTGGGTGTACAGGAACTGGGTGATCACCAGGAAGTAGCCCAGGTAGATCAGCACCAGGGTGTCCCGCCGGCGGCGCATCTCCAGCAGCTTGAGGGCGCCCATGGCGGTGGCCAGCGCGACCCCGGCGTCCAGGCCCACCAGGGTGCCGTAGGCGGCGGCGACCCCGGCCGCCAGCGCCGCGGTCAGCAGCAGGCGCGGCCAGCGCGGCGGCGCCGGCCAGCCGCGCCAGGCGATGGCCGCCCGCCACAGCCCCAGGGCCAGGACCGCGGCGGTCAGCCACAGCGGCAGGCGCGCGGCATGCGGCGCGGCCACCGCCGCCAGCGCCAGCAAAAGGGCGGTCAGCGTGCGCGGCGGCAGGCTGTCCCGCACCGCTCCACTGCCGGAGGAAGCCGGGGCCGTCACGCCGGCAGCAGGGCCAGGGCCTCCAGGCACCGGTGGCGGTGCCCGGGCCCCTGGTCGGGCGGGATCTCGGTGTCGGGCAGGCGCAGGCCGTAGATCCGGCCCGCACGCTCGGCATCCAGCACCCAGCGGGTCAGGCGGGCGATGCGGGCCTCGGCATCCATGCCCGCCAGCGCCGCCCAGTCGAGCCATACCCGCGACGGCGCCCGGCCGGCGAACTGCTTGGTGTGAAGCTCCTGGCCGCGGGCCAGCAGCCGCCAGGCCAGGTGGCGCGGCGGATCGCCGGCCTGGTAGCGGCGCAGGCCGCGGAAGTCCTCGTCGCCCTCGCCGAAGCGCCCGCCGCGCTCGCTGGCGATGAACGCCTCCGGACCCGGCACCGCGCCGCTCTCGGGGCGGGGATAGACCAGGCAGGCCCAGTCCGGGTCCAGCCACGACCAGGCCCGGAACAGGCCGGTGGGGAAGGCGGTGGCCAGGGCGAAGCGGCCCGGCCGCAGCCAGCCGCGGCTCGGGGCCGGGACCTCCAGGGTCAGCAGGCCCGAGCCGCCGCCGGGCACGTCGGCCGGAGGCCCCGCGCCGCCGGCGCGTGCCGGGGCCAGCGCCCAGCGGTCACGCCCCGAGCGGTCGCCCAGGCGCGCCCGGAAGCGCGCCACGCCGCCGGCGAACACCGGATCGCAGCCGGCCCCGGCCACCTCCAGCCCGGCCAGGTTGCGGAAGGTGTGCAGCATGGCCGCAAAGGCCACCCCCACCAGCAGGAAGGTGAGCAGGAAGCCCAGGCTGTTGCCGTAGTTCACCGAGCCCAGGCCCATCACCGCGACCAGGGCGCCGAAGCCGACCCCGGCGCGCGAGGGCAGGATATAGATGCGGGGATAGTCGAGGCGCACGGTGCGGCCCTGCCGGCCCATGCGCCGGCGGATCCAGCGGTCGAGGGCGGCGCGCGGGCCCCGCAAGCGCCCCGCCGCCCCGGTGGCGGCCCGCTCCCCGCCGCTCACGCCTCGTGCCTCGGTGCGCACGCCTCGCTCCTTCCCCTCAGGGGATGGCCACCTCCTCCAGGATCCCGGCGGCATGCTCCTCGGCAGCGCGCCCTTCCTCCTCCGGCAGCGGATGCAGCCGGTGGCCCGCCACCGCCCCGAAGACCGCCTGCACGTCCTCCGGGATGACCGCTTCCCGCCCGTCCACCAGGGCCCAGGCCTGGGCCGAGCGCAGCAGCGCCAGGCCGGCCCGGGGCGACAGCCCGGTGCGGAACCGCCCCACCGAGCGGGTGTGGGCGACCAGCGCCTGCACGTAGTCCACCAGGGCGTCGGCGGCATGGATCTGGGGAACCCGCTGCTGGAGCCGTTCCAGCTCGGCGGGGGTCAGCGCCGGCTCCAGCCGCAGCAGCAGATCGGCGCGGTCCTCGCCCTGGAGCAGCTCGCGCTCGGCACGGGCGTCGGGGTAGCCGAGGGCGATACGCATGTGGAAGCGGTCCAGCTGCGACTCCGGCAGGGGGAAGGTGCCCACCTGGGTCTGGGGGTTCTGGGTGGCGATGACGAAGAAGGGCTCGGGCAGCGCCCGGGTCTCGCCCTCCACCGACACCTGCCGCTCGCCCATGGCCTCGAGCAGCGCGCTCTGGGTCTTGGGGGTGGCGCGGTTGACCTCGTCGGCCAGCACCAGCTGGGCGAACAGGGGGCCGGGATGGAAGACGAAGGTGCCGGTATCGCGCTCGAACACCGAAGCGCCGATAATGTCCGCCGGGAGCAGATCGGAGGTGAACTGGATGCGCTGGAACTCCAGGCCCAGCAGCCGGGCCAGGGCGTGGGCCAGGGTGGTCTTGCCCACGCCCGGCAGGTCCTCGATCAGCAGGTGGCCGCGGGCCAGCAGACAGGCCACCGCCAGCCGCGCGGCCTCCTCCTTGCCCAGGATCACGCCGTTGATTCGCTCGAGCAGCCCGTCCACAGGGCCGGCCATGGGTCCTCCCCCTCGCGCCCGGATGGACCGGCTTTATAACATACGGCGAGCGGCCACCGGCGATGGAACCCTTGGCCGCCGGCGCCCGTGTTGGGGAATATGGAAGAGGTCATGACGGGAACAAGGGGGCGTACGCGCGGCGCGGACTTCGAGGCCCTGGTGCGGCCGCACGTGGACCATCTGTACCGGATGGCCTTCCGCTTCACGGGCCGCCGCGAGGACGCGGAGGACCTGGTGCAGGAGCTGCTGGTCAAGCTCTACCCCCGCCGCGAGGAGCTGGCGGCGGTGGAGCAGCTGCGGCCGTGGCTGACGCGCGTGCTCTACCGGCAGTTCGTGGACGATTACCGCAAGCGCAGCCGCATGCAGCTGGTCAGCGGCGGCGACGAGCACGGTGAGCCCGGGGCCGACCCCGGCTTCGATCATCTGGCCTCCGAGGACCCCGGCCCCGAAACCGGGGCCGGCGCAGGCTTCGCCCGCGAGCGGCTGCAGCAGGCGCTCGGCCGGCTCAGCCGCGAGCACCGGGCGGTGCTGGTGCTGCACGACGTGGAGGGCTACACCCTGGTGGAGCTGTCCGAGATCCTGGAGGTGCCCACCGGCACCCTGAAATCGAGGCTGCACCGCGCCCGCGCCCGGCTGCGCGAGCTGCTGGGCGGCAGCGGCGCGGCGGAACCCTTTGCGGCCGACAGCCGTGTAGGGGAGTAGGGAGGATCACCATGGACTGCACCCGCATCCGCAACCGGCTCGACGACTACCTGGACGGCCAGCTGGAGGCCGCCGCCAGCACGGCGGTGGCCGGCCACCTGGCCGAGTGCGCCGAGTGCGCCGAGCGCTTCCGCGAGGAGGAGGCGCTGCGCCAGGCCCTGCGCGATCTGCCCGTGCCGCCCCCCTCCGGCGACCTGCTGGCCGCGGCCCGCCGGGAGGCCGACCGCCGCGAGCGGGGGCGGCGCCTGTGGGGCGCGGGCGGCCTGGGCGTGGCCGCCGCACTGCTGCTGGCGGTGGCGGTGGGCCTGGTGCAGCGCGCCCCGGCGCCGGGAGGCGGCGCCTCGGGCGGTCTGTCCGTGGTGGCGGTGGCGCCCGGCCAGACCCAGCGGGTCAACCTGGTGTTCAACAGCCGCAGCCGGCTGGAGGACGTGACCCTGAGCGTGCGCCTGCCCGCGGGGGTCGAGCTGGCCGGTCACCCCGGCAAGCGCCGCATCACCTGGCAGACCAACCTCGAGCCCGGGCGCAACCTGCTGCGGCTGCCTGTGGTGGTCAACGGGGCGGGCGGCGTGGTCCACGCCGATCTCCGTTACGACGACACCCGGCGCAGCTTCGGCCTGGAGGTTCGTGCCCGGACCGACGACGGCTCCGGGACCGCGCCGGAGGGGGCCGTATGAGGCCCGCAGCAGCCGTCCTCCGCAGGGAGAGACGCCGCCGTAGGAGACAAGGAGGTTCGCCCATGAACCGCATGCCGACCATCGCCATCGCCCTCCTGGTGCTCGGGGCCGCCCACGCGGGAACCGCCTGGGCCGCGGACCCCGATGTCACCATGCAGGTGATCGAGGACCAGGAGGCCGACAACCTCGCCGATTCCCACGCCCTCGAGCTGCCCGACGCGGTGGACCAGCAGGGCACCCGGCCGGCCCAGAGCCAGGGGGTGGATGACAGCGCCCACGGGCTCGCCGGTGACGCCGGCGGCGGCGGCAGCGAGCGCTCCGAGGCCCAGGGCCTGTCGCAGGAGGCCCGCGAGCAGGGCCAGGAGATGCGGCAGGAGCACCAGGACCTCGAGAGCGAGGCCAGCGACGTCCGGGAGAACCGCCGGGAGCTGCAGGACCAGGCGCAGGAACACCGCCCGGCCCGGGCCCCCTGAGGCGCGGCCCGGGCTGAGCGCCGCCCCGCCCGGGGGCGCACCGATCACGAGACGCCCGCCGGACCCTTGGGTCCGGCGGGCGTTTTTGTGCTAGAAACGAGGGGCCACCGTTCCCCACCGGAGGAGCCC
>DATFLO010000063.1:0-16203 GCA_035267605.1 Gammaproteobacteria bacterium
CCGGGGGTCCACCAGGAAGTTCTTGCCGGTGAACTCGGCCACCGCCTGGATCACCGCCCGCAGGTCGGCGTTCTCGAAATCGAAGTTGACTCCCTGGGCGAATGTGCGTCCCGGTGCCGCGGCGATCAGCAGGACGGCGGCGAGGGCGAGCAGGCGGAGCCAAGCGGGGCCTGAGCGGCTTGGGGTCATGGGCGCTTCCGGCTATTGAACGGAGTATTGGAGGGTGACTGGCTGGCCGTCCCGCAGCACATCCAGGCGGAATGCGTCGGCGCTGCGGAGCTTGCGGTAGGCCTCCAGGGCCTGCTTGGGGGAGCGGATGGGCGTATCGTTCACCGACCGGATCACGTCCCCCTCCTTGACCCCGAGGTCCTGGAAGACGCTGCCCTGCTGGATATTCACCACGCGGAAGCCGACGGTCTGTCCGTTGCGCTGCATGGGGACGGCCTTGGCCTGCTGCAGCAGCCGGGGCAGGTTGTCGAGGTTACGCTTCAGGGTCTCCCGCGAGACCGCCCGCTGGTGCTTGCCGGTTCGGCGGATGCCGGGATCGGCCGAGCCGCCGCCGGTGTCCAGCAGGCCGCCGCCCCCCTTGAGCTTGCGGGCCTTGAGGTTGAGGGCCTCGGTCACCCCATTCCGGATCAGGATAACGCGCCGGGACTCGATGCGGACAATCTCCGCCCCCTGGACGGTATCCCCGACCCGGTAGACCTCCTCGTCCTTGCCGCCGCGCCCGATCAGGGCCAGCTTGCGGTCCGAGCCCTCCAGGGCCAGCACGCCCTTGAGGGTAAGATTCAGGCGGGTCTCGCGGACCGGCTCCCCGGCCTCCTCGGCGGTCCCTTTATCGGTGGGCGCCGTGCCGAACAGCCTGCGGGTAGCCGCCGACAGGGAGGGAGCGGCCTGCCCCTCGGGCGCGGCGGCGCTGCCGCCGCCGGACCGGTGGCCGGCGGGCCCGGGGGCGCCGCCGCTGCCGGGCGCCGGCACCACGTCCCAAACCAGATTGGCCAGGGCCACCGCCAGGACCACCACCAGAACCGCCTCCGCCCAGCGGATGCCGCGCTCCGGGGTCAGCCGGAGCGGCAGCCTCCGGCTCAGCATGCGGGTAATCTCGGCCATGGCCCCTCCGGGAGCCCCGGCCCGCGCGGGCGGGCCGGGGGGACTCCGGGAAAAATGAATTCGTTACAGTCTAAAGGGTTGTCCGGGACAGGCAATGGCCGCCGGCGCCCACGGACGGCACGGCCCGGGGACGGCGGGGGATTTCGGGGCAGGCAGGTTACACCATTGTGACAGCGGCCACCGGGAGCGGCCGCCGGATCAGCTGACCCCCAGCATGACCTTGACCTTCTCCACGTTGCGCCGGCTGACCGGCAGGCGCTCGCCGTTGCCGCCGATGGTGACGCACCACTGCTCGTCCACGCGCTCCAGCACGTCGATGTACTGCAGGTTGATGATGTAGCTGCGGTGGATGCGGACGAACTGGGTGGCGTCCAGGCGCCGCTCCAGGTCACTCACCGACAGGTTGCACAGGAAGCTGCCGTCGCCGGTGAATACCTGGGTGTAATGGCCGTCGGCCTGGAAGTAGCGGACCTCGGGCAGATCCAGGAGGACGATGCGGGAACCGCGGCTGACGGGCACCTTGAACCGGAGCTGGGGGCGCTCCTCGCCCTGCAGCTGATCGTGCACGATCCAGAACCCTTCCTGGGCCGCCTCCAGGATGCGGCGGTACTTCTCCTCGCTGTCGCGCAGCCGCTCCTCCTCCCGCTTGCGGTCGGAGATGTCGCGGATGATGGTGAACAGCGAGCGGGTCCGGCCGCCCTCGGAGCGGGCCACCAGGGTCAGCTCCACCGGAATCTCCGCGCCGTGGGCCGAGCGCAGCGCGCTCTCGCCGTGCCAGGAGCCGCCCTCGAGGGCCGCCGGCAGCGCCTCCTCCAGAAAACGGCGGGCGGCGGTCTCGGGCTGGAAATCGGTGAGGAGGTGGCCGGGTCCGGCGGCCTCGGCGCTGCCCCCGAGCAGGTCCCGGGCGCCGCGGTTGAGGAAACGGATACGGCCCTCCAGATCGAGGGCCGCCAGGAAGTCGGGGGTGACCTCGAGGATACCCGCCAGCTCGTCGGCGGCGGGATCGGCTGCCGCCCCGGACGCGGAGGCGGCCGGGTCGGAGCGGATGCGCAGCCGGTGGGTGCCCCCGTTACCGGAGGCGGGCTCGACGGTCACCCGCACAGGCCGGGGGCCATCCCCGCCATCCTGCAGGTAGAGCGGCACCCCGGCACGGCGCAGGGGCGCCAGTGCGGTTAGGTTGAGGACGGCCTCCAGGAAGTCGCCGCCCAGCGGTGCGCCTTCTGGATCCCCGAGGCACGCGCCGACGGCATCGCCGGCGTGGACCGCCGCGCCGAGGAGATCCTCGGCCGCCGGCGAGATGGCGGTGACGCGCCCGCTGTCGTCGATCTCCACCACCGCCTCGGCGGCGGACTTCTCCTGGCCGGCCGCATCCCCCGGCCGGCCGGAATCCGGCCGTGTCATCCTCCCCCCCTTCCGGCCCGGATGAGGTCGGGCCTGCGCCCAGGCTATCCCATCCGGGCGGGGGGGCCAAATCCCGGGCCTTCAGGCCCCCAGGCTGGCCCGCAGGGAGCGGAGCCGCTGGCTGATTCCGGCCGGAACCGCGGTTTCCTCCTCCGCGGGAGCGCTCTCCGGGCGGTAGCGGTCGGCCAGGGTGGTGTCGTCGCGCTCCAGCGACTGGCGAATGGCCTGGTAGCGCTTCATGGCGGCGTTGACGCAGGTCCAGCAGGCGTCCCGGTCGACCGGCTTGGGCAGGAAGCGGTGCACCTGCCCCTGGTTGATCAGCCGGATCACCATGGACGGATCGGAATGCTCGGACATGACCAGGTTGACGATGTTGCGGTTGTAGCGCTTGACCAGGAGCAGCAGGTCGGTCATGTCCCCGGAGCGCACACTGGTCTCGGAGATGATGACGCCGATCTCCTGGCCCTCCAGGACCTCCACGGTCTCCTCCATGGTCGCCGCGAAGCGCAGGTCGAAGGAGACCCCGATGCTGCTCTCGATCTCGTCGCGCACCGCGGGGTCATCGTCGATCACCAGCACCCCCGCGGAGTTGGCCGAGCCCACCACGGTTTCCTCGGTGTTGTCGGGCAGGGCGCGGCTGCGCTGGGCGATCTCGGCGGCGTCGGCCACCGTGGCGCGCAGCTCCTCGTTGGCCCAGGGCTTGTTGATGAAGCGGTAGACCTCGCCCTCGTTGATGGACTGGATGATGGCACTGAGGTCCGAGTAGCCGGTCAGCAGGATGCGCATGGTGGCCGGCGACCGGTCCTTGACCGAGCGCAGCACCTCGATGCCGGTCATGCGGGGCATGCGCTGGTCGCTGACGATGACGTCGATCTCGTTGTTGCGGACGATGTCCAAGGCCTCGGCGCCGTTGTCGGCCAGATGCACCTGGAACCCGCTGCGGAACAGGGCCTTCATGGATTTGAGGATGCGCCGCTCGTCGTCGACGAACAGCACCTCGGGCCTCCTGGCGGCTTCCGTCATGGTCTATCCCCCCTTGTTTCCTTGTTCGGGTTTCCTTGGATCGGGTGGCTCGGTCCGGCTCAGGCGGTCTTGCGCATTTGCCGCCGGCGGGCATCCTCGCGCGGGAAGCGGATGGCGATCTCGGTGCCCCGGCCGGGGGTCGAATCCACCTGGATGTCGGCGTTGTGCTGCTCCAGGATGCGGTAGGCGATGGCCAGCCCCATGCCCGTGCCCTCGCCCACCTCCTTGGTGGTGAAGAACGGATCGAACATGCGCGCCCGCACCTCCTCGGGGATGCCGGCGCCATCGTCGCCGACGGCGACGGTTACCGCCTCGTCGTCGGCGCGGGTGGTCAGCCAGATGTGGCCATCGCCTTCCATGGCCTGGGCGGCGTTGTTGATCAGGTTCAAAAAGACCTGGTTGACCTGCGAGGGCGCGGCGGGGATGGCGGGCACCTCGCCGAAGTCGCGGATCACCTCGACGTGGTGCTTGAGGTTGTTGTGGGCAATGGACAGGGTCTTCTCCAGGCCCTCGTTGACGTCGAAACGATCGAGCTTGTCGCGGTCCACCCGGCAGAAGTCGCGCAGGTTCACCACCAGCTCCGAGATATCGTCCAGGCCCCGCAGGGAGTCCTCCAGCAGCTCGCGCGCCTCGGCGATGGGGGCATCACGGTCCATACCCTGGGCCAGCTCCTCCACCGTCCGGAACTGATCGGCCACTGCCTGCTCGCCCGCTTCGGGATCCTGGATCAGTTCCACCAGCCGGCGGTATTCGCCCAGCATGCGCTCGTTGTCGCCCAGCAGGTCGCTGATGATGGTGGCGTTGGAGCGCACATAGCCCAGCGGCGTGTTGATCTCGTGGGCCACGCCGCCGACCATCTGACCCAGGGAGGCCATCTTCTCCGACTGGATGAGCTGCTGCTGGGCCCCCTTCACCTCGGTGATGTCGTTCCACACGCTCACCAGCCCGCCCTTCTCGGTGCCGTGCTCCTCCACCGCGGCGATGCGGCCGTCGGGCAGGCGCGCCTCGTAGCGGAAGCGCATGCCGGGATGGGGGTCCTTGCGCGCGGCCAGATACTCCTCGGCCCCGACCCCGCCGGGCAGCTCGCCCCAGGCCCGCCCCCAGCGCCGCACGATGCGGGAATAGGGGGTGCCGGGCACCAGTACCTGGGCGAGCTGGGGGAACATGGCGCGCATGGTGGCGTTGGCCACCACCAGCCGGCCGTCCTGGTAGTAGGCGAAGCCGCCGGGATGGCTCTCCACCGCCTGCATCATCTGCACCCGGCTGTTGTCCAGGATGGCGCCGAAGATGGCGATGCCCAGCACCAGCACCGTGACCATGCTGATCATGGCCACCAGCAGCGAGGTGTCGATGGGCGAGCCGCTGGGCACCGCGCCCGGCTGCGGAAAGAAGTAGGCGGCGGCCATGCCGGTGTAGTGCATGCCGGCCACGGCGCCGCCCATGAGCCCGGCGCTGCCCAGCTTCACCCACAGGTTGTCACGGTGGCGGGAACGCCCCAGCAGGAACTTGGTGGCCAGCGCCAGCATGGCCAGCAGGTGGGCCACCACGATGGAGACCGCGAACATCACCGGGTCGTAGCGCAGGGACGCGCCCATCTGCATGGCCTCCATGCCGGTGTAGTGCATGGCGCCGATGCCGGCGGCCATCAGCAGTGCCCCGATCCAGAGCTCGCGCTGCCGGATCTCGGCCCGGCCCATGACGTGCAGGGCCAGGCCGCTGCCCAGCACCGCCGGCAGCATGGAGAGGAGCGTGATGATGGGGTCGTAGGTCATCAGCGTGGGCAGCGACAGGGCCAGCATGCCGATGAAGTGCATCGCCCAGACGCCGATGCCCATGGCCAGGGCGCCGGCGCTCAGCCACGCCCAGCGGGCGCGGCGGGTCTCGACGGCGCTGATGCGCCCGGCCACGTTGAGGGCCGCGTAGCCGGCCATGGCGGCTACCAGGACGGACAGGCCGACCAGCCCGGGATCGTAGCTGCCCTGCAGTGCGGTGGACGGCTCAAAGGTGCCGTCCATGAAGCGCCAGAAGCTCATGGTTCCCCTCCCTTTTTGTAAAGCCGTGCGGGCCCGGTCGGGCCCGCCCTGCCGTACCCCAGGAAAGCGGTCGGGAAGCACCGGGGCAACGCCCGATGCACGGACGGCAGGCACTCTGCATGGCCGGGTTGCAGGACGCGTAAGTCGCTGATCAGGAGGGGGAATAGACCAGGGGGCCGGCCGGACCCAGGGGCCAGCCGGCGGCCACCCACAGGCACAGGAGGACCAGCCACACGGCCAGGAACCCGAGGGTGTAGGGCAGCATGGTGGCCACCAGCGTGCCCAGGCCGGCCCGGCTGGCGTAGCGCTGCATGAGGGAGAGGATGATGACCATGTAGGGATTGAGCGGGGTGATGACGTTGCTCACCGAATCGCCCACCCGGTAGGCGGCCTGGGTCAGCTCGGGGCTGATCCCTGCCTGCATGAACATGGGCACGAACACCGGAGCGAAGAAGGCGTACTTGGCCGACGCCGAGCCGATGAACAGGTTGCCCACCAGCACCACCAGCACGAAGGCCCCGGCCA
This sequence comes from Gammaproteobacteria bacterium, assembly GCA_035267605.1. GTDB lineage: Bacteria > Pseudomonadota > Gammaproteobacteria > Thiohalorhabdales > Thiohalorhabdaceae > Thiohalorhabdus. The sequence continues at coordinate 6,093 of DATFLO010000063.1, forward strand.
GTACCGCCGGCGGCAGGGACAGCCCGGCCAGGAATTGGCCGCCGACGATGGCCAGCATCTCGCCCAGGTGGGAGTAGCGGAAGGCCTCGATGAACTGGGCGGCAAAGAAGGCCAGCACGATGTAGGGACCCATGTCCGCCATGGTGCGGCCCATCAGGCCGGCGGCGTCGCGGTCCGAGCGAATGGCGCCGGCGGTCACGCCGTAGACCAGGCCGGGGACCAGGAAGACCAGCAGCAGGAGGGGCACGATGGCCTCCACCCAGCGCGCGAAGCGCTCGCCGCTGCCGTACAGGGGGGCGCCGGGCCACAGGACCAGCAGCCCCACCCCGGCCAGGACCAGCGCCAGCGCCGCCCCGGCGGCGCGCAAGGCCCGCCGCTCCCGCTCGGGATCGGTGCGGTGGGCGCGCTCGCCGGCCCCGCCGGCCGCCCCGTCCAGCCCCAGCCGGCCCAGGCGGGGCTCCACCCAGCGTGCGGTGATCAGCCAGCCGGTGAGGGGAAGGGCCACGCTGGAGGCGATCATGAACCACCAGTTGGCGGTCACGGCCACCCGGTAGTCGGCGTCCAGGATGCGGGCGCCGGCGGTGGACAGCCCGGCGAGCAGGGGATCCAGGCCGGTGATGACCAGATTGGCGGAGAAGCCGGCCGAGACCCCGGCGAAGGCCACGGCGATGCCGGCCAGCGGCGAGCGGCCCAGGGAGGCGTAGAGGGCGGCGGCCAGCGGCGGCAGCACCACATAGCCGGCATCCAGGGTGAGCGAGGACAGCACGCCCACCAGCAGCAGCGCCGGCGTCACCAGCGGCGGGGGCACCCGCTGCATGGAGCGTTCGATCAGGGCGGGCAGTAGTCCCGAGCGCTCGGCCACGCCGATGCCGAGCATGGCCACCAGCACCAGGCCCAGCGGCGGGAAGCGCACGAAGTTCTCCACCAGGTGGGACAGCAGCCACCACATGCCGTCGCTGCCCAGCAGTCCCCGCGCCGCCACCGCCTGCCGGCCGCTGCCCGCCTCCCCGGCGACGGTCTTGCTGACCTCCCAGCCGGCGGTGGCGGCCACCTGCGACACCACCATGACCGCCACCAGGGCCAGAAGGAACAGGGTGGCGGGATCGGGCAGGCGGTTGCCGGCCCGCTCCAGGCGGGCCAGCCAGCCGCTGGCGGGGGCTTCGTGCGGCATGCGCGCCTCCCTGGTGCCGATCCGGGTTCAGTTGCCCTCGCCGGCCGCATCCTCGCCGGCATCGGCGTCCTGGGCCGGCGGCATGCGGGGATGGCCCGCGAGCTCCTCAGCCAGGCGCTGGTGCAGGTTGCGCACGCGCCGGATCCTCGCCAGGAAGCGGTCGGGGTCCAGGGGCTTGGTCAGCAGCTCGTCCGCGCCGCTCTCCAGCGCCCGGATCTCGGTGCGGATGTTGTCGTCCTCCGCCAGCAGGATCAAGGGTGTGGTCCGGATCTCCGCCTCCCGCCGCAGGGACTCGGCCAGGACCAGCCCGTCCAGGTCCGGGGTGTCCATGTCGGCCACCACCAGCCCCGGGCGGTGCTCGCGGATCAGATCCAGGGCCTTGCGGCCGGAGTCGGTGACGTCCACCGCCAACCCCTCGGTCTCCAGCAGCGCGGCGATGCGCCGACTGTGCCCGGCCTCGCCGGAAACCACCAGGGCCGCGGTGCGCCGGGCGGGCCCGGACCGGGCGTCCGCGGCGGGGTGGCCCTTGCCGCGCCCCTCCCAGGGCTCGTCGGCCTCCGCCAGCAGCCGGCCGGCGTCGATCTCGATGCCGCCCGGGGTCTCGATGGCGCGCAGCACTTCGGCCATGGAGACCTTGCCCTGCATGGCCTTGATCAGCGCGTCCTCGAACATAAGGTGCATGCCGTCCTGGCGGGCGCGGTCCACCAGGTCCGCCTCGGCAACCCCCTGGTAGATGCCGTCGGCGATGTCGCGGTCCACCAGCATGAGCTCGTAGGCGCCCAGGCGGCCCTTGGTGCCCTGACCGTCGCAGGTGGGGCAGCCCTTGCCCTCGTAGAAGGTGACCTCGGGCGGGATGTTGAAGCGGGTGCGCAGGCCCTCGCCGATCTCCGCCGGCTCCTTGCAGTCGGGGCAGAGCCGGCGCAGCAGCCGCTGGGCCAGCACGCCGGACAGGCTGGAGGCCAGCAGGTAGCCGGGCACGTCCATGTCCAGGAAGCGGGTGACGGCGCCCACGGCCGAATTGGTGTGCAGCGTGGAGAACACCATGTGCCCGGTCTCTGCCGACTCCAGGGCGATCTCGGCGGTCTCCAGGTCACGGATCTCGCCGACCATGATGATGTTGGGGTCCTGGCGCAGAATGGAGCGCAGGCCGGCGGCGAAGGTCATGCCGGCCTTGGGGTTCACCGGCACCTGGTTGATCTTGGGCAGCTGGTACTCGACCGGATCCTCCACCGTGATGATGTTCACATCCACCTGGTTGATGGCGGAGAGGACGGAGTACAGCGTGGTGGTCTTGCCCGAGCCGGTGGGACCGGTGACCAGCAGCATGCCCTGGGGCTGGTGCATGATGCGCTCGATCTGCTCGCGCTCGGCGCGCAGGAAGCCGAGCTTGTCCAGCTCCAGGCTGGAGCCCGACTGGTCCAGCACCCGCATGACCACCTTCTCGCCCCAGTAGGTGGGCAGGGTGGAAACGCGCAGGTCGAGCGGCCGCTCCCGGTAGTGGAGCTTGATGCGCCCGTCCTGCGGCCGGCGGGCCACCGAGATGTCCATGCTGGCCAGCACCTTGATGCGGGAGATGATGGCCTTCTGCACCTTGGCCGGGAGGCTCATGACCTCGCGCAGGGCGCCGTCCACCCGGAAGCGGACGATGACGACCGTCTCCTGGGGCTCGATGTGGATATCCGAGGCCCCCTTGTGGATGGCCCGGATCAGGATGTCGTTGACGATCTTGACGATGGGCGACGCCGAGCTCTCGCGCAGGAGCTGCTGCTCGGAGCTGGATTCCTGCTGGCCGCCTTCGGTCACCAGGCCGGCGTCCTCCAGGTCGCTCAGGGCCTCCTGGAGGAAGGCCCCGGATTCGGCCGACCCCTCTGTTTCTGCGCCGTTTTTCCCCTTATTTATGAATAGTTCATCAAGTTTTTGGCGGAGCTGTTGGCGGGATGCCAGGACCGGCCGGATGGCCCGGCCGATGGAGAACTGCACCTCGTCCACCCGGTTCACCTTCCAGGGCTCGGCCAGGGCCACCACGATGACGTGGCCCTTGCGGTACAGCGGCAGCGCCAGGTAACGGCGGGCGGTTCCCTCCGGCAGGAGCTTGATCAGCTGCTCGTCGATGGGGATGTCGTCCAGGTCCACCCGGGCGATCCGGTAGCGCTCGGCGATGAACCCCAGCAGCCGGTCCTCCTCCAGCAGGCCGGCGCTGGTGATGGCCTCGTCCAGGGCCAGCCCCTCGCTCCCCGCCACCTCCCGGGCGCGCGCCAGCTGCTGCTCATCCAGCAGGCCCTGACGCAGGAGCTCGCGGCCGAGATCGGAAGGGCGCTGGCTGGCCAAGGCGGTTCCCCTGCCTAGCCGATGCGCAGGGAGGAGAACACGTCCAGGCCGACCCGGAAGCGGCCCTCCTCCTGCTGGCAGTGGGTGACGATGCCCTCGTAGATCAGCCCCTCGTGGGGGCCGTCGATATCCAGGCGGGCATAGGTGTCCGGGGCCACCGCCTTGTCCACCACCAGGCCGAAGCCGGTGTCGGAGCGGTCCCGGATCTCGGCCGCCAGCGCCTCCCCCTCCACCACCAGGCGCACCTCCCCTTCCTCCGGGAAGCGTTCGGCGGTGCGCCGATCCTCCGAGACCCGATGGCGCAGCTGGACCACTCGCTCCCGGGTGGTGCGCAGGTAGTCGACGATGATGGGGTCCGCCTCGCCGGCCGCCGCGTCCTCGGTAAGCGCATCCAGGCGCGCCAGCAGGTCGTTGAAATCCTTTACCGGGTTATCGCTCACCGGACGCTTCCCCGAGCTCGAACCGGGCGATGGATTCCACGTGGGCGGTGTGGGGGAACATGTTGGCGATGCCGGCGGCCGCCAGGCGGTAGCCGGCGTGGGCCAGGATGCCGGCGTCCCGGGCCAGGGTGGCCGGGTTGCAGGAGACGTACACGATGCGCCCGGGCCGCGGCCCCTCGGCCAGCTGCTTGACCGCCTCCACCGCGCCGCTGCGGGGCGGATCCAGGAGCACCTTGTCGCTGCCGGCGACGCCGGGGACCTCGCCGAGCGGGACGGCGTCGAGGTCGGCGCTGCGGAACTCGGTGCCCGCGGCCAGGCCGTTGCTCTCGGCGTTGGCCCGTGCCCGCTCCACCAGCGCGCCCTCCCCTTCCAGGCCGAGCACCTCGGCGCCGGCCCCGGCGATGGGCAGGGCGAAGTTGCCGATGCCGCAGAACAGGTCGAGCACGCGCTCGCCGGGCCGGGGATCCAGCTGGGCCAGGGCCCGGCTCACCAGCTGGCGGTTCACCGCGGCGTTGACCTGGATGAAGTCGGTGCTGCCGAAGCGCAGGGTCAGGCCGAAATCCGGCAGGCGGTAGAACAGCTCGGCGGGGCGCTCGGGATCCAGCGGGACGGCGGTCTCCGGGCCCCCGGCCTGGGTCTCCAGCACCGCCCCGTGGGCCTGCTGGAAGTCGGCCAGGCGCTCGCGGTCGGCATCGGTAAGCGCGGTGAGGTGGCGGATCACGGCGACGGCGTCGCCCTCGGTGGCGGTCAGCTCGGCCTGGGGCACCCGGTCCGGGCGGCTCATGCCCGCCACCAGCCCCTTGAGCGGTTCGATCAGCGCCTCCAGCCGGGGCTCCAGCACCGGGCAGGCGTTCATCTGGGTCACGAAGCTCGAGGCCTGTTCGCGGAACCCCACCAGCACGCCCTTGCTGCGCACCCGGCGGATGCTCAGGCGGGCCTTGGCGCGGTAGCCCCAGTGGGGCCCGTCGATGGGCGCCAGCCAGGCCTCGGGGGCCAGCCCCCCGACCCGCTCCAGGTTGTCCCGGAGCAGGCGCTCCTTGGCGGCCACCTGGGCCTCGCCGTCCAGGTGCTGCAGGGAGCAGCCGCCGCACACCCCGAACACCGGGCAGGCCGGCTCCACCCGGTTCGGGCTGGCCTCCAGCACCGCCTCGGTCACGGCCTGGTCGTAGCGCCGGCCGCCCTTGGTGTAGCGGAAACGGACGCGCTCCACCGGCAGGGCGCCGTCCACGAACACCACCTTGTCGGCGACCCGCCCGACCCCCCGGCCGTCGTGGTCGAGGTCCTCGATGACCGTCTCCAGGCCCGCGGCGGTGCCGCTCTCAGCCGCCATCCGGCGACTCCCCGCCGCCCTTCCAGACCCGGTGGAACCGTTCCAGGTGGGGCCGCCCGCTGCCGGCCAGGTAGCCGCCCAGCAGGTCCAGCTCGCCGCCCAGCTCCTCGGGGGTCAGGCGGCCGGTGTTCACCAGCCAGTGGAGGAAGACGCCGAAGGTATTGACCACGTCGGTCTCGCAGTAGTCGCGGATGCCGGCCACATCGCCGCCGAGCCAGGCGTCGAGCACCTGCGAGCCGTCCATGCCCATCTTCCCGGGCAGGCCGCACAAGGCGGCGATCTCGTCCAGGGGCGCGAAGGCGCCGCCCTGGTAGCCGGAGAGGACGTCCATGAGGTCGGTGTGGCGCTTGTGGAAGCGGTTGAGGTAGTTGTTGAAGCGGAAGTCGCGGTCGCCGTCGCCCTCCTCCCAGTACCGCCCCGCCACCGTGCCGTGGATAAGCGAGCGGTAGTGGAGCACCGGCAGGTCGAAGCCGGAGCCGTTCCAGGAGACCAGGGTGGGGGTGTAGCGCTCGAGGCCGTCGAAGAAGTGCTGGATGAGCTCCGCCTCGGAGCTGTCCGGCTCGCCCAGGGACCACACCTTGATCCCCTCCTCCAGCTTCGGGTGGCGGAACAGCACGGAGATGGCCACCACCCGGTGCAGGTGGTGGCGCAGGAACTCGCGGCCGCCCGACTCCTGCCGGCGCAGGGCCTGCATGGCGCGCACCGTGTCCTCGTCGGACAGCCCGTGGAGGTCGTACAGCCGCCGCCCGCCGTCGATGTCGGGCACGGTCTCAATGTCGAATACCAGGACGTTCACGTTGGCGCTCAACCGCTGGCTGAAGGGAAGGGCCGGGCCCAGAGTAGCACGGGCCCGGAGGCCGGAAACCGGCAGGAGAGGGATTCAGGCGTAGAGCCCGGTGCTCAGGTAGCGGTCGCCCCGGTCCGGGGCGATGGCCACCAGTGTGCCCCGCTCGATCCCGGCCGCCGCCTGCAGCATGGCGACCACCGCCCCGCCGGCGGAAAGCCCCAGGAACAGGCCCTCCTCGCGGGCCAGCCGGCGCGCCATGTCCTCGGCCTCGGCCTGCTCCACCGGCACGATGCGGTCCACCCGCTCGGCCTCGTAGATGCGGGGCAGGTATTCCTGGGGCCAGGCGCGGATGCCCGGGATGCGCGAGCCCTCGGCCGGCTGCGCGCCGATCACCTGCACCTCCGGGGCCACCTCCTTGAAGTAGCGGGAGCAGCCCATGATGGTGCCGGTGGTGCCCATGGAGGAGACGAAGTGGGTGACCTCGCCGCCGGTGTCGCGCCAGATCTCGGGCGCGGTGCCCTCGTAATGGGCCCGCGGATTGTCGGGATTGGCGAACTGGTCGAGCATGACCGCGTCGGGGTCGGCGGCGAGCATCTCGCGGGCGCGGTCGATGGTGCCCTCCATGCCCTTCTCCGCCGGGGTCAGCTCCAGCTTCGCGCCGTAGGCGCGCATGAGCATCTTGCGCTCGTCGCTGGCGTTCTCCGGCATGACCAGGGTCAGATCAAAACCGCGCACGGCGGCCACCATGGCCAGGGCGATGCCGGTGTTGCCGGAGGTGGGCTCGATGATCCGGGCCCCGGGAGTGAGCTCGCCGCGCTCCTCGGCGCCCTGGATCATGGCCAGGGCGGGGCGGTCCTTGACCGAGCCGGCGGGATTGTTGCCCTCCAGCTTAACCAGCAGCCGCACGGGGCGGTCCTGCGGCCCGATCCGCCGCAGCTCGCACAGGGGGGTGTTGCCGACCAGGTCTTCCAGCTTGGGCATGGGCTCCGTCCGCGGTGGGGGCTGGGGAATGCGCCCGAGGGTACCGCCCCGGCGGCGGGCTGCCAACGGCGGGCCGCTAGGCCCCGTCCTCCAGGCGGCTGAGGTGGTTGGCGGCCACCGGGTCGCCCTGCTCCGCCGCCAGGCGGTACCAGCGTCGGGCAGCGTCGGGGTCGGCCGCCTGCCCCACGCCCTGCTCCAGGAATTCGCCGTAGGCGCGCTGGGCGGTGGCCAGGCCGGCCGCGGCGGCCCGTCCCATCCAGTAGGCGGCCCGTTCGGGGTCCTCGGCCACGCCCCTGCCGCGCAGGTAGCGGTTGGCCAGGTGGCGCTGGGCCCGCGGCTCGCCCTGCTCGGCGTCCGCCTGGAGCAGACGCACCTTGTCCGCATCACTGGACAGCGGCATGGCCGCCCCCCTCCCGGAGCAGATCGTGCGGGTCGTGGACCACCCCGCCGCCGGCCACGGTCAGGTCGACGCCAAGCGTCTGCGGGTCAACCCCGTGCTCGCGGGGATCCGCGCTCAGGACAACGGCGTCGGCCAGGGCGCCGGGGCGCAGGTGGCCGCGCTCGGCCTCCTCGAAGGCGGCGTGGGCGGCGCCGGCGGTGTAGGCGGCCAGCGCCTGCTGGCTGGTCAGGCGCTGGCCCGCGTGCGGCGCCGCCACCGCCGAGGCCAGGCCGTAGCGCGGGCCGAAGGGCATGTGGTCGCTGCCGAAGGCCAGCGGCACCCCGGCAGCGAGCAGCTCGGCGTAGGCATTGCCCGCCGCCGCCCGCTCCGGACCCAGGCGCTGCTCGTACAGCCCGCCCGGGCCGCCCCACTCGCCCACGAAGTTGGGCTGGCACGAGGCCACCGCGCCGCGCTCGACCATGGCCGCCACCTCCGCCTCGCCGAAGAACTCGCAGTGCTCCAGGCGCGGGCGCAGGCCCGCATCGACACCGGCCTCGGCGAAGGCCGCCAGCGCCGCCGCCACCGCCCGGTCACCGATGCAGTGCAGGGCCGGCTGCAGGCCGCGCTCGGCGCAGCGGCGCATGAGGGTCCGCAGCTCCCCGGGCGTATAGAGCAGCCCGCCGTGCTCACCCGGGGCGTCGGCGTAGGGGGCGGCGAAGGCCGCGCTGCGCGCCCCCACCGAGCCGTCCACGAACACCTTGAGCCCCGCCAGGCGCAGGCGGTGGTCGCCGAATCCGGCCCCCAGGCCCAGGGCCTCCAGCGGCTCCAGGGCCGGTACGCGCAGGTAGCCGGCCACGCGCACGCCCAGCAGGCCGCGGTCGCGGGCCGCCTGCAGCAGGCCGAAGTCGTCGGCGTTGAGGGTGCTGTGGACGGCGGTCACGCCCTCGGCGTGGCAGGCCCGGACGGCCTCGCGCAGGGCGGCCAGGCGGCGCTCGAAGCCGGGGGTAACGGCCTCGTAGGCGGCGAAGAACGGCTCCTCCACCAGATGGCCGTCGCCGAAGTCGGCGGGCCGCAGGCCCAGCCACTCCAGCCCCGGGGTGTTGACCACGCCCATGTGCATGTCCACGCGCATGGCCAGCACCGGCCGATCGGGACAGGCGCGGTCGAGGTCGGCGCGCGCCGGCATCCGGCCCTCGGGCCAGGCGGTTTCGTCCCAGTTGCGCACCACCACCCATTCGTCATCGGGGAGGCGGGCGGCCTCGTCGCTAACCGCGTCCAGGAGGTCCGCCAGGGAACCGGCCCCGGCGAGGTCGCGGTAGGCCAGCCACAGGCCGAATTCGGGGATATGGGTGTGGGCGTCGATGAAGCCGGGCTGCAGGAAGCGGCCGCCCAGATCGACGGGCCGGGCCCGGCCGGCGGCGGCGCGGGCCTCGGCCCCCGCCGCCAGCACCCTGCCGCCGCCCAGCAGGAGGGCATCGGAGGTCTCCCCGCCGACGGGGTCGAGCAGGACGGTGCCGCTGTGCAGCAGGAGCTGCGGTTCGGGGAACAAGGGGTTCGGCGGACCTCCGGAGGGTTGGGGCTACTTGTGGAGCGGGTGCCCCACCCGGTCCTCCACCGACTCCACCTTCTTGCCGAGGCTGCCGCTGGAGCCGGCCTGGTAGTCCATGGTCAGCACCGTGTAGAAGCGTTCGCTGTCCGCCTCCACCAGGCGCTCGCACTCCTTGATGAGATCGAGCACCTCGTCCAGCTCGCCTTCGACCTGGGTGCCCATGGCGGTCAGGCGGTAATCCAGGCCGCTGGCCTCGATGCGCTCCACCACGCGCGCCACCACATCACCCACGTGGCCGCCGGCGTGGGTGAGGGGGATAACCGAGTAGTTGACGGTATAGGCCATCGTATCCTCCGGGGTTCAGGTACAATCGGCGGCCCGCCGCCTCACCATCGCCAACGGTAACGGGACCATGCCCCATCAGCCGCAGCGCGCCGCGGCGCTCATCGTGGCCTCTGCCTTCATGTTTGCCCTCACCGGGGCGACCGTCAAGGCGGCCTCGGCGCGCCTCCCCCATACCGAGGTGGTGTTCTTCCGCAGCGCCCTGGGCCTGGCCGCCCTCCTGCCGTGGCTGGTGCGCGGCGGTCTGCGCGGGCTGGCCACGGCCACCCCCGGGCTGCACCTGTTCCGCGGCCTCAGCGGGCTGGCGGCGATGTACTGCTTCTTCTACGCGCTCGCCCACCTGGAGCTGGCCACCGCCGTCCTGCTCAACTACTCGGCGCCGGTATTCATCCCCTTCATCGCCTGGCTGTGGCTGCGCGAGCCGGTGCCGGCCAGCCTGCGCTGGGCCATCCCGCTGGGCTTCGTGGGCATCGCCCTGATCCTCAAGCCGGGCCTGCCGGCCCATGCCGGCGGCGGCCTGCAGCCGGCCACCCTGATCGGTGTCGCCGCGGGGGTGCTGGCGGCGGTCTCCTTTGTGACCATCCGCCGCCTGCATGCCAGCGAGCCCACCACCCGCATCGTGTTCTATTTCGGGGTGATCTCCACCCTGGTCTCGGCCCTGCCCCTGGTGTGGACCTGGCACACCCCCGAGCCGGCCCTGTGGGGGCTGCTGGCCGCCATGGGGGCCTGCGCCACCGGCGGCCAGCTCCTGCTCACCCGGGCTTACGCCCTGGCCCCGGCGGCGCAGGTGGGGCCCTTCACCTA
>DATFLO010000064.1:0-2776 GCA_035267605.1 Gammaproteobacteria bacterium
CACCGAGGGCGCGGGGCTGTTCAGCCTGGTGCGTAACCTCGGCAGCAGCGTGGGCATCTCGGTGGTGGTGACCCTGCTGGCGCAGAACCAGCAGACCAGCCACGCCGCCATCGCCGCCGGGGTGACCCCGTTCAATCCGGCCTTCGCCAGCGGCGCCGTGCCCGCGCCCTGGGATCCCCACCACCTGGCCGGGCTGATGGCGCTCAACGCCGAGATCACCCGCCAGGCCGGCATGATCGCCTACCTCGACGACTTCCGCTTCCTGGCGGTGGTGATCGCCGTGGCCCTGCCGCTGGTGTTCCTCATGCGTCACCCCCACAAGCACATGGAGCCGGCGCCGGTGGAGTAGCGGCGGTGCGGGCTTGGCGGCGGCCCGCCCGCTGCCGTTATAGTCGGGGGAGGGCCGGCGGCCGCCGGCCAGTGCTCAGGGGAGGGGCCCATGGCCATCCACAATGCGGAGATCGCCGAGCGCTTCGAGCGTCTCGCCGACCTGCTGGAGGTGGAGGGCGCCAACCCCTTCCGCGTGCGCGCCTACCGCAACGCCGCCCGCGTCATCGGCGGCCTGTCCCCGAGCCTGTCCGACCTGGTGGCCGACGGCGCCGACCTGAGCCGCTATCCCGGCATCGGCGACGACCTCGCCGACAAGATCCGCACCCTGGTCACCACCGGCGACCTGCCGCTGCTGCGCGAGGTGGAGGGCCGCGTCCCCGCCGAGCTGTCCGATCTCATGCACATCAAGGGGCTGGGCCCCAAGCGGGTCAAGGCCCTGTACGACGGGCTGGGCATCGACAGCCTCGAGGACCTGGAGGCGGCGGCGCGGAGCGGGCGCATCCGCGAGCTCGAGGGCTTCGGTGCCAAGACCGAGCAGGCCCTGCTGGAGGGCATCGAGCGCCTCAAGGACAGCGGCGAGCGCCGCACCCGCCTGGCCGATGCGGAGGCGGTGGCCGAGCCGCTCAAGGACTACCTGGCCAGGGTGTCCGGCGTAGAAACGGTCGAGGTGGCCGGAAGCTATCGCCGCCGCAAGGAGACCGTGGGCGATCTGGACATCCTGGTGGCGTGCGCCGACAGCGGCCCGGTGATGGACGCCTTCACCGGCTACGACGAGGTCTCGGAGGTGGCCTCGCGCGGCGAGACCCGCTCCACCGTGTGGCTGCGCTCGGGCCTGCAGGTGGACCTGCGGGTGGTTCCCCGGGCGAGCTTCGGGGCCGCGCTGCACTACTTCACCGGCTCCCGGGCGCACAACATCGCCATTCGCCAGCGCGGCGTGGCGCGCGGGCTCAAGGTCAACGAGTACGGGGTGTTCCGGGGCGAGGAGCGCCTGACCGGCGACAGCGAGGAGGCGGTCTATGCCGCCGTGGAGCTGCCGTGGATGCCGCCGGAGCTGCGCGAGGACCGGGGCGAGATCGCCGCGGCCGAGTCCGGCGAGCTCCCCGAGCTGATCACCGAGGCCGACATCCGCGGCGACCTGCACTGCCACACCGAGGCCACCGACGGCGCCGACGACCTGCGGACCATGGCCGAGGCGGCCAAGGCGCGCGGCTACGAGTACCTGGCCATCACCGACCACTCGCGGCGGGTGGCCATGGCCCATGGCCTGGACGCCGACGCCCTGCGCCGGCAGGGCGAGGCGATCGACCGCCTGAACGACGAGCTGTCCGGCATCACCCTGCTCAAGGGCTGCGAGGTGGACATCCTCGAGGACGGCTCCCTCGACCTGCCGGACGATGTCCTCGCCGAGCTGGAGGTGCCGGTGTGCAGCATCCACTACCAGCTCGAGCTGTCCCGAGAAAAGCAGACCGAGCGTGTCCTGCGGGCCATGGATAACCCCCACTGCCGCATCCTCGGCCATCCCAGCGGCCGTCTGATCAACGAGCGCCCGGCCATGGACCTGGATATGGAGCGGATCATCGACGCCGCCGCCGAGCGCGGCGTGGTGCTGGAGGTCAACGGCCAGCCGGCGCGCCTGGACCTGCGCGACGAGCACTGCCGCCAGGCGCGCGAACGGGGGGCACAGCTGGTCCTTTCCACGGACGCCCACAATGCCGACAACCTGGCCCTGATGCGCTTCGCCGTGGGCCAGGCGCGGCGCGGCTGGGTGGCGGCCGAGCAGGTGGTCAATACGCGCAGCCTGGCCGGCCTGCGCCGGGCCCTGGAGCGGGACTGAAGAATGCCCGAGCTGCCCGACGTGGAGGTGTTCCGGCGCTACCTTGAGGCCACCTCCCTGCACCAGGAGATCAAGGGACTGGAAGTGGACGACGGGCGCGTCATCCGCGGCAGCCCGGCCGAACTGGAGCGGTCGCTGCGCGGCAAGAAGCTGTCCGCGGCGCGGCGCCACGGCAAGCACCTGTTCGCCGCCGCCGACGGCGGCTGGCTGGAGCTCCACTTCGGCATGACCGGCTCCCTGGATTACCACCGCGATGCCGCCGACGACCCCCCCTACAGCCACGCCGTGATCCGCTTCGCCAATGGCTTCCGGCTGGCCTTCGTGGACCGGCGCAAGCTGGGCCACCTGGGATGGGTGCCGGATCTGGAAGCCTATCTGGAGGAGGAGGATCTGGGGCCGGACGCCCTGAGTCTCGACCGCGAGGGCTTCCGCAGGCTGGCCGAAGGCCGCCGTGGCCAGGTCAAGTGCTGGCTGATGGACCAGTCGGCGCTGGCCGGTCTGGGCAACGTTTACTCCGACGAGGTGCTGTTCCAGGCAGGGATCCCGCCCCGGCGGCCGGTGGCCGAGCTGAGTGGCCAGGATCTGGATGCCCTGTTCGATGCCCTCCACCGG
>DATFLO010000065.1:0-5353 GCA_035267605.1 Gammaproteobacteria bacterium
CAGGCCCTCGTCGCGCACCTGCCGCTTGGAGGCGTCGGTCTTCTGCGGCGAGATGGCGATGACGCTGCCGTCGTGCTCCTTGAAGGCCGGCAGGCTCTCGGCCAGGGCGCGCAGCTCCAGGCGCGAGAAGGGATCCCAGGCGCCGCGGAAGAAGGAAAGCACCACCGGCCCGCGGGCCAGGTAGTCGGACAGGCGCACGTTGTCGCCGAAGGCCTCGCCCAGGACGAAGTCGGGGGCGCGGTCACCGGCCTTGAGGCCCGGCTCGGGCAGCGTCCGGCGCAGCTCGGCGCGGTAACGGCCCAGGGTCTGCCGCTCCTTGGCGCTCAGGCGGCCGTTTTCCTCCGACTCCTGCTCCAGGCTGTCGATCCGCTCCTGGAGGTTGATGACGTCGGCCTCCACGCCGGGCACGGGCCAGGCCATGAACACCAGGCCGAGCACGCCGCCCCGCAGCCAACCGCGGAGATTGTCCATCGTCGTGTCCTTTCCGTCGTGCCGACGGGTAATCCATTTGTTCCAAAAAGGAATATTGCGCCCCGGTGGCCGGAGCGGCAAGAGGATCTCCATTATAGTCGCTTTGACGGAGGGTGGGAAATGGCGGCGGCCGGGGCCGGGCGGGGCGCCGGCCTTTCTCGATATTCTGAAAAGGAATTGACTATGCGGCCGGCCCCTGCGGGCTCGAACCCCCCGCCTCGCCGCGGATGAAGTCGACGCCGGAGGTCATGACCACCTCCCACTTGGCGGCGAGCCCGGCATCGAAGTGGCCGTCATGCCGGCCGACCGCCTCGATGATGCCCTTGAACCACACGTCGTAGAGGTCGTGGGGGATGGCCATGTGGTCGGGTCCGTGGGTCCGGTGCAGGCGGCCCAGGCTGCGCTTGACCTCGTCGACCAGGGAATCGGCCCCGATTGAGGCTCAGCCTTCCCGCGAGGGCAAGGGGTTGATGGCCGGTAGCAGCGGCAGGGGGACGGCGGCCTAGACGGGGCGCAGGAAGTCGGGGTCGAGGAAGGCGTCGGGGCTGACGCCGCGCAGGGTGTCGGGGTAGGTGCGCTCGGCGCCGTTCTTGATAAGGCCGGCGGCGCGGCCGCTCAGGGGCAGGGGGCCGACCGTGCCGACGGCGTCGCCGTCGCCCAGGGCCACCAGCAGGCCCAAACGGCTGGGGCGGTAGGGCACCGGCATGCGCCCGGCCAGCTCGTCGCGCAGGGCCGTCGCCAGGTAGCGGCCCTGGGCCAGGGCCTCGGTGGCGGTGGCCTCGGCCGCCGGATCCTCCAGGCGCGCGGCGCAGTCGCCGGCGGCGCGGATCGCCGGGTGGTCCGGCAGGCGCAGGAAGCGGTCCACCGGGATGCGGCCGGTGTCGTCGAGGGCCAGACCGGAGCTGGCCAGCAGCTGCGGGCCGCGGATGCCGCCGGCCCAGGCCAGGGTGCCGAAGGCCAGGGCGTCGCCGCCGACGGTCAGGGTGTCCTCGCTGACCCGCTCCAGCGGCGCGCCGGTGCGCACCTCCACGCCCTTGTCCTCGAGGATGCGGCGGGCCGAGCGGCCGTGGCAGGCGTCCATGTGCGGCAGCAGGCGGTCGGCGGCCTCCAGCAGCACCAGCCGGAGGTGGCGGACCGCCACCCCGTGGCGGTCCGCCAGGTTCGGCAGGCGGTGGGCCAGCTCGCCGGCCAGCTGGCAGCCGGTGAAGCCGCCCCCGGCCACCGCCACCGTGGCCAGGCGCTCCTGCTCGGCGACGCCGTCGGCCAGTCCGGCGCGGCGCAAGGTCCCCTCCAGGGCATCGTGCAGGGCCTCGGCCCCGTCCCGGTCGCGCAGGGTGTGGGCGTGCTCGGCCAGCCCGGGGATGCCGGGCAGGGCGGGCACCGAGCCCAGGGCCAGGACGAGCCGGTCGTAGCCCAGCTCGCCGGCGGAGGTGGCGACCATGCCGGCATCCGGGTCGATCCGGCGGACCTCGGCGCGCTCGAGGGTGACCTGGTCCAGCGGCAGGCCGGCGTAGTCGATGCAGGCGTCGTCGCCGGCCAGGGTGCCGGCGGCTACCTGGTGCATCCAGAAGATCACGCGGTGGCACTCGGCGCGCTCCACCAGGACGATCTCGGTTTCCGGCGGCAGCTGTCCGCGGCCACGGGCGTGGCCCAGGTCGAGGGCGGCGCGCAGGCCGGCGTAGCCGGCGCCCAGGATCAGGATCCGCATGGGCTCAGGCGCCCTCCCCGCCGGTCTCGTCGCCGGTCGTGCGCTCCCCGGCCTCGGCCCGGCGGCGGCTGCCCAGGTCCGATTCCTCCATGGGCACCTCCACCTCGCGCGCCAGCTCGTCGAGGATGCCGGACAGCACCCGCGGTGCCACCGCCAGGCCGCGCAGGGCGTCGCCGGCGGAGTGGCGCAGCTGGTCGCGGGCCGGATCCGGCAGCCAGGCCAGCGGCGCGGCAGCGGCCTCCAGCCCCAGGCGGGCGAAGCGCGTGGCCAGGTCGGCGGCGTCCTGGAAGGCGCAGCCGGCGTCGAATTCGGCGGCGCCGTTGGCCTCGCGCTCGCCGTGGTTGTCGTCGTCCATGTTCGCCTCTCCTTCGGGGCCGCGCCCCGTAACGCTGCGTCCTCGTCCGGGCAGGGTGCTCAGGCCTCCTGGCCGGGCGCCTGCCAATGGCGCCGGCGCAGCAGGCGGTCCACCACCGCGGCGCCCACGGCGTCGCCCCAGACGTTGGTGGCGGTGCGGAAGCGGTCCAGCAGCCAGTCCACCGCCAGCAGCAGGCCGATGCCCTCCACCGGCAGCCCCACGGCGTTGAGCACGATGACCATGGTCACCAGGCCGGCCTCGGGGATGCCGGCGGCGCCGATGGCGGCCAGGGTGGCCGTCACGAACACGATACCCTGCTGGGCCAGGGTCAGGTCCAGTCCGTAGGCCTGGGCGATGAACATGACCGCGCAGGCCTCGTACAGGGCGGTGCCGTCCATGTTGACGGTGGCCCCGAGGGGCAGGACGAGGCGCGCCGCGCGCGGATCGACGCCGTTCTCGCGCACGCCCTCCATGGTCAGCGGCAGGGTGCCGGAGGAGCTGGCGGTGGCCAGCGCGGTGAGCACGGCGCGCAGCATGGTCACCAGATAGGACAGGCCGCGCCCGGCCACCAGCCCCAGGATCACGGTGAGCACCACGAAGTGGACGGCCAGGCCGGAGAGCACCGTGACCACGTGCCAGCCCACCGCCGAAATCTGCTGGATCAGCGCCTCGCCGCCGCCGGCGGCGCCCAGCCGGCCGGCCACCAGTCCCAGGATGCCCAGCGGCGCCAGGTACATGAGCCAGATCACCAGCTTCATGATGGCCTCGTTGAGGCCCTGGAAGAACGCGGCCACCGGCCGCGCCGGCTCGCCCACCGCCACCACCGCCACCCCCAGGGCCAGGGCGAACACGATCAGCGGCAGCAGCTGGGTGTCGGCGGCGGCCGCCACCAGGTTGGGCGGCAGCAGGGAGTTGATGAAGTCGGCGGCGCCGGCGCCCTGACCGCCGGCGATGGTCTCCGGCACCGAGGCCGCGCCCTCCAGGCCGACGCCGGCGCCGGGCTGGATGAGGTTGACCATGACCAGGCCGATGAGCACCGCAATGGCGGTGGTGGCCAGGTAGTAGGCCACCGTCCAGCCGCCCACCGAGCCGATGTGGCGCACGTCGCCGACGCTGATGACGCCGCTGATGACGGCCGCCAGCACCAGCGGGATCACCAGCATCTGCAGGGCGTTGAGGAAGACCGTGCCCATCCAGGCCACGGCGGACACCGGCTGGCCGCCGATCCAGCCGATGGTGATGCCGGCCAGGACGGCGACGACGATGCCCGCCAGGATGGCGACGGCGTGCTTGTGGGGCATGTCCGGCTCCCGCGGGGTGGGTTGGGCGCCCACTGTAGCAGGGAGGCGGGGAGCGGTGCGGCTGGGCCCCGGCCCCGCGGGAAACGAATTCCGGTTGCAGGGGCCTAACCCGGAAGTTGCGCCCAACCGCTCTTGTTGTTTTGCAATTCCCCGGCTAAGGGGCCTGGATGGTGCGGGGGTCGGGCTGCGGCAGCAGGCGGCCGGTCTCCCGGTCCTGGGTGACCGGCCGGGTCAGGGTGTCCGGGAACCGCCCGGAGAGGCGCTCCAGCCGCGAGGCGATCCGGTGCTCGGGGGTGGCCCCGGGGAAGCACGGCGCGAAGCCCGCGCCCCCTTTTGGCCCGGCGGCCTCCAGCAGCAGACCGAGCAGGGTCCCCAGGGTCTCCATCTCTCCCGGGGGGCCGGGATCGGCGGCGAGCCGGCAGGCGTACCACTCGCCCTCGTGGCCGAAGCTCTCCTGCACCAGCGGCCCGGTCCCCGCCGCGGTCGGCGGCCGGCCCAGCGCGGTGACCGTCTCCAGCGGCGCCGGATCGCGCCAGATCCCCAGCAGGGGCTCCACGCCCCGCTCCGGCTGCCGCCGCCGGCGATGGGCCAGGAAGTGGCCGACCACCTGGCAGGTGCGGACCAGCGGCCGGTCGGCGCGGGCCACCACCACCAGGCTCATGACGCCGACCGCGGGGCGGCGGCGGACTCGCTCGGGCTCATGCCGGGTTCCGCCAGTGGCCGGGGGCCAGGGCCGCCACCTTGGCCGCCGAGGCCTCCGCCGACGGCGAAGCCGCGGCGGTACCGGCGGGGATCCGGCGGTAGGGGATGCCCGTGCATCCCTGGGCGCCGGGGTGCACGCCGCCGTTGGCGAGGGCGGCGCGGTCGGGGTGCTCCTGGAAGCTGGCCAGGGCGGCGGAGTGGCACAGGCGCACCCGCCAGGCGTAGCGGTAGGGGGCGTCGTCGCTGGCCGCCGCCATGCCCGCCGCCTCGCGCACGCCGGGGATGCGCCCCAGGAGCTCCTCGCCGCGGGCGAGGGCGGCCTCCGTGCCGCCTTCCGGGGCCTCCGGGAAGTTGCACAGCAGCACCTGCTCGGCGCCCTCCCAGGGGGTGCACTGGGCCAGCACCTCGGCCGCCCGTCCGGCGGCGCCCCACACCCGCATGCGGCGCTCGGCCTCGGCGGCTACGGCGTCGGCCAGCCCTGCCAGGGGGTCGCCGCCCTCGTCGCCGGCCGCCTGCGGGAGGCGGATGCGGCAGGCGATGGCGGCCACGCCGTGGCGGATCAGGCGGTGGTACTGGTCCTCGGACAGGTCCTCGCCCGGATCGACGGACAGCGGCGAGCCCAGGGTCTGGTCCACCTGCTTGAGGCGGTTGTAGTCCAGCCGGCCCTTGCGGTTGCCGCCGCCGCTGTGGCCGGGGGCGAGGTCCAGCCGCAGCCCGTCGATGCCGCTGCGGTCGACGAACCGCCGGGCCTCGGCGGCCGTGCCGACGAGCTCGGCGGCGGGGGCGGCCTCGGCGGCCAGACCGCAGGCTTGCGCG